>NZ_BCRS01000062.1 GCF_001552715.1 Mycolicibacterium vaccae NBRC 14118 = CIP 105934 | reverse complement strand
CGCCGCGGGGGCGGCGGGGGCGGCGGCGGTCGGGTCGTTGGACGCGCGGGGATACGCCGGGACGGGCCCGACAGGCGAGCGCCACGGGGACAGCCCGGCGAAGTTCGGCATGGTCACACCGGCATCGGCGTTGTAGGCGATCCGCGCCCAGTTCAGCAGGTTCTCGGGCTGCAGGTTCTCGCCGATGGAGCTGCGCCCGACGAAGCCGGTGCCGATCGTCATCGACGGGGCGAGATTGGTGTCCAACCCGGAGCTGCCGGTGCTGTTGCCGACGTTGACCGAGACGCGCAGCACCGGCACCTGGGCGGCGAATTCGGTGATGACAGAGGCGTCTTCGCTGTGGATCGCGGCAGAGTGGCCGGCCCCGGCGATCCGCACCACCGCACGGGCGGCGCGGATTCCGCGCGGTGCATCGGCGACGGTCGTCATCCCCAGCACCGGGCAGAGCTTCTCGTGGGTCAGCACCTCCTCGCCGATGACGTCGGTGAACGGCGCGATCAGCACCCGGGTCTTGGGAGTGACGCGCAGGCCGATCCGCTCGGCGATCCACGCGGCGTCACGGCCGACGACCTCGGTGTTCAGCGCGCCGTCGGGGAACATGTACTCGCGTAGCCGATTCGCCGAATCCGTGTCGAGGATGTGGGCGCCGTGCCGGGTCAGGGCGGTGCTCAGCCGCGCGGCGACCGCGTCCTCGACGATGAGGACCGACTCGTTGGTGCACAGCACAGAGTTGTCGAAGGCCTTGCTGTCGACGATGCGTCGCGCGGCCGCGTCGACGTCGGCGGTCGCGTCGACGAACACGGGGACGTTACCGGGGCCGACCCCGAGAGCCGGGTTGCCTGAAGAGTAGGCGGCGCGCACCACGCCGGTGCCGCCCGTGGCGACGATGACATCGGTGCGTTCGTCGGACATCAGCGCTTCCACCAACGGCAGCGACGGCTCGTCGATGACCTGCACGATGCCGTCGGGAGCGCCGGCGGCGACGGCCGCCTCGGCCAGCATCCGTGCGGCGTCGGCCGAGCACTGCCTGGCCCGGGGGTGCGGCGCGACGACGACCGCGTTGCGGGTCATCAGCGCCAGGATCACTTTGAAGTACACCGTGGCAACCGGATTGGTGGTCGGCGTCAGCGCCAGCACCACACCCGCGGGTCGGGGTATCTCGACGATCTTGCGGGCGGTGTCGATCCGCGGCGTCACGTAGTCCTGGCCGCGGTAGAACTCGACGATGCCGCGCGAGCAGGCGCGGTTCTTGGCCACCTTGTCCTCGACGACGCCCATCTGGGTTTCGGCGACCGCGGCCGCGGCGAAGCGTTCGGCGTCGCGGTGGCCGGCTTCGGCTACGGCCTCGACGATCCGGCTCACCGAGTCCTGGTCGTAGTCGGCGTAGGCGGCCGCGGCGAAGCGCGCCCGCTCGAGCACCTGACCTGCGCGGGCTACCGCGGTCACGGCTTCCTCCGTCCGGTTGCGGCCAGTTTTGCCCGCCCGACCGCGACCTCGACGCGGTCGAGCACGTCCTCGCAGAGGTCACGGTTGAGCAGCAGGCCCGGTTTGAATTGCAGCACACGGGGATCCAGGGTCGAGAAGATCGCCCACACTCCGTTCTGGTAGAGCTCGCGCATCACGAACTTCGCGCCCTCGGGGTGGTCGAACTCCAGCCCGATCACCACACCGTTCTGCCGGATGCCGACGAACCAGCCCGGGTGGTCGGCCTGGATCCGGGCGAGACCCGCGGCGAAGATGTCGGCGATGTAGTGCACCGAGGAGCGCACCTCGGGGCGGCTGGTGATCTCGAGGGTCTTCATGGCGGCCACGCATCCCAGTTCGGCTCCGCCGAAAGTGGAGATGTGGCCGAAGCCGTCCTGTTCGAGCCACTGCGCGGCGCGGTCGCTGAGCAGGGCGGCCGTGATCGGGTACATGCCGCCGGAGAGTCCCTTGCCGGTGACCATGATGTCCGGGTCGATGCCGTGCTTGGTGATGCCCCACATCTCGCCGGTGCGCATCAGCCCGGTCTGCACCTCGTCGGCGATGTAGAGCGCGTCGTAGCGCTCACACAACTGCTTGACGGCCTCCAGGTAACCGATGGGGGGCAGCGGAAATCCGTAGGTGGCGGGGATGGTCTCCATGATCACCGCGGCGACATCGCGGCCGCGCAGCGCCTGCTCCATCGCGTCGGTGTCACCGAAGGGGACCTGGACGAACTCGTCGGGCCGGTCGGCGAGAAAGAGTTTGGCGAACCGGTCGTCTCCGGTGGCGACGGCCAGTCCGGTGTGACCGTGGTAGGCCTTCACGATCGAGACGATCTTGCGGCGCTGGGTGGCGTGCCGGGCGCTCTTGAGCGCGATGTCGATGGCCTCGCCGCCGCCGGAGCCGAAGGCCACCTTGCTCAGTGACGCGGGTGCGGACTCGATGAGCTTCTGCGCGAGCGCCGTCCGGGCGACCGACGGGAAGTGGTGGTTGCCGACGTCGAAGTGCTGCATGCCGTCGGTGATCGCCTGCATCACTTCGGGATTGCGGTGCCCGAGGTTGTAGGTGCCGCCGTTGAGGTGCATGTCGATGAGGCGGCGCCCGCTCATGTCCCACAGGAAGTAGCCTTCGCGGCGGTCGATCACCAGGTCGACGCCGGAGTCGGTCCAGAACTGGGTTTTGTCCGGGTTCCAGAACTCTTTGGCACGTTCCAGCACCTGGGCTTTGGAATCGAATGAGAACGTGCCGTAGTCGTACACGGGACTCCCTGTCGTGCGGTCGGCCGGGTGTGACCAAAAGCTAAACGGTAGGACCATTTCTGTCAATCCCCGCGTCCACAGGGGTTGCACAGCTGAATTGGTAGTGCCAATATGTCTGAGGTTCAGCAGTGTGGTCTAGACCACACTTCGGTGTCGAGTTGCGCTGGACCGGGTTCTCCTCCTTCGCCCTGGAAGGTCTCTGCATATGACAGAAGACGTCGTTCCCCGTGAAACATCCACCACCGACTCGGTCCAACGGCTCAAACGCAACGCCGTCGGCACCTTCGGGGTCATCTTCATGGCGGTGGCCACCGCCGCGCCGATCACCGCGATGGTCGGCAACGTCCCGATCGCGGTCGGGTTCGGAAATGGTTCGCATGCGCCGGCGGGCTACCTGGTCGCCACCATCGTGCTGGGCCTGTTCGCGATCGGCTACGCGACGATGGCCAAGCACATCACTGCCACCGGTGCGTTCTACGGCTTCATCTCCCACGGCCTCGGTCGCGTCATGGGCATGGCCAGCGGCCTGATCATCACGCTGGCCTACATCGTGTTCGAGGCGTCGCTGATCGGCATCTTCGCGTTCTTCTTCCAGAACTTCCTGGCGTCCCAGCTCGGTGTCACCATCCACTGGCTGATCCCGGCGCTGCTGATGCTCGCACTGAACTGCGTGCTGACCTACTTCGACGTGAACCTGACCGCCAAGGTGCTCGGTGTCTTCCTGATCACCGAGATCTTCATGCTGGCCCTCGGTGCCGTCGCGGTGGCCGTCAAGGGCGGCGGACCCGACGGCTTCGCGATCGCCGAGACGCTGAACCCGGTCGGTGCGTTCCAGCCCGCCGCGATCGCCGGCGCCAGCGCGGGCCTCGGCCTGTTCTTCGCGTTCTGGTCGTGGGTCGGGTTCGAATCGACCGCCATGTACGGCGAGGAGTCCAAGGACCCCAAGCGGATCATCCCGCGCGCCACCATGATCGCCGTTCTTGGCGTCGGCATCTTCTACGTCTTCGTGTCGTGGATGGCCATCGCGGGCACCGGGCCCCAGCGCGCCATCGAGCTGGCCCAGAGCGCGGACACCTCCTCGGAGATCTTCTTCGCCCCGGTGCGCGACGCCTACGGTGAGTGGGCGATCACGCTGTTCAACATCCTGTTGGTGACCGGCTCGTTCGCCTGCGGCATGGCCTTCCACAACTGTGCGTCGCGCTACCTGTACGCGCTGGGCCGCGAAGGCCTGTCCGAGGGCCTGCAGAAGACGCTGGGCGCCACCCACAAGAAGCACGGTTCGCCCTACATCGCGTCGTTCGTGCAGAGCGGCATCGCGCTGGTGCTGGTGCTGGCCTTCTTCGTCGCAGGCATGGATCCCTACATCCACATGTACACGCTGCTGGCGATTCTCGGCACGATGGCGATCCTGATCGTGCAGTCGTTGTGCGCCTTCTCCGTGGTCGCCTACTTCCACTTCCACAAGAACCACCCGTCCAGCGCGCACTGGTTCAAGACGTTCCTGGCTCCGCTGACCGGCGGTATCGGCATGCTCTACGTGGTGTACCTGCTGTGGGAGCACAAGGAGTCCGCCGCGGGCGCGGCGTCGGGCACGTTGCTCTTCAAGCTGACACCATGGATCGTGGTCGGCGTGTTCGCCTTCGGCGCGGCGATGGCCTTGTACTTCAAGTTCAAGGACAAGCGACGCTACGAGCTGATCGGCCGGATCGTGTACGACGACAGCGAGATCCGCGAATAGAAGGGTTCTTCAGTGGCTGACGAGTTGGGCAGGTTCCGGGTTCTGGACTCGAAACCTGTCAACCTCGACGGGTTCAGCGTCCCGGACGCCGCACTCGGGCTGATCGCGATGCACAGCCCGCATGACCCCGCACCGTCGCTGGTCGTTCGTGACGGTGCGGTAGTCGAACTCGACGCCAAAGACGTCGTCGAGTTCGACGTCATCGACGAGTTCATCGCCCGCTACGGCATCGACCTCGCGGTCGCCGAAGAGGCGATGGCCCTCGATGACGAGACGCTGGCGCGGATGGTGGTCGACATCAACGTGCCGCGGGCGGAGGTGGTGCGGCTGATCGGCGGCACCACCCCCGCCAAACTCGCCCGCGTGGTGGCGCTGCTGTCGCCGGTGGAGATGCAGATGGCGATGGCCAAGATGCGTGCCCGCCGGACACCGAGCAACCAGGCCCACGTCACCAACCAACTCGACGATCCGCTGCTCATTGCCGCCGACGCGGCCAGTGCGGTCGCGTACGGGTTCCGTGAGGTGGAGACGACGGTGCCGGTGCTCGGCGACGCGCCGTCGAATGCCGTCGCGCTGCTGATCGGCAGCCAGGTCGGCACCCCGGGAGCGATGGCGCAGTGCTCGATCGAGGAGGCCCTCGAGCTGCGTCTCGGATTGCGCGGACTGACCAGCTATGCCGAGACCATCTCGATCTACGGCACCGAGCAGGTGTTCATCGACGGCGACGACACCCCGTTCAGCAAGGCGATCCTCACGTCGGCGTACGCGTCGCGTGGTCTGAAGATGCGGGTGACCAGCGGCGGCGGCGCCGAAGTGCTGATGGGTGCCGCCGAGAAGTGCTCGATCCTGTACCTCGAGTCGCGGTGCGTGTCGCTGGCACGCGCACTGGGATCGCAGGGTGTGCAGAACGGCGGCATCGACGGGGTCGGGGTGGTGGCCTCGGTGCCCGAGGGCATGAAGGAACTGCTCGCCGAGAACCTGATGGTGATGATGCGAGACCTGGAGTCGTGCGCAGGCAACGACAATCTGATCTCCGAGTCCGACATCCGCCGCAGCGCCCACACTCTGCCGGTGCTGCTGGCCGGGGCGGACTTCATCTTCTCCGGCTTCGGGTCCATCCCGCGCTACGACAACGCGTTCGCACTCTCGAACTTCAACGCCGACGACATGGACGACTTCCTGGTGCTGCAGCGCGACTGGGGCGCCGACGGCGGGCTGCGCACCGTGTCTGCGGAGCATCTGACCGCGGTGCGCCGCCGCGCGGCCAAGGCCGTCCAGGCGGTCTACCGCGACCTCGGACTGGCCGACTACGACGATGCCCGGGTCGAGCAAGTGGTGGCCGCCAACGGATCCCGCGATCTGCCTGCCGGCCATCCGAAGATGGTGGGAGAGGCGGCGGCCTCGATCGAAGCCAGGCAGCTGACGGTGTTCGACGTGATCGCGTCCCTGCACCGCACCGGGTTCACCGACGAAGCCGAGGCGATCGCGACATTGACCCGTGAACGGCTGCGCGGGGACCAGTTGCAGACCTCGGCGATCTTCGACGAGCAGTTCCGGGTGCTGTCCAAACTCACCGATCCCAACGACTACCGGGGCCCGGCAACGGGTTACGCACCCACCGAGCAGCGTCGTGCCGAGATCGACGGGATCCGGCAGGCACGCAGCAGCGCCGAACTGACCGCCGACCAGGAGCAGCACCGGGGTCACGTCCTGGTGACCGAGGTGGAGCCGGCCCGGCAGGGCAGCGACCCGCGCGAGGTGTGCATCGGGCTCTCGCCGGCCTGGGGTCACAGCGTGTGGCTCACGCTGTGCGGGCTGCCGATCGGGGAGGTGCTGCGGCAGATCTCGGCGGGCCTGGAGGAGGAGGGCTGCATCGCGCGCACGGCGCGGGTGCGCTCGACGATCGACGTCGGCCTGATCGGGTTGACCGCCGCCCGGTTGTCGGGCTCGGGTATCGGAATCGGGTTGCAGGGCAAGGGCACCGCGCTGATCCACCGCCGCGACCTGGCGCCGCTGGCCAACCTGGAACTGTTCAGTGTGGCGCCGCTGTTGACCGCGAAGATGTACCGCGAGCTCGGCAAGAACGCGGCCCGGCACGCCAAGGGGATGGCGCCGGTACCGATCTTCACCGGCGGCACCGACGAGTCGATCTCCGCGCGCTACCACGCGCGGGCGGTGGCGCTCGTCGCGCTGGAGCGCGACGCTTTCGAACCCGGCCTGCCTCCGGTCACGGTGAAGGTGGAGACCCCATGAACGACATCACCGTCGGCAATGCGGTGGACGGCAAGCTCGGCCTGGGTGATCTGCGGATGGATCCTGCGGTGCTGACGCACCAGGCCACGGTGGCCGAGGCCGGCGGGAACCCACAGCTCGCCGAAAACCTGCTGCGCGCAGCCGAACTCGCGACCGTCGATGACGAGGAGGTGATGGCGCTGTACGAGGCGCTGCGCCCCCACCGGTCCACGGCCGCCGAACTCGACGCGTTGCGGGCGTCGTTGATCGCCCGCGGCGCCCCGCGCTGCGCGGCACTGGTGGAACAGGCCGCCGCCGTCTACGCCCGCCGCGGCCTGCTGCGGTGACTCGCACGGTCGTCGCCGGAATCGACGTCGGCAACCACACCACCGAGATCCTGCTGGCACAGGTGGAAGACGGCGCCGTCACGACGCTCGCCCACGGACAGGCGCCCACCAGAGGACGCAAGGGCGATGCGGAATCGCTGCGTGGTGCGGCGGCGCTGCTGCACAGGATCGAGGTGGATGCGGGAACGGTCGCGGACGAACTACTGCTGTCGGTTCTGCGCCCGGTCGACACGGCCACCGCGCCGATACCGGCCGCATTCTCGCCGGCGTCGCCGGTGCGCAGCCTGCGGCGGCCCGATGGGAGTACCCCGGCGGGTGCGGGATACGGGGTGGGACAGCATGTTCGGCTCACCGATCTGACCGCCCCGGTTCTCGACGTCCCGATCGTCATCTCCGTCGATGCCACCACGGACTTCGAGGTCGCCGCCCGTGAGATCACCTCCGCGGTCGAGCGTGGCTGGCAGGTGGTCGGCGTGGTGGCGGCCCAAGACGATGCGGTGCTGATCCGCAACCGGATACCTGTGGATGTGCCGGTGGTCGACGAGGCCGATGTGGACGGCCTGGCGCCCGGAGCGCTCGTGGCCGTCGAAGTGGTCGAGGAGGGTCGCTCATACCGGGCGATGGCGGATCCGATCGCGCTGTCGGCGGCACTGCATCTGCCGCCCGGCAGCTTGGTCGAGGTCGCAGAGTTCTGCCGGGAGTTGGCCGATTCCGCCGCGATCGCGGTGACCCGACGTACCGAACCGCCGGAGCCGCCGGCTCCCGACGACGACTACGTGGACATCGAAGTCGATTCGACGATCGTTCGGTATTCGCCCGCAGAAGCGCACCGAGTGCTGCGGCGCTCGGCGCCGGGCAGCGTGCGCGGCGTCCGGCTGCGGACGGTGCCCACAGCGGCGGATGGGCTCGCCGTGCACGACGCGTTCTTCACCGACCTTGCGTCGATCGACAACGGCGCATGGCTGCGCCGCGGCGTGGCCGACACCCAGGGCACCGTGGTGGCCCTGCTGGCCGCCGACGAGGCCGAAGATGCCGCCGCGACCTTGAGCGAGCTCACCGGTCGCCCCGCCCAGACGTTGTCGACGGAGCCGGAGGCTGCGGCGTGGGGCGCCCGCACCACACCAGGCATCCCTGCGGGCGCAATGGTGTGCGATATCGGCGGCGGCACAGTCGATCTGATCAGCGCGGACCGAACGGTGGTGGCGGCTGGAGCGGGCGAGTCGATCACCGTCGCAGTCGCTCGCGTACTCGGGGTGCCGTCGGCGTTGGCCGAGACCGTCAAACGGACGCCGGCGGTGCGCGTCGAGGGACCCCATGTCGCACACGAGGAGGACGGTCGCAGGGTATTCCTCGACGCCCCCGCATCCTCGGATGCGATCGGCAGGCTGTGTGTACGCGGCAGCGCGGGTCTGGTGCCGTTCTCCAGCAGGCTCGCTGCCGAAGAGTGGCGCAGCCTGAGGCTGGCGATCAAGCAGGAGGCCGTCGCCGCCAACATCGCTCGCTGCCTGACCGCCTTCGACGCACCGCCGACGGCGCTGGTGCTGGCCGGCGGCGGTGCGCTCGACGACGAGCTGCTGCGCACGGTCGCCGAGGCGCTGCGCGGCGCCCGGGTGGTGGTCGGGCGCGCCGACATCGACGGTGTGCACGGTCCGCGATTCGCGGTGGCGCGCGGCCTGGTCGCTATGTACGCGCAGAAGTAGGCAGTCCCGCGATCGCGTGTGCGACATGGCCGCGCCACTGGCCCGGCTCGATCCGGTGGACGGCCGAATCCCCTTGGAAGGCACTGGAGATCACCACATCGGGGGCGAGTTCGGCGATCACGCGCAGGCTGTCGGCGATCGTGTCGGCGTCTTCCGGTTGGTGGAAGCCCTCGATGTAGCCGGCCCACCACTGACCATCGGCATTGCAGAACAGTGTGTCGCCGGTGAACAGATAGCGGCCTTCGGCGCCGGGCACCAGGTAGCAGACGCTGCCGGGGGAGTGGCCGGGCGTCGGGATGATCTCGATGCCGTTGCCGTCGGTGTGGCGTCCGCTCAGGGGCACGTCGACGTGGGCGTGCGTGGTGATGTCGGGCAGGTCGGCCTCGGGGGCGTGCAGTGTGGAACCGAACCGCTCGGCGATGGTCTTCAGCATCGGCCCTGCCTCGTCGCGGTGGGACAGGTAGTGGTCACGGACGCCGCCGAGGCCGGCGAGTTCGTCGAAGTCGTCGTCGGTGCCGGGCGAGTAGAACAGCGCCCGGGCCGGCGTCCACAGGTATGCGTGGGTCGTCAGGCCCGGAAACGGTGAATAGGTCCGGGTTTCCCAGAGATCGCTCAGGACTTGTTTCATGCACCCCAGCGTGCAACCTCAACCTACATTCAAGTCAAGGGGTCACCCCATCCCCGCGAGCAGACGCAAACTCGCACGGAAATCGGTGAAAACGTGCGAGTTTGTGTCTGCTCGCGGGCCAGAGCACCCAGGTTGAGAAACGTGACGACGTGTGACTTCTGAGGCTGAGCCCCAGCTCACGGGGAAGCCGCAGCTCGTGCACAAGCGTCAGAGTTCGGCCAGATGCTTGACCGCCGGGGCGACGCTGTCGAACCACTCCGCCGGAGCACCGTCGCTCGGCATGACGATCGCGGTGTCGATGCCCAGCTTTGCGTATTGCTCATGGCACGGACGAATTCGTCGCGGGTGTCCTTGGTCGGCTGGGGATCGTGGACCGTCACTGTCCTGCGGATCGTCTCGTAGTCGCGACCCAGATCATCGCAGTGACGACGCAGGACGCCGAGCTTGTGGGCGACGTCGTCGGGTGAGGTCGCGAACAGGTTGCACGCGTCGCCGTACTGGGCCACCAGGCGAAGCGTCTTGCGTTCTCCGCCACCGCCGATCAACACGTTGAGCCGGTGGATCGGCTGCGGCGAGCACAGCGTCTCCTGCAGTTGATAGTGCTTGCCCGCGTAAGCGCGTTGTTGTCGGGGTCCCACATCTGCTTGCAGATCTGCAGGGCTTCTTCCAGTCGCTCGAACCGCTCGGCAACCGGTGGGTAGGGCACACCGAGCCCGAGGTGCCAGACCTCGCCTATCCTCGAGCGACGATGACCAGCACACCGTGGACCATGACCCACGCCAGCCGCCAGGATGGGCGCGTCGCCGTGATCACCGGAGCCAACAGCGGCATCGGCCTGGAGGTCGCTCAGGGGCTGGCCAAGCTCGGCGCCACCGTCGTGCTGGCCTGCCGCAGCCGTGACGCGGCGACGACAGCTCGGGCAGCCATCACGCAACGCCATCCCCGCGCAGTGACCGAGTTCGCCCCACTGGATCTCGCTGACCTGAGCTCAGTGCGACGCTGCGCCGACACTCTGCGCCAGCGGCACAGCCGAATTGACCTGCTGATCAACAACGCCGGCATCAGGCACCGACGGCGTGCCGAGACCAGCGACGGCTTCGAGGCCCACTTCGGTGTGAACTTCCTGGGCCACTTCGCCCTGACCGGGCTCTTGAAAGACAAAACGCAACGCGTGGTCATGGTGAGCAGCGTTACGCACCGCCGCGGCATCATCGATTTCGACGATCTGAACAGCGACAAGAAGTACCGCGGTGCGCGGGCATACGCCAATTCGAAACTCGCACAGGTACTTTTCATGCACGAGCTGAACCGCAGACACGGTGCATGTTGCCTCGCCGCTCATCCCGGCAGCGCCCGCACCGCCCTGCTGCGCGATCAGGGCTGGCAGAAGTTGGCCTATCACCCGCTGCTGCGCTTCTCCACATCGTGGTTCGTTCAAGACGCCGACGCCGGAGCGTTGCCCATCCTGCGTGCCGCGGCCGACCCGGCAGCCGTGGCCGGTGATTTCTACGGCCCCGGTGGCCGATTCCAGACCATCGGGCCACCTGTCAAAGTCGACTCCGCCGCATCCGCCCGCGATCCGTTCACCGCCGCGCGGCTGTGGGAAGCCGCCGAATCTCTCACCGGCGTGACGTTTTAGCGGGGCACCTGCGGCAGCACCTCGTCGACCACGCGCCGCAGGTATGTCCACGCGATGTCAGGCGGCAGGCCACCGCACAGCGGATGCAGGGACAGGACGCCGTCCCGGGCGATGGCTTCGACCGCCTGCTCGACGGTGTAGATGCGGTGGCTGCCGTTCTCGGCGCGCAGCGCATCGATGGTGTTCGCCTTGGACAGACTGACGATGTGGGGGTCGTGATGGCCGTGCGCGTAGCTGACCGCGTCATGCAACAAGTAAGGCCCGATCTCCTGCCAGGCACGGTCTACGTCATCCGCGACGAACACGGTGGTCGGGAATCCAGGCCGTGGCTGCTGCACCCTCCCGGGCGCGTGGCCGTGCCGGGTGCACTCGTCGTAGTAGGCCTGCACCACCTCGGGCAGATTGTTCTGCGCGTTGAATCCCAACCCGAACCGGGCCGCGCGTCGCGCGGCCTGTGGCGTCCCCCCACCGTAGGAGATGCGCACCTTACCCTCGGGCGCCGGCTGAGCCAGGACACTCCGTCCGTCGTCATTGAAGCGCTCGCCGCCGAGGGCTTTCAGCAGAATGTCCAAGTGGCTGTCGGCCAGCTCACCACGGCGGTGGTAGTCCACCCCCAAAGATTCGAACTCCTCAGGCCGATACCCGATTCCCAGCGTGTAGGAGATGCGCCCACCGCTGAGGTGATCGAGCACACCGATGTCCTCGGCCAACCGGACCGGGTTGTACAGCGGCAGGATCAGGGCGCTCACCGCGATCGGTACCGACTTGGTGCGGGCCGCCAGTGCTGCGGCCATCGGCAGCGGACTTGGCAGGAATCCGTCCTCGGCGGCGTGATGCTCGGAGACGACCAGCAGGATCAACCCGCGGGTCTCGCTCCATTCGGCCATCTCCAGCGCGGCCGGATACAGGATCGATGGCGGCGTGCCACGGGCGGGCGCGCGCATGTCGAACCGCAGAGTGAACACCTGCCCCCTAACCCGCCGAGCCCAGTAGGGCCGCGAACTCGGCGGCGATCCCGTCGGTGATGACGGCGGCGTCGGCAACGTGGCGGGTGTCCGCCGTCACCGAAAGGCACAGGTTGCTGTCCCACGTCATCGCGATGACGCTGGGCCCCATGCCGTGATAGAGCGGGCCGGCCGGGTGGAAACGTAACGCGGGTAGGTTGAGAAACACCGGATCTTCGACGGCGATCCCGCTGGCGTTGGAGACGATCACGTTGCACGGCCACGAAATACGCTCGGCCAGGCCGAAACGCTCGATAGCTCGGAACATCAGATTAACCGCCCGGCCCGGGGCGTACTCGTTCCACTGCCGGAACAGGTTGACACCGCGCTGTTCCTGCACCGCTTTCACGGCGCGGGCATGTTCGGCGACCGCGAGCAGGCGCCGCACCGGGTCGTCGACGGTGGTGTGGAGATTGACTCGCAGCACGGTGGTGGTCCCGACACCGTCGGTGACATAGTCGGAGGTGTCGGCAGCGCGCATCGCATACGGTACGGCCGCGACCAACGGCTCGGCGGGACGCTCCCCCCGTCGGCGCAGAACCTCGTTCAGTGCCGCGCCCACACAGCTGAGCAGGACGTGATTGATGGTGACCGAGTGCTTTTCGGCCACCGTCTGCAGATCGACGATCGGTAGAACGGCCACCGCCGCGGTCGAGGATCCCGACAACGAGCAATTCAGGGCTGTCCTGGGCGCCTTGACGTCCAGGTGGCGGGCCGCCCACTTGCTGCGCGCGATACGCGCTGAGGTCGTCACCAACCGTGGCAGCCGACGTAGTCGGTTTCCCTTACGTGCGAGGGCATCTCGCACGACAGCCGACGGCCGGGCCGGAAAGGTCGAGGATGCTGGGATCGGCTTGGGAGGCCGGGCGCTCAGATCCCCTGGTGTCATCAGGCAGCCGACGACCTCCATCGTCGAGTCGCCGTCGACGAGAAGGTGGTGGACGACCGAAATCAGGTAGGACCGCTCGGTGTCCTCGTCATCGAGGACGTACATGTGCCACAACGGCTCCCGCCGATTCAGATGCATGGCACGCACTTGCGCCAGCGCCTTGGCTGCGCCGACCGCGCCTCCGGGAGCGGGCATCGGAAGGGCCGTCACGTGTGCGGACACGTCGATCTCGGGTCGGGCGACGAGCATCGGCCGGTCCGGGTTGAACCAGGGGTCGTAGAGCACTTTGCGATACGCCGGCATCAGATGCATCCGGTTGTTCAGCGCGGACACCACGTACTCACGGAGATCACCGATAACCGAACTGCGGTCGACGAGGATGAGCGACATCCCATTGCCGACCTGCAGCCTGGTCTCCTGGTACAACTGCCAGGCATCCATGCCGCTGACACGCTCAGCGCGACTGTCCGGCGGGGTGACGGCAGTGCTCGTCACGATGCGCTGTAGAACTGTCGGACCCAGTGCCGGTACTTGCCGATCGGACCGTCCCCCGGTGTGAGCTTGGGATGCTCGAGGTACACCTTGTCGTCCCAGATGAGTTGGTCGCGCTGCACCTCCGATGCCACAACCTGCAGCACGATCCAGCCCAGAAGCCGTTCGATCGGTGCCAGCAGCGCCCGCAATACCGTGCTGCGTGCCCGTTTCTTGGCGCTGATTCCGATGTAGATGTCGACGTGACGTTCGGCAACCGGTGTCGGCAGCACCATCTGACGAACCTTCAGGCCGCCCTGAATGGCGATCTCCACGAGTGAGAAGCCCAGGCCGATGAGCACGGAATTGAAGTGGAAGCTGACGCCACCGATCACCGGGACGGGTTTGGTGCCACCGTATTCGGTGTAGATTCGCGGACCTTCGATCTGCATGGGCTTGGGTACGACGAAGTTGCGGAACTTGTGGATTGTCGCGAAATGCGCGTGGTCGAGCCCGTTTTCGTTGACTTCCTGCGGGTGGGTCTTGAAGTGCAGTTTCTTCGTGGCGATGGGATGCCAGTCGGGATCGGATTCGGGTAGGTCGAGTTCGAACGCCGGCTCCTGTCCGGGCGGGCCGTGGTAAACCATGATCATGCCCAGGTGATTACGGACTGGCAGCGTCTTGAGTGCCGCACCGCGCGGCGGTTCCCCGGTAGGAGTCGAGACGCACTGCCCCGAGGCTGCGTACTTGAATTCGTGGAACGGGCAGACGACCGCCTCGCCGTCGACCCAACCGCGTTTGCCGATGTGCGCGCCGAGGTGGGGGCAGTAGGGTTCGGCGGCAGACAGGGTGCCCGAGGTGGTCCGGAAGACGATGATCTCGCCGTCGAGGAAGCGTCTCGTCAGGACAGTGCCGGGGGCGACTTCATGGGCGAATGCCACTGCATACCAGCTGTACGGGTAGGGCGGGAACGCGTCCCCGGCTCGGCCCAGACTGGTCGACTCCGTTGCTGAGGTCATCAACGCCCTTTCGCCATCGGGTGCAGCGGCATGGCAGAGGAAGGCGGGGGAGTAGATAGTCCACATCGGGCATCACGGCTACGGGATGAGCGCCATTTCCGTAGCGTCTGAGATTCCGGCTAATTCCCCTGCGTCCGCCGCGTCCGGCACCCACGTCAATTACTAGAACATGTTCTAGAAGAGAATAGACCACGTAATCCCACGAGATGCAAGGCGCACAGAATATTTGGAATCGTATTCGCTGATCAGAAGGAATCAATCACCTTCATCTCGCAGGCGCTCATCCGGCAATTGCAGCTAACTCCGACGCCGAGTCCGATCACCGCCATGGATTCGAGCGGCAGTGGTGCGTCACCGGAAATCGCGCATGGGCAGGTGGCGTGCGGCATCGTTGACACGATGGCCCGTCATGCCCGTCATGCCCGTCGCCACTGGGGCCGGTCAACCGATTGCAGCGCGCCGTAAGGACAAGGTTGGCTGACGGCGTGCGCAACGCCGCTGAAAAGCAGCACATCGCCATCCGGAAAACAGCCACACACAGCAAAGTGCGACCGACCACCAGCAGTACAGTCGTGCCCGCTAGCTTTCGCCTTGCTGGATGAGGCCGGGCACGATGTCGTCAAGACGGAACGTCACCGGCCGGTCCAACTGGTCGTACGTGCACGAGCGTGGGTCGCGATCCGGTCGCCAGCGATTGAATTGCGCTGTGTGACGAAACCTTTGGCCTTCCATGTGGTCGTAGCGCACCTCGACCACCCGCTCCGGCCGAAGCGGCACGAACGACAGATCCTTGCCCGCGTTCCACCGCGAGCCGCCGCCGTAGGCACGTGCCTCCGGATTGGCTGCCGCGTAGGCCGCCCAGTTCCACGGGTGATTGTCGAAGGTGGTGACCAACGGTTGCAGTTCGGTGAAAAGCTCACGGCGACGTGCCATCGGGAACGCGCCGATGACTCCGACGGAGGCCAGTGATCCGTCGCCGTCGTAGAGGCCGAGCAACAGCGAGCCGACCGCGTCGGGCCCGGACTTGTGCAGCCGGTATCCAGCGACCACACAGTCGGCCGTGCGCTGGTGCTTGATCTTGAACATCGTCCGCTTGTCCGGCAGGTACCGCCCGTCCAGCGGCTTGGCGACGATGCCGTCGAGTCCCGCGCCCTCGAACTCGTCGAACCAGCGTTGCGCGGTGTCGACATCGGTCGTTGCCGGTGTCACGTGGAACGTCGGGCCGGTTCCCGCGAGCGCCTCGACCAGCGCGGCGCGACGCTCCGAGAACGGCTGACCCGTGTAGTCGGTGTCGCCGAGCGCGAGCAGATCGAACACGATGAATGCCGCAGGTGTCTGCCCGGCGAGCATCTGCACGCGCGACGCGGCCGGGTGCAGTCGCAGCTGCAGCGCCTCGAAATCGAGCCCGTCCCCGGTCGCGATGACGATCTCGCCGTCGACGACGCAGCGGTCCGGTAGTTCGACGCGCGCTGCCTCGACGAGTTCCGGAAAGTACCGCGTCATCGGCCGTTCGTTGCGGCTGCCCAGCTCGACCTCGTCGCCGTCGCGGAACAGGATCGAGCGGAACCCGTCCCATTTGGGTTCATAGGACAGCGCCGCGGGGCCCTGAGGAAACCCAGCGACGGGCCGCGACAGCATCGGAGGCACCGGCGGCATCACGGGTAGCTTCATCGCCCCCATTGTTCACGCGGTGTGCGATCCGGCATTCACGGTCAGCGCGAACCCACCGTCACCGTCAAGGGGACCCGCGCGCCACCACGCACCACCACCACGGGCTGCTGCGACCCGGGCTGGGTGCGGCGCAGCGCCCCCAGCAGGTCTTCCACGGATGCCACCGGCGTGCCCGCGAGTTCGACGATGACGTCTCCGGGGCGCAGACCCGCGGACGCAGCCGGGCTGCCCGGTTCGACACCACGGACCAGCGCGCCGCTTTCGACGGGGACCCCGAGTTCTCGACGAATCGCCGGGGTGAGGCGGCTCGTCGAGACGCCGAGATAGGGGTGCGTGGCCCGGCCGTCGCGCAGCAACTGCTCGGTGACGTCGAGCACCGTCGAGGTCGGGATCGCGAATCCGAGTGACACCGCACCGGCGGTCGGCGGAATGTAGGCCTCGTTGATGCCGACAACGCGTCCGTCCGCGTCCAGCAGCGCGCCGCCGGAGTTGCCCGGCGAGATCGACGCGTCGGTCTGGATGAGATCGACCAGCGACGCGCCCGCTTCCGCGGAATCGGGGATGTTCCGGTTGAGACCCGAGATGATGCCTGCCGTGGCGGTGTTCTCGAAGCCGAGCGGGCTGCCGATGGCGATGGCCACCTCGCCGGGCCGCGGGAGTTCGCTCCGGTACTCCGGCACCGGCAGGTCGCCGCGTTGGGTCCGTACGACGGCGAGGTCGGTCACGTCATCGGTGGCCAGCACTTGTCCGGGCGAGCTGACGCCATCGGCGTACCCGATCGTGACTTCACGGGCATTGCCCACCACATGCGCGTTGGTGACGATGACGTCGGAACGTAGGACGACGCCGCTGCCGACGCCTCCGTCCAGTTGCACCGTGACCACGCTGGGACTGACTCGTTCCACGACGTCGGCGAAGCCGGTCGCGGTGGGCGTGGCCGCGGGCGGCGGGGCGGCCGACGTGGTGGTCTCCTGGGTCGGTGCGACCGTCGCAGGGGAATCTTGCTGACCGGTCGACGTACAAGCCGTCAGCACCAACGCTGCGACTCCGACGGCGGCGACTTGTGCCCGCTTCACCAAACGGGGCTACCCTCGCGCGCGCCTCTCCAATCCACGGCGGCAGAGTCAGGGCACGCGGCCGTTCGGCAATTCGCCGGGGACCACGCGCGGCGCAGCGCTACTATACGGCCGTACAGCATCGCTCGACGAGGGGCATGGACAGCAGTGACACGCTACGACTACATCATCGCCGGAGCCGGTTCCGCCGGCTGCGTGCTGGCCAACCGGCTGTCGGCCGACCCGAAAGTCAACGTGCTTCTTCTGGAGGCGGGCGGCGGCGACCGGAACCTGTGGCTGCACATTCCCAAGGGCTCGGGCAAGCTGTTCGACAGCGACAGGCACATGTGGCACTACGAGACCACGCCGTTCGGTCCCAACCCTCACGTCGAGCAGTGGATGCGCGGCAAGGTGATCGGCGGCTCGAGTTCGATCAACGGGATGGTCTACAACCGTGGTCAACGTGCCGACTACGACGGCCTCGAAGCTCTCGGTAACAAGGGTTGGGGCTGGGACGACATCCTGCCCATCTTCACGGCGTTCGAGGACAACGAGTTCGGTGCGTCCGCGACACGCGGCGTCGGTGGCCCGCTGCACATCTCCGTGCCACGAGACCCTGATCCGTTGTGCGAGGAGATGATCGAGGCCGCGGCGGGGACCGGGCTGTGGCGGGTGCAGGACATCAACGAATCCGACGGCGAGCGCGTCGGATATGCCACGTCGACGATCCGCAACGGACGCCGGGTGAGCGCCGCGACGGCGTTCCTCAAGCCGGCGCTGAGTCGTCCCAACCTCACGCTGCGGACCGGGGCGGTGGTGCGCCGGGTCGTGTTCGACGGTGACCGCGCCACCGGCGTGGAGGTCGCCGCCGGCAGCGGTACCGAGGAACTGCAGGCCGCCCGCGAGGTGATCCTCGCTCTGGGAAGCCTGAATTCACCCAAGGCACTGCAACTCTCGGGCATCGGACCGCGGGAGGTGTTGACGGCCGCCGGAGTTGCCGTCCGCCTGGACCGCGAGAACGTGGGGCGCAGGATGCGCGAACATCGCTGTGCGACTTTGCGGCTCCGGCTGAAAGAAGACCTCGGTTACAACCGGCGCCTTGCCACCAGCTTCGGTCAAGCGCTCACCGGGATGAAGTATCTGGCCACCCGGAAGGGGCCACTGGCGGCACCGTCGTTCGACATCGTGGGCTTCGTCAAGACGCAACCCGACGCCGAGCGGCCCGATGCCCAGATCATGATGGGCCCGTGGACGCTGCCGCCGTACAACACCGGCGAGCCGGTGGTCATCGAACGCGAGCCCGGAATCTCCTGTCTCGGTATGGTTCTGCGTCCCACTTCGCAGGGATATGTCGAGATCACCTCTTCGGATCCCGCGGGGGCGCTGCGGATCAATCCGAACTATCTGACCACCGCGCACGACCGGGAGGCGACGGCGAACCTGATGCGCCGGATGCGCTCGGTCTTCGAGCAGTCACCGATCGCCGAGCGCATCAGCCACGAAACGTATCCCGGGCCGCAGGTGCACAGCGACGAGCAGTTGGTCGACACCGCTCTCGACGGTGGCTACTGCGGATACCACGCCGTCGGAACCTGCGCGATGGGTCCGGATGAGGACGACGTCGTCGACAGCCAGCTGCGGGTCAGGGGAGTCGAGGGTCTGCGGGTGGTGGACTGCTCGGTGATGCCCACCATGGTGGCGGGAAACCTCAACGGCCCGGTGATGGCGATGGCCGGGCGCGCTTCAGAGTTCATCCGCGGCGGCAGCTGATACACCCCCCGTCGCCCCCAAACCGCTACATCACCGCGAACCCGGCGTCGACCGGCAGTGTCGTTCCGGTGATGTAGCGTGCGCCGTCGCTGACGAGGAACAGTACCGCTGCGGTCACATCGCTGGGTTCGACGAACGGAACCGGCAGCAGATTGCCCGACATCGCGCTGCCTTCCGGATTCGCCTCGAAAACTCGCGCCATGTGGTCGTTGAAGATCATCGGCGTGGCCACCCCGGTGGGGTGGATCGAGTTGACCCGGATGTTCTGCTGCGCATAGGCGTTGGCGGCGGAGCGCATCAGCCCGACGATCCCGTGTTTGGACGCCGCGTAGGCGAACGTCGCCGCGCTGCCGTCTCCGCCCCGACCGACCAACCCCTGCATCGAGCTGATCAACACCATCGATCCACCGGTGCCGCGGCGAATCATCGACGGCGCCGTTGCGGCGATGGTGTGCCAGACGCCGAGCAGATTGGTGTCGACGATGTCCCGGTACACCTGGTCGTCGGTGGCGTCGGGCAGACCGATGCCGACCACGCCGGCATTGGCGACGACGATGTCCACATCACCGAATCGCTCGATGCCGGAGTCGACTCCCGCCTGAAGATCGGCGAGGTTGCGGACGTCGGCGATGACTGTCTCGATCCGCCCGCCCGCCGCACGCACCTGATCGGCGGTCTCCTGGAGATCGGCCGCGGTCGCCAACGGGTACGGGATCGATTCGATATCGGCGCACCGATCGACGGCGACGATGTCGACCCCCGCTGACGCCAGTGCCACCGCATGACTTCTGCCCTGGCCCCGGGCGGCGCCGGTGATGACGGCGACGCGGTTGGTCTGCGTCATGCGATGACCGCAGGCATGGTGTCCCAGCCGCGGACCGTCGAGGTCCGCGACCGCCGGGCTCCGGCCATGTCGACGTCCCATTTCGGGAAGCGCTTCAAGACCTCCTCCAGTGCCACCCGGCCTTCCAGTCGGGCCAGCGGCGCACCCAGGCAGAAATGGGCGCCCCGCCCAAAGGTCAGGTGACCGCCGGGCTTGCGGTGGATGTCGAAGCTGTCGGGATCATCGAAGTGGCGTTCGTCGCGATTGGCCGAGGCCAGCATCAGCAGCACCGCACTTCCGGCCGGAATCGTCTGCCCGTGGAACTCAATGTCGGACTCGGCGGCGAACCGTGCCACATGCGGACCGGGCGGTTCGAAGCGTAGTAACTCCTCGATCGCGACAGGAATCAGCGAGGGGTCCTCGACGAGTTCCTGACGCTGGTCGGGATGTTCGGCCAGCACCTTGCCCATCCATCCGAAAAGCCGCCCGGTGGTCTCCACCCCGGCGCCGGCGATGACAGCCAGGAAGATCAGCAACTCGGAGGTTCGGATTCTGCGAGTGACCCCGGTTTCGTCCTCGAATTCCACGCTCAGCAGGTCGGTGATGAGATCGTCGGAGGGATTCTTCTTACGCCAGGCGACATAGTCGGTGAACATGTCGCCGTCGAAGTAGTGGTCTTTCTTCACCGGGAGAGGTTCGCCGGGTTTGTTCCGGAGCACGGCGTGTGCCTGGGCGCGTACCGACGGCTGGTCGGCGTCCGGGATCCCGACGAGCATGCCTATTGTGCGCATGGGCAGCTCGGCCCCGATGTCTGCGACGAAGTCGAAGCGATCACCCCCGACGAGCGGATCCAGGCATGCGACACAGAAGGCCCGCACCTTGGCCTCGATCGCCCGAATCGCCTTGGGCGTGAACATGCGCCCGACGATGGCGCGGTGGATGGTGTGCAGCGGCGGGTCCTCGTTGATGAACACACCGGGCGGCATGACCGGATCGGCCTTCACGACCTCGAGAATATCGCCCTTGGCCGAGCTGAGGCGTCGCGAATCACGCAGTGCTGCATCGACGTCGGCGTACCGGCTCAGGCCCCAGAAGTCGTGGCGCTCGTTGTGGTACACCGGCTGCTCGTCACGCAGCCTGCGGTAGGTGGGGTACGGGTCGATGTCGATATCGACGTGCCATGGGTCGTAGTACAGATCGCTCACCAAAGTCTCCTCGCCAACTGTTGGGCCGAGCATAGACGTTGTGCTATACATTCGTACAGCGACGTGAGGAGTAGCGGTGAGTCGAGTGGCAGTGGTGACGGGCGGCGCGTCGGGACTGGGTGAGGCGATCTGCTCGGGACTCGTTGCTGACGGCCATCGGGTGGCGGTGCTGGACGTCAACGCCGATGCCGCCGAGAAGATCGCCGCGGAGCTGCGCGGGCGCGGCGGCCAGGCCATCGGCGTGGCCGCCGATGTGTCCGACGAGGCCGCGGTCGAGTCGGCCTTCGCCGCCGCGCGCGCCGAGTTCGGTCCGGTCGAGATCCTGGTCACCAGCGCGGCGATCGGTGGCTTCACCCGCTTCGACAAGATCACCCTCGACGAGTGGAACCGTTACCTCGCGGTCAACCTGACAGGGACGTTCCTCAGTATCCGAGCGGCGTTGTCCGACATGGTCGACGCGAAATGGGGTCGGGTCGTGACGATCTCGTCCGCTGCCGGACAGCAGGGCGCGCCCCGGCAGGGTCACTACTCCGCGACCAAGGGCGGGGTGATCGCGATGACCAAGACAGTCGCGCGCGACTACGCCAAGTACGGAATCACCGCTAATTCTGTGCCGCCCTTCGCAATCGAGACGCCGATGCTGCGTCAGCAACAGGCCGAGGGCAAGTTGCCCCCGGCCGAGTTCCTGACCCAGGCCATCCCTGCCGGACGCGTCGGCGTCCCCGAGGACGTCGCCGCGGTGTGCTCGTTCCTCTGCTCGGAGGCGGCCGGATACGTCACCGGGCAGGTCATCGGTGTCAACGGCGGCGCAGTCGTCTAGCGGTCGAGGAAGCAGGAAACGATTCAGTGGAAGAGCTGCGATGAGCGATAAACCCGACATCCGGTTCCACTTCGACCGGCACAGCCCGGACTACCGCGACAAGTTCGTCGACATCACCCACGAGATGCAGCAGAAGTGCCCGCTGGCGTGGACCGACACCTACGACGGGCACTGGGTGGCCGCGGGTAGCGACGAGGTGTTCGAACTCGCACGCTGCCCACAGGTGTCCAACGACCACGACGTCAACCATGAACGCCGCGGATACAAGGGGATCTCGATTCCCACCATGATCGAGGCGGAGAACTTCCGCGGCGGCATGCTGGAGATGGACGATCCGGAGCACCGCCACTACCGGACGGCGCTCAACCCGTACCTGTCGCCCGCGGCCGTCAAGCGCTGGGAGCCGGTCGTCGACGAGATCGTCCGTGCCTGCATCGACGACCATATCGAGAGCGGCCATATCGATTTCGTCGACGATCTGGCCAACGTCGTGCCCGCGGTCCTGACGCTTGCGATGCTGGGCGTCCCGCTGGAGAAGTGGACGATCTACAACGAACCAGCTCACGCGTCGGTGTACACTCCGCCCGACTCGCCCGACGCCGGACGGGTCCGTGAGCTGTTCATGACGATGGCCGTCGACCTGTTCACCAACCTGGCTGAGATCCGGGACAACCCTCGACCGGGCATCATCGACGCACTGGCCACGCTGCGGATCGACGGGGAGGCGCCGCCCGACATCGAACTCATCGGCATGCTGAATCTGTTGATCGGCGGTGGTTTCGACACCACGACCGCATTGACCGCGCATGCCCTGGAATGGCTGTCGCAGCACCCCGGCGAACGGACCCGCCTGAGCACGCAGCGCGACACGCTGCTGAACCCTGCCACCGAAGAGTTCCTCCGGTACTTCACCCCGGCGCCGGGAGACGGCCGCACGATCGCGGCGGACATGACTCTCAGTGGTGCGGACCTGCGCGAGGGTCAGCGGCTGTGGTTGTCGTGGGCAATGGCCAACCGGGACCCGGATGTCTTCAGTGAACCAGACGAGATCATCCTCGACCGAAAAGGTAATCGGCACTTCAGTTTCGGTCTCGGCGTTCATCGCTGCATCGGATCGAACGTCGCGCGCACCGTGTTCAAGTCGATGCTCACCGCGGTGCTGGACCGACTACCCGACTACCGGTGTACCCCCGAGGGCACCGTGCACTATGACAGCATCGGCGTGATCCAGGGGATGCGGCACCTACCGGCCACGTTCACGCCAGGGCGGCGTCAGGGTCCCGGTGTCGTCGACACCGTCGCGAGGCTGCAACGCATCTGTGACGAGCAGGGTTTGGCGCGACCGATCACACAGTTCAAGGACGCGGCGAGAATCGAGGAATCGAAATGACAGGTGAACGTCCGGTCGCCGTGGTCACCGGAGCCAGCCGCGGCGCGGGCGCCGGCATCGCGCGCGCACTGGGCGCGCACGGGTGCACCGTCTACGTGACGGGACGCACCGTCGACAGCGGCGTGCCGGCGCGCGGCACCATCGGAGAGACCGCCGACAAGGTCACCGCCGCAGGGGGCGAGGGCATCGCGGTCGCGGTCGACCACGGTGACGACGAACAGGTCGCGGCGTTCTTCGACCGGGTCGGCCGTGATCACGGCCGCATCGACATCCTGGTCAACAACGCCGCCATCATCCGCGACGAGATGATGGGACGCACCAAGTTCTGGGAGGAACCCCTCAACGTCATCGACACTCTCGACGTGGGCCTGCGCAGCAGCTACGTCGCCACGGTCTACGCCGCGCCGCTGATGGTCCCGCATGGCAAGGGGCTGGTCGCTTTCACGTCGTCGTCCGGTGCCGCGCACTATGCGTTCGGCCCCGCCTACGGCGTACCGAAAGCCGGCACCGACAAGATGGCCGCCGACATGGCGTATGACTTCCGCGACGTCGGGATCGCATCCGTATCGATCTGGATGGGTTCTCTACTCACCGACCGGGTCCGCGGGATCATCGCGAGCAAACCGGACAAGTTCGGCCACATCCTCGACACCGCCGAGACGCCGGAGCTGACCGGGCACGTCATCTGGGCGCTGTCCCAGGATCCAGATTTGATGGCGGTCAGCGGACAGACCCTGATCGGAGCCGAGCTGGCGGTCAAGTACGGCATCACCGACGAGGACGGACGTCAACCGCCCTCGTACCGTGACCTTTTCGATGTGCATCCGGCCACACAGTGCGCGCATGTGATGCGATGATGGCATGCGGATAGGCCTGACCGGAGGGGCATCCTCGGTCGACAAGGTCATCGCGCAAGCTCAACAGGCCGAAGCCGACGGATTCTGCGCCCTACTCGGTGAGCTGGCGCGCGCGGGTTAGCTCAGTTGCCGCGGGGTCGGGCGCCTCGACCGTAGGTGATGTCGGCACGCTCAGGATCCCAGCGATTGCGGAACACCACGTCGGACAGCGGTCGACGCCGTATCGGACCATGCCGGCCGCGCGGCCAGCCGACCACGACATGCCCCGCAAGAAACCACTCGTCGGGGATGCCGACGGCGTCACGAAGCGCCCGTTCACCGCCGTAGGAGGCCCAGCTGGTGATGCATGCCCCCAGCCCCTGGGCACGTGCGGCGAGGTAGAAGTTCTGTAGCGCGGGATAGATGGAGCCGCCCTGGAGGAACTCCGAGGAGAACTCGTTCTTGTACGCGGCGAACAACACCGACGTGAACTCGCCTGCGCGGTCGTGCAGCTCATAGGTGGCGCGGTTGTTGCGGGCGGCGCGGCTGTCGTCGTCGGGCGCGGGCCTCGTCATGCCGTAGATGGATTCTATTGACTCCAAGGCGATCTGAGCCGCCTGCGCGACCGCCGCCCGCTGTTCGGGACCGTCGAGCACGATGAACCGCCACAACTGCGCGTTGGCGCCGTTGGGTGCCCAGGTGGCCGCCTGCAGGCAGCGGTCCAGGGTCTCGGCGTCGACGGGCTCATCGGTGAACCGGCGGATCGAGCGCGCGGTGGACAGCACTTCCCAGACATCGTCGGTCGGATGCGGCATGTCCATTGGTGTACTCGACGCAAGCCGGGGTGTCCAGCATCACCGATGCTGTACAGTCGTACTGCACGATGGGCCACTGACGGGAGTGATGCTGTGAGCGACAGGTTTTCGATGGAAGGCAGGGTAGCGGTCATCACCGGCGGCGGCACCGGCATCGGGCGAGCCTCGGCACTGGTGCTGGCCGAGCACGGCGCCGACGTGGTGCTGGCCGGACGGCGCGAGGAGCCATTGAAGGAGACCGCCGCGCAGGTGGAGGCGCTGGGACGGCGTGCCATCGCGGTCCCGACCGACGTCACCAAGGCCGACGATTGCCAGGCGCTGGTCGATGCGACGCTGGCCGAGTTCGGCAGGCTGGACGTGCTGCTCAACAACGCAGGCGGCGGCGAGACGAAGTCGCTGATGAAATGGACCGACGACGAGTGGCATCAGGTCCTCGACCTGAACCTGTCCAGCGCGTGGTACTTGTCGCGGGCCGCCGCCAAACCCATGATCGCGCAGGGCAAGGGCACGATCGTCAACATCTCCTCGGGAGCCAGCCTGCTCGCCATGCCGCAGGCCCCGGTCTATGCCGCTGCCAAAGCCGGTCTGAACAACCTCACCGGGTCGATGGCCGCCGCATGGACCCGGAAAGGCGTGCGGGTCAACTGCATCGCCTGTGGCGCCATCCGCACGCCCGGGCTTGAAGAAGAAGCGCAGCGGGGCGGATTCGAGATCGACATGATCGGGCAGACCAACGGCGCAGGGCGGATCGCCGAGCCAGATGAGATCGGCTACGGCGTGCTGTTCTTCGCCTCCGACGCATCGAGTTACTGCTCCGGGCAGACGCTCTACATGCACGGCGGACCCGGACCGGCAGGGGTATGACCATGGACATCAGCCACATCGGAGTGCGGGTCCGCGACCTGGACGCCTCACAGAAGTTCTACGCGGCGCTCGGGTTCACCGAGGTGAAGCGCTTGACCGTGCCCGACCAGGTGGCCGAGGGCCTGCTCGGACTGACCCCACCCATCGGATTCGAAGCGGTGTACCTGCGCAACGGCGCTGTCGTGCTGCAGTTGCTGACGTTCTCCGGATATCCGGCGCCCGAAGAGCCCGAACGTGGCATGGTCGGTGCCGGCCTGACACATCTATCGATCGCCGTCGCGGATCTCGCTGCAGCCCAGGCCGCGGTGACCGCTGCCGGGGGAGCCGTCGTCGCCGATCCCGGTGGCGGATTCGCCTGCATGGTGCGCGATCCCGACGGTCAGCTGATCGAGCTGGTCAACGAGCGGGTCCGCCCGGTACCCGCCTCCTGAGACGCGCCGCGGTGGTCCCGGTCAACGAAGCCCGTCGACCATCGCGGCGTACCGGTCCAGGAACTCCCTTGTGGTCGACGGATCGTCGCCGTCCCGGCGGCCGCCGCCGATCACGACTCGGTTGAACCCGAGATCGCGGTAACGGGCGAGACGCCTCTCCGACGGATCGCCCCACGCCATGACCGTGAGATCAAGCGTGGCGGGATCGCGGCCCGCGTCCTCGGCGCGTCGCCGGAAATCCTCCACTGCCGCTGGAAGATCCCGGTACGCGGCGTCACCGGGAAGCCACCCGTCGGCCCAGGGCAGGCAGTCTCCGATCGCCTTGGGCCCGGTGGCCGCGGCGAGCATCGGCGGGCCGGGCTGCTGCTGCGGTTTGGGATGGCACCACACCGGCTCGAAGTCGTAGAACTCGCCGTGGTGTTCCGCCTCGTCCTGCGTCCACAACATCCGCAGTGCAGCGATCATGTCCGCCAGCGCCCGGTAGCGATCCGCCCACGCGACAGAGTTCGACACCGAGAGCTCGGCGCGCATCCCGACGCCGACGCCCAGCAGTACCCGGCCGCCACTGAACTGATCGAGGGTCGCCACTTGCTTGGCGAACGTGAACAATTCGTGCTCCAGCGGCAGTGCGACAGCGGTGCCCAGTCGCAGGCCGGTGGTTGCCTGCGCCGCGGCGAGCAGGGACATCATTGGGTCCAGGATCCGCTGCTGGGCGTGGAGCAGCGCCGGCGGCATCGAGCTCGCAGCCGACACCGGGATCTGTGGGTGCTCACCGACCCACAGTGACTCGAACCCACGCTGTTCGAGTTCGCGGGCCAGGATGTCGGGGGCTATGTCGCCCGGGGTGTTCATGCTGACGAATCCGATGTGCATTGACTCTCCCTTGCGCGGCGTCCGTTGCTGTACGATCGTACAGGTGCATGAGCTCTACTACGACCCCTATAACGTCGAGATCGATGTCGACCCGTATCCGGTCTACAAGCGGCTCCGCGACGAGGCGCCGCTGTACTACAACGAGAAGTTCGACTTCTGGGCGCTGAGCCGCTTCGCCGACGTCGACTCCGCGCTCAAGGACGTCGACAACCTGAGCAACGCCAAGGGCGACATCCTCGAGGTCGTCAAGGCCGAACCCGTGATGCCCGACGGGGTTTTCATCAACGAGGACCCGCCCGTGCACACCGTGCACCGACTGCTCGTGTCGCGGGCGTTCACCCCACGCAAGATGAAGGCGATCGAGGAGCAGGTCAGGACATTCTGCGAGGCGTGTCTGGACCCGCTGCAGGGCGGTGACGGCTTCGACTTCACGCTCGATCTGGGTTCGGAGATGCCGATGCGGGTGATCGGCATGCTGGTCGGGATGCCGGACTCGCTCCAGCGCAGCGTTCGCAAGGTCGCCGGCGAGCGGTTGCGTAACAAGCCGGGCGAGCCGCTGCCGGTGAAGAAAGACAAGTACTTCAACGGCAACATGTTTCGTGACTACGTCGCGTGGCGTAAAGAGAATCCGTCCGACGATCTGGTCACCGAGCTACTCAACGTCGAGTTCGACGACGTCGACGGTCAGAAGCGGAAGCTGCGTGAGGAGGAACTGCTGGTGTTCCTCGGTGTCATCGCCAACGCCGGGACCGAGACCGTGGGCCGGCTCTTCGGCTGGCTCGGCAAGGTGCTCGCCGACCATCCGGACCAGCGCCGTGAGCTCGCAGCGGACCCGTCCCTGATTCCCGGCGCCGTCGAGGAAGTGCTGCGCTTCGAACCGCCGGTCCACAGTATCGCCAGATACGTGGCCAAAGACGTTGAATACCACGGCCAGACCGTGCCGGCCGGTAGTGCTTTGCTGTTGATGGCGGGTGCGGCAAACCGGGACGAGCGCAGGTTCGACGACCCCGACGTCTTCGACATCCGGCGCAACCCCAACCATCTGACGTTCGGTCGGGGCGCGCACTTCTGTCTCGGGACCTCCCTGGCCCGCATCGAGGCCCGGGTGGCCCTCGAAGAGATCCTGAAGCGCTGGCCGGACTGGACGATCGACGAGCAGAACGCCGTCCGCGCCCCTACGGCGACCGTGCGTGGCTGGGATTCGATGCCCGCGCTGGTGGGCTAGTAGTCCCAGGCGGCGGGCACGCACCGGAACGCGTCACCGGCGGTGGCCACGTGGCAGACCGACGGGAACGGCAGGTGGGTGGCCACCATGGACTCGCCGGTCGCGGCAAGCTCACGCAGCAGCCCGACACGGACCCGGGTCGCCTCGTCGGGATCGTGCTCGAAGCCGTTGTGCCACTCGGGATTGTCGAACCCGGGTGCGAACACCGCGTCGCCGGCGAACGTCAACGCGTCCCCGCGGGAGGCCAGCCGCACCACGCTGTGCCCTGGGGTGTGCCCGCCGGTGCGGCTGATCAGCACGCCGGGGGCCACCTCGTACTCGGTCTCGAAGGTCCGTAGCCGGCCGTGATACTCATCGAGGAACCGTGAGGCCACGGATCGGAGTACGTCGGGCACCGGCTGGGGCATACAGGTGCGGGAGAAGTCGGGCGCGGTCCAGAACTCCGCCTCGCGGGCCGCCAGATGCACTTTCAGATCGGGTCGTAACCTCGCCTGCAGCCCGTCGGTGAGCAACCCGCCGACATGGTCCATATGGAGATGGGTGAGTACCACGTCGGTCACCGATCCGAGGTCGACACCCGCGGCCGCCAACCGCGACGCGGTCTGACCGGCACGCGGGAAGTCCGGGAACTCCACCCCCAGTCCCGCGTCGACGAGGATCGTCCGGTCGCCGCTGCGGACGACGAGCACATTCAGGGGCCAGTCGAGGATGTCCGGCGGCAGGAACATGTCCTGCAGCCAACCTGCGAGATCGGCTGAGTCGGCATTGGTGGCCAGCGTGGTCGCGGTGATCGGCAGGACGCCGTCGCTGATCACGAGTACCTCGATGTCGCCGATCTGCAGGGCGTAGCGGGACGGAACCAGTTCGTCGGGGCGGGTGTCGGTCATGCTCATGGTTTCTCCTTCGGGCCGGAAATGCGTGCGATCGCCAGAACAGCGGCCGAAGCCCGGAGTCATCCCGGTGAGCTCAGATGGCGGTGCCGCCACCGTCGACGTGCAGAGTCGCTCCGGTGATGAAGCTCGCCCGGGGTGAGGCCAGGAAGAGGACGGCGTGCGCGATCTCCTCCGGCTCGGCCACGCGGCCCAACGGCAAGGCCCGGCCGAGTTCGTCGTTGGTGTCGCCCCATTCGGCCAGCACGCCTTCGGTTCTGGTGGGTCCCGGTGCGACGGCGTTGACGCGCACGCCGTGGCTCCCGAATTCGGCGGCCCAGGTGCGGGTCAGTGACGCCACGGCCGCCTTCGACGCGCTGTAGACCGAGGCTGCCGGTACTCCTTTGAGTGCCACCATCGACGTGATGTTGACGATGCTGCCCCGACCCCGCTCCAGCATGTGCGGCACCAGACCGGCGGTCAGGAAGTACGAGCCGCGCACGTTGGTGTCGAAGGTGCGTGCGAACGACGCTGCGTCCTGGTCGACGGTCATCGCACCGGGGAAGCTGGCCGCGTTGTTGACGAGCACGTCGGTGTCTGCCGCCTGACGCACGAGGCTCTCCACCGACGCCGGATCGGCCATATCGGCGCGGAGGAAACGCAATCGGTGGTGTGCGGCGGCGGCAGCCTCGCCGCGAGGCGTGTCCCGCCCGGTGATGACGACCTCGGCGCCGGCCTCGGCCAACAATCGAGCACTGGCCAGGCCGATACCGGCGGTGCCGCCGGTGACGAGCGCCCGAAATCCCGCTAGCTCCATGAGCAGTCCTTTCTGGTTGTTTCGTCGGCTGGAACCGCCGACGTTCGGTGAAGTCATCCGGCAGTGACGACCGCCACGGGATGAATCGGCGACGGCGCGCAGGTTCTGGCGCACGAGGCAGCGATCGCGGCCTCGACCAGTCAGCAGAAGGGAGCCACCATGAGGATCGTCGTCGTCGGCGGCACAGGCCGGATCGGATCGAAGGTGGTGGACGAGCTCACCGGGCACGGCCACGAGGCGGTGGCCGCCGCGCCGTCGACCGGGGTGAACGCAGTGACCGGGGAGGGGCTGGCCGACGCGCTCGCCGGCGCGCAGGTGGTGGTCGATGTGACCAACTCGCCGAGCTTCGAAGAGGCCGCCGCCCAGGAGTTCTTCAACAGGTCGACGGCCAATCTGCTGGCCGCCGAGGCCGATGCGGGGGTGACCCACCACGTGGCGCTGTCGGTGGTCGGCACTGAACGGCTCGCCCGGGAGAGCGGTTACTTCCGGGCGAAACTGGCGCAGGAGCGGCTGATCGAAGACGGGCCGATCCCCTACACGATCGTGCGGGCCACTCAGTTCTTCGAATTCCTCACCGCCATCGCCGATTCCGCGACCATCAACGGCACCGTGCGGCTGTCGGACGCGGCGTTCCAGCCGATGGCCTCGGCCGACGTCGCCGAAGCGGTCGCCATCGCCGCGGTCAACGACCCGGTCAACGGCATCGCCGAAGTGAGCGGACCCGAGAGGTTCCGGCTGCCCGAACTGATCCGCACCGCGCTCACCGCGCGAGGGGACACCCGCGAGGTGGTCGCCGATCCCGACGCCGGCTACTGGGGCGTCGACATCGACGAGGACACCCTGGTTCCCGGCGACGGCGCCACGCTGTTCGACACCCGCTTCAGCGACTGGGTGCTGGAGACCGCCGCCAAAGGCTGACCCGGTCACCGACGATTGAAGGAGGACGCACCGTGGATGTCTATGAGGCGGTCCGCAGTCGGCGCGCGGTACGCGGGTTCAGCGACCGGCCTGTGCCCAGCGAGACGTTGTCGCGGGTACTGGCCACAGCGGCGTGGGCGCCGTCGGGGTCCAATCTGCAGCCCTGGCGCAGCTTCGTGGTGACCGGTGACCCGCTGGAGCGGCTGAAGAAGCGGGCGGTCGAGCGCGTCGCCTCCGGAGACCCGTGGGACGTCCGCGAGTTCGAGATGTATCCGGCTGATCTCGCTGCGCCCTATCGTGACCGGCGCCGGGATTTCGCCGAGCAGCGTTACGGTGCACTCGGCATCACCCGCGACGACTGGGAAGCCCGGCACCGCGCGGCAATCGGCAACTGGAGATGTTTCGGTGCGCCTGCTGCACTGTTCTGTTATGTCGACCGCCGGCTCGGATTGCCGCAGTGGGCCGACGTCGGCATGTACTTGCAGACCGTCATGCTGCTCCTGCGCGCCGAGGGGCTGCACAGTTGCCCGCAAATGGCGTGGTCGACGACGCACGTGAGCGTCGCCGAGATCGTCGAGCCGGCCGAGAACCTGATCCTGTTCTGCGGCTTGTCGATCGGCTATGAAGACCCCGACATCAGCCACCCACGCACGGGCCGGGCGCCGTTGTCGGAGTCGGTCACCTTCATCAGCGACGGGTAGACCGGGCGACATTGCCTGGTTACGGTGAGGCGATGTCGAGCCAGGCGCGGGGACCACGGCCGCTGCACGGGCGTGCGACCGAGTCCGCGGCGCTGCGCGAGGTGATCTCGGCGGTGCGGGCGGGCCGGTCGCAGGTGCTGGTGCTGCGTGGCGAACCGGGCGCAGGCAAGACCGCGCTGCTCGACCACCTCCTCGGACAGGCGGACGGACTGCGCTGTGTCCAAATCTCCGGTGTCGAATCCGACATGGAACTGCCGTACGCCGGGTTACACCAGTTGTGCAGTCCGCTGCTCGGGCACCTCGTCGACCTACCGCCGCCGCAGCGTGACGCGCTGGCGGTCGCATTCGGGCAGGGATCCGGACCACCGCCCGAACGGTTCCTCGTCGGGCTGGCGGTGCTGAGCCTGCTCGCCGCCGCCGTGCAGGAGCAGCCTCTGTTGTGTGTCGTCGACGACGCTCACTGGCTGGACCAGGTCTCGCTGCAGACGCTCGGCTTCATCGCCCGCCGCCTGGTGGCCGAACCGGTGGCGCTGGTGTTCGCCGCCCGCTCCGACGGCGCCGAGGTGCTGGCCGGACTGCCCGAACTGCCGGTGCGCGGCCTCTCGGACACCGATGCACGAATCCTGTTGGATCAGGCGATGATCGGCGGCATCGACCCCCGTGTCCGTGACCGGGTGGTTGCCGAAACCCGTGGCAATCCACTGGCCTTGCTGGAGGTGCCGCGCAGCTACTCCCCGGCGGAACTGGCAGGCGGATTCTGGACGGTCGGCACGGGGGCCTCCCGCGGCCGGATCGAGGATAGTTACGCGCTGCGCCTGCGGGAACTTCCGGAGGACACCCGTCGGCTGCTGCTGCTGGCGGCCGCCGAACCGGTCGGCGACTCGGCGCTGTTCCTGCGCGCGGCCGCGCTGCTGGGGGTTGCCGTGGATGCGCTGGCGCCCGCCGAGACCGCCGGGGTCATCGAGTTCGGCCCGCGGATGCGCTTTCGGCACCCGCTGATGCGCGCGGCCGCCTACCGCACCGCCG
>NZ_BCRS01000061.1 GCF_001552715.1 Mycolicibacterium vaccae NBRC 14118 = CIP 105934 | reverse complement strand
CTGCGGCGTCGCCTCGACCTGCAACCGCGCCAGCAACCGATGACCCACCGCCGGCAGCCGACACCACAACGTTTCCAGTTCATCCAGGGCCCCAACAAGATCGGGCCGAGTCAGCAGATCGACCTCACAGCCGGCCACCTCATCGAAGGCAGCCCGCAACGCGATCACCGCGTCCTGCAGGTCCCCGCTCGCCATGATTCGAACATACATTCGACCACCGACAAATTTCGCGCAGAACTGGTTGTTATCTCTCAGGACATCGGTGACAGTTCTGCATCAGGACATCGGTGACAGTTTGGGGTGGTCTCGACGTCCTGCTCCGCAACAACTAGGTGTCCGAGAGGACTCGCAGAACCCCCCGCAGCACCGCGGATTCGATAGATCCACGCAGGTCGACACATCCTGACAGGAAATGTCCAGCAGTCCCCCTCGCAACTCGACGCTCTTCACAGAGCGCTAGTGAAGCGGCATCCCACTGCACGCTGGTCTGCTCCCAGCTGCTCTTGCGCACCAGCACCCGCGCCCCGCATGTCCCGCAGTCCACCGGCTGCATGGGTGCATCAGCGAGCCGGTTGTCGGGGCGCACGCTCATTTGGTCAGGCCCACCAATTTCGGCAGTCGGCCCGCCGCCAGGTTCGCCTCGACCTCTTTCATCCACGCTTCCCGCGGACGGGTGGTGTCGATCTCGAACTCGAAGCGGTTCACCATGTCCGGGGTGACGTCGGCGGCGTCGACGTAGAACTGCTCGTACCACCGGCGCAGCTGGTAGACGGGGCCGTCCTCCTCGCACAGCAGCGGGTTGTCGATGCGGGCCTTGCGCCGCCAGATCGCGACGTCCTGCTCGAACCCCATCTTGACGAAGTCGCCCAGCGCGACGGCCATCTGCATCGCCGCGTCCTCGGGCAGCGCTTCCGACTTCTCCACCGTGATGCCGTACTGCAGCACAAAGGAATCGGCGTCGATCGGGTAGTGGCAGTTGAGCAGCACGGTGCGCTGATCGCCGTGCTCGTAGTGGTAGGTCAGGTCGTCGATCATGAAGGACGGCCCGTAGTAGGAGGCCACGGAGGTGGTGCCCAGGATCTTGGCGCCTTCCCCGCTGCCGAGGTCGGGTCGGGCGTCGCTGCGGTAGTACTGCGTGGCGACGTGGCCTTCGAAGATATTTTTGAACCCGGTGGGCAGCCCGCCGTGGATGTAGAAGAAGTGCGCCATGTCGACGACGTTGTCGATGATCTCGCGGCAGTTGGTGTTCACCACCGTGCTGTACCAGTGCCAGTCGGTCCAGCCGTCGGTGCCGATGCCCTCGATGTGCGGGATCGTCACGTCGGCCGGCGGCGCCTTCTTCTCCGGATCGTTCCAGACGAACAGCATGCCGTCCTGCTCCATGGTGGGCCACGTCGCGGTGCGCGCGAGCTTGGGCACGCGGCGGCTGTACGGAATCTGCTTGCAGCGACCATCGCCGCCCCACCGCCAGTCGTGGAACGGGCAGGCGATCTCGTTGCCCTTGACCTCACCGTCGGACAGGTCCCCACCCATGTGCCGGCAGTACGCGTCCAGGACGTTGGTCCTGCCGTCCTCGCCACGGAACACCACCAGTTTGGTGCCGAACGCGTTGATGGAATGCGGCTTCCCGTCACCGAGATCCCGTGTCAGCCCCAGGCAGTGCCAACCGCGCGCATACCTGGTCGGCGCGGCCTGCGCCTCGATCTGCCGGACGTCTGTGGCATTGTCGGGCTGCACCGAAGTCATCGCCGGTCATCCTCACTGTTGTTGCGTGCTGCTAGCGAAATTCCGTTGTAGCACCGGTGTTCCCGGATGAGCCGGGTGATGTTCCACTGACCGGGCATCACCGGGCACACGGTGGCCGACCACCCCGAGAATCGCCCGGTGACATCTCGGGAGAACATCACCGTCGATCTGCTGGTCGTCGGATCCGGCACCGGCATGGCCGCCGCCCTGGCGGCCCATGAGGCGGGCCTTTCGGCGTTGATCGTGGAGAAGACGCCGTATGTGGGCGGCTCGCTGGCCCGCTCCGGAGGCGCGTTCTGGATGCCGGGCAACCCGATCCTCACCGAGGCCCGTTCCGGGGACACCCTGGAGTTCGGCCGTACGTACCTCGACGGCCTGGTCGACGGCGACGCTCCCCTCGACCGGGCGCACGCCTTCGTGGAATACGGTCCTGCGACCATCGAGATGTTGCGCCGCACCACGACGATGAAGTTCCTCTGGGCCAAGGGCTACTCGGACTATCACCCGGAGAAGCCCGGCGGCAGCGCCGTCGGGCGCACCTGTGAATGCCGCCCGTTCGACACTGCGGTGCTCGGCGCCGAACTGGCCCGGCTGCGCCCGGGGGTCATGGAATCCGACTTCCCGATGCCGGTCACCGGCGCGGACTACCGCTGGTTGAACCTGATGGCCCGGACGCCGCGTAAGTCCTGGCCGCGCATCCTGCTGCGGGCGGCGCAGGGCATCGGCGGTCTGGCGCTGCGTCGCCGCTACGCCGCCGGCGGCCAAGCGCTGGCTGCCGGTCTGTTCGCCGGTGTCCTCGACGCCCGAATACCGGTGTGGACCGACTCGCCGGTCTCAACGCTGCTGGTCGACGGTGACCGGGTGACCGGCGCGGTGGTGGACCGCGACGGCACCGAGGTGCAGGTCACAGCGCGGCGCGGTGTTGTGCTGGCCGCAGGGGGTTTCGACCATCAGATGAGCTGGCGGCACAAGTTCCAGTCCGAGCAACTGGGCGAGCACCTCAGCCTCGGCTCCGAAGGCAACACCGGCGACGCGATCCGGCTGGCGCAGGATCTCGGCGCCGACACCGCGCTGATGGATCAGGCGTGGTGGTTCCCGGCGTTCGCCCCGCTGCCCGACGGCGACCCGACCGTCATGCTCGCCGAGCGGTCCCTGCCGGGGTGCCTGCTGGTCGACCAGAACGGCGAACGCTTCATCAACGAGGCCACCGACTACATGTCGTTCGGGCAGGAACTGCTCAGGCGCGAACAATCCGGCAACCCGGTGGACACCATGTGGATGGTGTTCGACCAGCGGTACCGAAACAGCTACCTCATGGCCGCAGAGCTGTTCCCGCGCATGCCGATCCCCCGGTCGTGGTACGACGCCGGGATCGCCCACCGCAGCGACGGTCTCACGGATCTGGCGCGGCGTATCGACGTCGCGCCGGAGACGTTCGCCGCGACGATCAACCGGTTCAACGCCTTGGCCCGGGCGGGCGTGGACGACGACTTCGGGCGGGGGGCCAGCGCCTACGACCGCTACTACGGTGATCCCACAGTCGACCCCAATCCCAATCTGCGGCCGCTGGATTCAGGACCGTACTACGCGGTCAAGGTGGTGCTCAGCGACCTGGGCACCTGTGGCGGGCTGCGCGCCGACGCCCGCGGCCGGGTCCTTCGTGAGGACGGTTCGGCGATGGAGGGGCTGTACGCGATCGGCAACACCGCCGCGAACACGTTCGGCAAGACCTATCCCGGCGCGGGTGCGACGATCGGGCAGGGTGTCGTGTTCGGCTACATCGCCGCCCGGCATGCCGCGGGCCGCCTCGCCTGAGTCAGTTTCCGGGTTCCCCGGTCTCGGGCTCGCGTTCTGCGGCGATCCGCCGCTCCACCTCGTACCAGTATTCGCGCACCGGGAACTCCACACCCGCCGGGCCGGACTCGCCGAAGGTCTCGTCGACGGCGTCGAGTTCCTTGATCATCTGCAGCGCCAGGTCACGCTCGGCCGCGTAGTACTGTTCCGACCACCGCAGGGCCAACCGCGCGTACGACCAGGCGGGCTGCTCACCGGTCCACCGCACCTCGGTGGCTGCGGCCTGGTGCATCTGCTCGGCGTAAGCGGCGTGGTCGGTGAGGATCTCCCGGAGCCGCCCGGGGTTGAGCAGGTGGCCCAGCATCACCCGCAGCAGCGGATTGTGTTTCAGGGTAGGCGGTTCCACGGATTCCTCGTTGGCCCAACGGGTGACCGCGACCAGACCGCTGTCGGTGATCTTGTACATCCGCCGGCTGCGGATGCCGGCGTCGACGCGCGAGGTGACCAGCCCGAGCCGTTCCAACCGCTTGAGTTCCGAGTAGATCTGGCTGTACGCCGGGCTGGAGTAGAAGAACTGAATGGCCCAGTTGATCCACTTCTTGATGTCGTAACCCGACAGTTCCGCACCGCCGGAGAGCATCCCGAGCAAGGCCCACCCGGTGGGCGACACATTCAGCCCACCAGGCGCGTTGTCGGACTCTTCCGTCACCGGCCAAGGCTAGCAACGAGCAGATCGCGGCGGCGCGTCACTACCGCTGACCGGGAGGGGGCGTTGCGCCACCGGTGGGGCCGGGCGACAGTGATCCGACACCGGGTCGACCTACACCGAGGAGGGGCATGACCGCTTGTCACGGCGGACACGGCGCGCTTGGCGGTGCCCGTGACTGATCCCGCCACCGGCTTCGATGCCGAGGTCGATGTCGTCGTGGCCGGTTCCGGCGGCGGTGTCGCGGGCGCCTACACCGCGGCGCGGGAGGGGCTGTCGGTGCTGCTGGTCGAGGCCACTGACAAGTTCGGCGGCACCACGGCCTACTCAGGCGGTGGCGGCATGTGGTTCCCGTGCAACCCGGTGCTGCTGCGCGCCGGGACCGACGACACCATCGACGACGCGCTGACCTACTTCCACGCCGTGGTCGGTGACCGTACCCCCCGTGCCCTGCAGGACGCCTACGTCCGCGGCGGCGCAGGACTGATCCACTACCTGGAACAGGATCCGGCTTTCGAGTTCGCCGCGCTGCCCTGGCCGGACTACTTCGGTTCGGCGCCGGGGGCGCGCGACGACGGCTACCGGCACACCATCCCGGTGCCGCTGCCCGACAGCGCGCTCGGCGAGTACGCCGGTCTGGTGCGCGGGCCGTTGGACACCGAACGTCTCGGCGCCCCCGCACCTGACCTGCTCGTCGGCGGACGGGCGCTGGTCGGCAGATTCCTCGCCGCGATGGCGCAACTGCCCGACGTCGCCTGCTGGCGCAACGCCACGCTCGCCGAACTGCTCACCGACGGTGACCGTGTCGTCGGAGCGGTGATCGACCACGGCGGCAACAGGATCCGCGTCCGGGCCCGGCGTGGGGTCCTGCTGGCCAGCGGCGGTTTCGAGCAGAACGCCGCCATGCGGTCCCAGTACGGCGTGCCAGGCAGCGCCGCCGACACGATGGGAGGGCCGGGCAGCACAGGCCGGGCGCACCGGGCCGCGATCGCGATCGGCGCGGACCTCGACCTGATGGACCAGGCATGGTGGTCGCCCGGGATGACGCATCCCGACGGACGCTCGGCATTCGCGCTGTGGTTCACCGGCGGCATCTTCGTCAACCAGGACGGCCGCCGCTTCGTCAACGAGTCCGCACCCTACGACCGGCTCGGACGCGAGGTCATCCGGCAGATAGACGACGGCACAACGCGTTTGCCGTTCTGGATGGTCTACGACAACCGCGCCGGAGCCGTGCCGCCGGTCGGCGCGACCAACGTGTCGATGGTGGATCCGCAGCAGTACCGCGCCGCTGGACTGTGGCACAGCGCCGACACCATCGCCGGGCTGGCCGACGCCATCGGGGTCCCGGCCGACGAACTGGAAGCGACCATCGAGCGGTTCAACAAGCTCGCCGCAGCCGGAGTCGACGAGGACTTCGGCCGCGGCGCCGAGGCCTACGACAGGGTGTTCACCAACGGTGAATCACCGTTGGTCCCGATCGACACCCCGCCGTATCACGCGGCCACCTTCGGGTTGTCCGACCTCGGCACCAAGGGCGGACTGCGCACCGATACCCGGGCGCGGGTCCTGACCACCGAGGGCGTCCCGATCCCGGGGTTGTATGCGGCAGGCAACACCATGGCCGCGGTGTCGGGCACCACCTACCCCGGCGGCGGGAACCCGATCGGCGCGTCACTGCTGTTCAGCCATCTCGCGGCGCTGGACATGGCCGGCCGGGACGGCGAAGGGTGAACGCACCCCTGGACCCCGAACAGGCCCGCCGCACCGAGGAACTGTACGCGCCGCTGACCCGGTCGCTGCGCCGGCTCGTCGACGTGACGATCCGCAGCGAGGCAGGCGACGCCGACGTGAAGCGGGCTCACCGACTGATCGACGAGGCCGCCGAGTTGCTGGGTGGCCGGCTGCATCCTGAGCCGCACCCGGTGCGGACCACCACCGAGGGCAGGTTTCTCACCTGGGGCAACGTGGCGATCGGGACGCGCAACGCGATCGCTCCCCCGCTGGACCTCCGTCGTGACGAGACCGGAAGGGTGACAACAGATGTGGCGCTGGGCTCAGCCTACGAGGGCCCGGCCGGCCACGTCCACGGCGGAATCTGCGCTCTGCTGCTCGACCACATCCTGGGCGCCACCGCACACCGGCCGGGAAAACCCGCGGTCACCGGCACCCTGACCATCCGATATGTGGCGCCCACGCGCCTGGGCCCGCTGCACGTGGAGGCGTGGGTCGACCGGGACACCGAGTCCAAAACCTTTGCCTGCGGCCACATCACCGACGAGAACGGGGTGGTGTCCGTGGAGGCCGAAGGTGTGTTCATCCGACCGAAAGCGAAGTCATGACCCCAGGCCCCCGTACCGCGAGCGTGCGGGTCTGCAGGCGACACGCCGCGGAAATCCCCGAGAACACGCACGCTCACAACGCGACAGACCCCGAGAGACCGCGGCACGCCGACACCCGCCGCCGCGCGCTCGACGACAAGTCTGTTGCCTGACGGGAGTTTCCATGAGTACAGGACGTGACTTCGACGTCATCGTGGTCGGCTTCGGCGCTGCAGGAGCCGCGGCGGCGATCGAGGCGGCCGACCGCGGCGCACGCGTGCTCGTGGTCGACCGCGGATACGGTGGCGGCGCCACGGCGTTGTCCGGCGGAATCGTCTATGCCGGCGGCGGAACAGCCGAACAACGCGCCGGCGGATACACCGACAGCACCGAGGACATGCTGGCCTACCTTCAGCAGGAAGTCGGCGACGCCGTCACCCCCGAGACCCTGACGAGGTTCTGCGAACAGAGTCCCGCCCTGATCGAATGGCTGAAGGCCCAGGGTGTTCCGTTCCGGGGCAGCCCGGTCTCGTCGTACAAGACCTCGTATCCCACCGACGACCATTACCTGTACTACTCCGGCAACGAGAAGGCTCACCCCTATGTGACGGCGGCGCGTCCCGCCCCGAGGGGGCATCGCGTCGTCTCGCCCGGCATGAGCTCGGGCCGAACCCTTTTCGAGAATCTTCGGCGCTCCGCCGAGGCCAAGGGAGTAACCGTCCTCCCGCTGGCCCGGGTGCACGCCCTGATCACTGCCGACGACGGCCGAGTCACCGGGGTGCGCTACCGCGCGATGGACCTCAACCACAAGCACGTCCGCAGGCATGCGGCGCTGACGAAGGTGACGGGCAAGGTCGGCAATTGGCTACCCGGCGTCGTCAGGGGCGTGGTGGCGCACACCGAAAGACTCTGGGACACCGCGGCGGTCGACGGCGAAGCCCACGCCGACGCCGTGATCCTGGCCGCCGGAGGGTTCGTCTACAACCGGGAATGGATGCAGCGGTTCGCACCGAAGTTCATGAAGGTCTCACCGCTGGGCACCGCCGGCGACGACGGAACCGGCATCGCGCTGGGGCTGGAGGCCGGCGGCATCGCCGACAAGATGAGCAACGTCACGGCCTGGCGGTTCCTCGCACCCCCCAGTGCTTTTCTGGAAGGGCTCACCGTCGGCGAGGACGGACGACGCATCGCGAACGAAGACCTGTACGGGGCGACGCACGGTGATGTGATGATGCGGGAGTTCGGGGGCTCCGGGTGGGCGGTCTACGACGCCGCGACGTGGCGGAAGGTGCGATCCCAGATCCGCGAGCAGACGCAGCTGTTTCAACGTCTCCAGCTGATCTACCTGCTGACGACCGGTCACAAGAAGGCCGGGTCGATCGAGGAGATCGCGGCGAAGAGCGGCATCGATCCCGCCGGACTGCGCCGAACGGTCGACGTCTATCGGAAAGGTCTGCTCAGCGGCGCGGGCGATCCCGCGCACAAGGAGCGCGATCTGTGCGCGAGCATGAGCAACGGGCCGTACTACTCGATCAACATCTCGGCGGACTCTTCGATGTTCTTCCCCATCCCGGGGCTCACGCTCGGCGGACTCGTGGTCGACGAGGCCACCGGCGAGGTCGTGCACCGGGACGGTGGCACAGTGCCCGGCCTGTATGCCGCCGGCCGTAACGCAGTGGGTATCTGCTCCAACAGTTATGTGAGCGGATTGTCGATCGCAGACTGCATTTTCAGCGGCCGCCGGTCGGGCGCCGACGCCGCCACGAAGACGGTGACCACCGACGCGAAACCGGCGTGACGGACATCGCCGGTCCCTGGCGTCGTGCCCTACACGGGATCCAGTGCGGAGATGCGCCAGTCGCCCTCGACCTTGGTCGCGCTCACGATGACGCTGCTGGCCGTCACCGCGGGCTCCGGTCGCTCGCGGCTGGTCGTCGCCTGATTCAGGAACACGAGGACCTTGGCCTGATCGGGATGAAGTTCTATCAGGGCTGAATCGATGACGCGGGCTTGGGCTGTGACGCCGCGCTCGCGTGCCGCGGGTGCGACGACGTTCTCGGTGAATTTTCCGTAGTACGTCGCGAACTCGCCGGTCGTCAACGATCCTGTGGCGCTGAGGTCGGTGTCGATGGTGCCGGGGCCGTACGACAGCAGGGCCTCGGTCGCCTCGGAGACCGCCTCCACCACCGCTTCTTCCGCGGCGGGAGTTGTCTGGCGGTCGACGCGGTACTGCGTGACGTAGAGCGTCGTCAGCACCGTGGCCGAGGCGATCAACAGAGCCGACACGACGAGCAGACGCCAGCGGGACACCGGAGGCCGGGCCGTGCGCCGGGGAGCACTATCGACGGTCACTGGAGGAACTCGACTTTCGACATCTTGATCCGGTCTCCGTCGCGCTGCAGGTCCACGGCGAGCCGCCAACTGCGCGGGGCTTCGGCGACACCGTCGGCGGTGGTCACCGTGGATGTGGCCGCGACCAGGACCACCGCCGATTCCGTGGTGGCCGATCGCACGGCTGCGGCGTTCGCGGTGGCCTTCGTGGTGACCCCGGCATCGGTCGACAACTGGACGAAGTCCTCGGCACCGCTCTGGAATTCGGTACGGAACGGATCGGCAGAGTTGTCGAGGATGCGCTGCACACCGGCCTGCGGGTCGCGGAAGTCGATCGACATCAAGGTGACGACGATCTGTTTCGCGGCGGCGACGAACTCGGCCCGGTTCTGCTGATCCCGCGCCTGGTTGCGGTGCTCCCACAGGATGTGGCCGCTGGCTGCCGCCATGACGACCGAGCACAGCACCGCCGCGACACCGGCCACGACCGGCCACCGCGGCCGGCGGCGACCGCCGGAGGTAACCGGGCCCACGGCTTCCACCTGCTCAGCTTCTGCCTGCGGGGCCTCTGCGTCGACCTTCGACATCTGTGCATTCCCTTCGTCCCCGGCTGGTGCGGCGACCCTTCGACGGCACGGTAAGACCCGCCGCCGCAGTGCCGGCGGCGCCTTCCCACCCAGCGGGCGGCGTCACCAGTGCCGCAGTGAGCACAGTGCGCCCCGCGGCCCTTCCCCGGTGGCGACCACCACCCCGTCGACGGCCAGCTCGCACCTGATCTGGGGGTCCCCCACATGCGGTCCAGCGGTCGCCGACACCATCGCCCAGCGGTCCGCGTCGACCAACGCCACGCTGAGCACCCACGGCTGGTGGGGTCCGATGTCGACCCGCGCCTTCGGGCTGAAGCGGTACGGGTTGTGGCTGTAGTCGGCCCAGGTCGGCGGATCGGTGTCGCGGTAGTAGATCTCGGCGGTGACCGCCTGCATCGAGGTCACGGTGTAGGTGACCTGTCGCAGCGCAGGCGGGTCGGCCTGTACGGCCGGCGCCGACACGAGCAGTCCGGCGGTCAGCGATGCCGCGACGGCGATCTCCTTGTGCACGCCGGACAGCATGGCAGCGGTATCGCCGGAGTCGGTTCGGGTAGTCCGCTCAGCGGAAACCGGCCCGTCGCACCGCACGCCCCGGTGTTAGCCTCGTGCGCCGCCGGCGTCTGCCGTCGACGGGGTGAGGAGCAGCCATGATCCGGGTACCTGCGCTGGCGACCACCGTCGCCGCGATGGCGATCTGCGGTGTGACGGCGGGCCTGCCGACAGCGGCAGCGGACACTCCGGACTGGGGCCTCAACGGCACCTACGTCGCCACGTCCAACGGCGAACGGGCCCGGAAGAACGAGGTGTTCTACGCCCAGGCCAGCCTGCGCAGCACCTGGACGATCCGGACGCAGTGCAGCTATCCCGGCGAGTGCACGGGCACAGTCGACAGCGAATGGGGTTGGAGCGCACCGATCTACCAGAAGAGCGGCGTCTGGTACGTCAAGCACACCGTCGAGAACTGGATCCCCTGCCCCGACGGGAGTTCGGCGCCCGGCCTTCAGGTTTTCCGGTTCAAGGCGATGAACGCCGAGGGCGCGGTGGCCGACCCGACGTCGGACACCCTTGTCGGCGAGGACATCACCACCGGGGTCAGCGGCGCCTGCGGGGTGAACAGGCCGGTGTACATCAACATGCCGTTCAAACTGGTCAAAATCGGCTGAGCCTGCTCACCTGGGGAACAGGTCCTGCCAGCCCGCGGGTGCCGCGGCCGCGAGGTTCGACGCCGCAAGATTCGACGCCGCAAGGTTCGACGCCGCAAGATTCGACTGCGTGAACACGGTCCCGTCCGGGGCTGCGACCTGTCCGCTCTCCGGGTTGTAGGTGGCGACCGCGACCGACGGCCCGCCGTCCGCGGTGTCGACAGCGCTGGGCGCGACGGGAAGCGCACCACCGCCTGCCGGGGCGGGCATCGGCGTGCCCGCGGGCGGCCCGAAGATCCCCTCGTCCAAGGTGACCCGGTCGTCGAGCGGGACGCCCTGCGCGATCAGCGCGGGATCGATCGGGTACGGCCCGGTCACATGCTGGCGCATCGCCAGCGGCTCGAACGGCCGGTCGCTCTCGCAGATCTCGACTGTGGGGGCCCGCTTGCCGGGCTGCTCCATGCACGGGAAGTTCCTGGTGCCGCGCACACCGATCGACGAATCCTGCGGCAGCTTGCAGTACAGACCGTCGGGGGTGTCCACGTCGGACAGGTCCGCCGGGGACCGCCACGACGACGGCGGCAGGAAGCCGACCGTACAGGCGGGCGGATCCCCCAGCGTGAGACTGAATTCCGACAGCGCCATGCCCGTCGGGTTGTTCAGCGACGAACCGTAGGACTGGGTCGCGGCCAGATACGGCGGCAGCAGCACCAGCAGCTGTTCCAGCGACGGATGGAAGGCGACACCGACCTGTCCGACGGTGGTCAGATTGGCCATCAGCACCGGCAGTGTCGGTTTGACGTCCGCAAGCAGTCGACTCGCTTCGTTGGCGGCTTCCGGACCGGTCTGCAGGATGGTCCGCACCGCCTGGTCGTCGTCGGCGACCTGCCGGGTGATCCCGGCCAGGCTGCGCGCCCACGTGGTGATCGCGTCGGTGCTGTCGGCCTGGCCGTCGAGCAGCGGCCGGCTGTCGTCGATCAGGGTGCGGACCTGGTCACCGGTGGCGTTGGCGTCGGCGGCCAGTCGTGCCGAGGAGTCGAACAGTGAGCCGAGTTCGTAGCCGGTTCCGTTGAGCGCCTTGAACGATTCGTCGAGAAGACCGGTCAGCGTGCCGGTGGGGATGCTGTCCACGAGGCCGCTCATCTGGTCCAGCATCGGCCCGACGGCCTGCGGAATCGAGGTCCGGTCACCGGTGATCACCGAACCGTCCTCCAGGAAGGGACCGTCGTCCGAGCTCGGCTCGAGGTCGACGTACTGCTCGCCGACCGCGGAGACGCTGCGCACGTTGGCTTTGAGGTCGGCCGGGATCCGGGGCGACGTCGTCAGCGACATGGTGACCGTGACGCCCTCGCTCGTCGGCCGGATGCCGGTGACCTTGCCGACCTCGACGCCGCGGTAGGTGACGTTCGAGAACTCGTACAGGCCGCCGGTGGTCGGTAGGTGCAGGGTCACCGCGATGCGGCCGATGCCGAGCAGCATCGGGGCCTGCAGGTAGCCGAACACCATGGTCGTAAGCCCCACCACGGAGGCGATCGAGAACACGATCAACTGGATCCGGACGAAACGTGTCAGCATCAGTTGCCGCCTTCGGCAGGTTGCCCGCCCGTCGCCGGCGGATCGATGAGCGGGGGCATCGTCGCCACCTCCGCCGGGACCGGTGTCACCGGGGCCCGCAGCGGGTCCAGCGTGTACGACGAGTACCACGGATCGCCGGGCGCCGGCACCAGGGAGGCGCCGGGCTCACCCCACCGGGTGCCGAGCAGCATGCCGCGCTTGAGGCGCGGGATCGTGAAATCGAAGACGATGAACTGATTCATGTAATCGCCCCGGATGCCCCGGTCGATGAACTCCTGCGTGTACGGATAGGTCGGCAGGTACGACAGTGCCGTCGCCAGGTCTGGCCCGACGTCGGCGAGGGCACGCACCGCCGGCTCGAGGTTGCGCAGATTGCGCACGATGTCGTCCTGCGATTCGTCGATCAGATACGTTGCGGTGTCGCTGAACTCGCCGAGTTTCTGCATCGCGGTCACGATCCGAGGCCGTTGCCGGTTGAGCACCTCCAGGGCTTCGGGGATCCGCTTCAGTGCCGCGGTGAGCACTTCCCGCTGGCCGGCGAACGTCGCGGTCAGCCGGTGCAGCGCGTCGATCGTGGCGTTGATGTTGTCGCGCTGGCCGTCGAGGATGCCGACGACGTCGTTCATCCGGGTGAGCAGGCTGCGGATCTGGTCCTGGCGCCCGTCGAGTGCGGCGCTGAAATTGCTGATGATGTCACCGATCTGGGTGAGCCCGCCACCGTTGACGACCACCGACAGCGAGGACAGGGTCTGCTCGGTCGACGGATAGGTCGACGATCGGTTCAGCGGGACCTCCGCGCCCGGCTGCAGTCTGCCCGCCGGTTCCTCCCCGACGGGCGGGTCGAGGGCCACGTGCATCGAGCCGAGCAGGCTGGTCTGCCCGACGGTGGCGACGGCGTTGGCCGGCACCACCACGTCGGGTTTCACCGAGACGTCGACCTCGGCGTGCCAGTCCTGGAACGTCATGTCGCGCACCGCGCCGACCACGACATCGTTCAGCATGACCGGTGAATTGGATTCCAGCGAGCCCACATTGGCGAGTTTGAGGCGATAGACGACGGCGTCCGGTCCGGTGCCGACGGTGCCCGGGAGTGGAAGCGAGTTCAGGCCCCTGAACTCACCGACGGAGCACCCGGTGGCGGTCAGCGCCACAGCACATGCCAGCGCCGCCCATCGGCGCGTCTGCCTGCTGGAGGGACGTGCCATCACGGGTTCCCTTCTGACGGCGTCGCCGCGGCCTCGGCGGGCAGCATCATCTCGGCGATGGAGGTCGGCTTCGGCTGCGCGGGTGGCGGGCCGGGCACCCCGGGTGGGATCGGCGCGCCGGGATACAGCGCAGGCGACGGGTTGGCGGGCAGACCGCCGGGTGCGAAAGCGCCGGGCCGGCGTGGTGGGTCCGTCCATCCCGGCGGCGGCGGAACGTCTCCGGCGCCGGTGTAGGCGGACACCGCAGGGGGCATCTCGGCCGGCGCAGGCGGGGTCCCTCCTCCGCCCGGGGCGAGCCCGGGCTCGGAGTAGATCACGTTCTGCGGCGCCGGCCCCAGGTAGGCGTTGAACGGCATCGGCAGGTAGTTGAAGTTCATCAACCGAAGCGCGGGACCGAGGTACTGCGCGCACGCCTTGCCGGACTCTTCGGCGGTGACGTTCTCGACCGCGGCGATCGACGAGCAGATCAGCGACACGGGGTTGGCGAAGTTGTTCATCGCGAAGGAGCCGCGCGGCCCCCCGGTGTCGGGGTTGTAGATGTTGTAGCCGTTGACGAGCGCGTTCGGCGCGGCATGCAGGATGTTCTTGAGCACCATGCTGTCATCGGCCAGTACCTGCGTGACACTGGCGAGGCGCTGCACCTGTTCGGCGGTCTGGCTTCTCGATCCCTCGACGAATCGCCGGACCTCGCCGACGGCTTCGGACAACTTGGTGATGGCTGAGTTGAGTTCGGAACGGCTGCCGTCGACCACACCGGTGACGTCGGCCAGCCGGTCCTGGAACTGGACGATCTGGACGTTGCTGTCGCGCAGCGCAGTGACGAACGTCTGCAGATGCGTGATGACCTCGACGATGTCGCCGCTGCCCTCGCCCAGGATGCGCCCGACGCCGGAGAGCTGGGTGATGGTGTCGCGCAACTTGTCCCCGTTGCCGTCCATCGCGTCGGCGGTGGTGTCGATGAACCGTCCCAGCGAGGTCTCCGAGACGCCGCCGCGCGGCCCGAGTTCGGTGGCCAGACGGGTCAGCTGCTCCTTGATCTCATCCCACTCCACCGGGACCGCGGTGCGGTCCTGCCCGATCTCGCCGCCGTCGACCATGGTCGGCCCGCTGGTCTCCGGTGTGGCGCCCCATGCGGGGGTCAACTGGACATACCGGGCCGACACCAGGTTGGGGGCGACGATGATCGCCTCGGCTTCCACCGGGATCGGCACGTCACGGTCGATGGCCAGCGTCAGCTTGGCGCGGGTGCCCTGCGGTTCGATGGACTCGATAGTGCCCACCCGCACACCGGCGACCCGCACGTCGTCTCCGGCGTAGATCGCTGTCGCCGAACGGAAATACGCCACCACGGTGTACGGGCTGAAGAAGTGCCGGTACACGATCACGCCGGCGCCCGCCACGGCGATCACCGCCAGCGCGGCCAGCAGCAACGCCCGCACGCGCGGCGCCTGCTTCACTCGTCCGGTCATCGCGACCCTCCGGGGATACCGTTGTAGGGCCAGGGGAACTCGGCGCGCGGCCCGGCATTGTCCGGGGGTTGCCCGGCATTCACGCCGCGGCGGAAGCCCAGCGCGTAGTCCAGGAACGGCTGGATCGCCGGTCCGGGCAGCAGATTCGACGCGAACCCGTTGTAGTAGAACCCGTTGTTCACGGCCTCACCCTGAGTCACCTGGTACTTGGCGAGACCCTTCAGGGAGGCTGTGATGTTGTCCCGGTTGCGTTCGAGCATCTCCGCGACCGTGTTCAGCTTCTCCAGTGTGGGCGCGAGTTCCTGCTCGTTGTCGGCCACCATCCCTGACAGTTGTTGAGCCACCGCGGTGGTACTCGCGAGGAGGTTGACGATCGCGTACCGGCGTTCCTGCAGCACTGCCAGCAGGTCGTTGGCGTTGAGCAGCAACGTGTTGACCTGGGCGCTGCGCTCGGACAGCACCCCGGTGACGTCGGCGGCGGCGTCCAGCAGCGCGCCGAGCGACTCGTTGCGGCTGTTCAGCGATTTCGACAGCCGCGACACCCCGTCGAACGTCGGCGCCAGCTGCGGCGCGATCCGTTCGATGGTGTCGGACAACGTGTCCAGTGACTGGTTGATCGCGGCCGTGTCGGTGGCTTCGGTGTTCGAGGTGAACTCCCCCACCGCGTCGGTCAGCGTGTAGGGCGAACCTGTGCGGGTCAGCGGGATGACGCCCATCGTGCCGAGGCTCTCGCCGCCCGACGGTTTGAGCACCAGCACCCGTTCCCCCAGCACGGTCGAGATGCCCACCGTGGCGGTGGTGTCGCGGCCGACGCGCACCGAGCTGTTCACCGAGAACGTGACGAGTGCGGTGCCCCGCTCGAGTTCCACGTCGGAGACCGAGCCCACCGTCACCCCCGAGACCTTCACGTTGTTGCCCGCCGTCAGTCCGCCGGCTTCGGCGAACACCGCCTGGTATCGCACCGACGTCGCCATCGCCCACAGCTGCTGGGGCTGCAGGCCGACGATGATCACCAGCGCGATGAGGACGGCGCCGAGGAAACCGGCTCGGATGAGCGACGATCCGCGGTACTTCTGCATCAGGGCTCACCGCACCTTCCGGTGTTCTGGATGACCCACGGGAAGTGCGCGGTCCTTCCCTGAAGGTCGCTGACCCGGATCGAGACACCGCAGATGTACAGGTTCAGCCAGCTTCCGTAGGAGCCCAACCGGACCAGTTTGCGATAGTTCTGCGGGGTTTTCTGCAACGCCAGATCCAGTCGGGCCAAGTCGGTTTCGTTCGACAGCAGCGGCGCCAACCGGTTCAACTCGTCGACCGTGCCTGCCAGCGGCGGCCGGGCCTCGGTCAGCAGACCGGCCAGCGACGCGGTGCCGTCGTCCAGCGCGGTGATGGCGTCACCGATGGGGTCGCGCTCCCGGGCCAGGCCGGTGGCCAGCTGTTCGAGCTGGTCGACGGCGACGGAGAAGTTCTCCCCGTCCGCGGCGACCGTGGTGAGGGTGTCGTTGAGGGTGTCGATGAGTCGCTCGACGGTCTGCCCGTTGTCGGCCAGCGCATTGGTGAACGAGGACGTTCTGCTGAACAACGACTCCAGGTTTCCGCCCTGCCCTTGCAGGATCTGGATCAGCGAGCTGGTCAGCGCATTGACGTCATCGGGGTTCAGGCCCCGGATGACGGGCTTGAGCCCGCCCAGCAGCAGATCCAGACTCAGCGCGGGTTCGGTGCGTTCCACACCGATCCGGGAGCCGGGTGGCTGGATCTTCGCCGTGCCGGGTTCGTCGAGAAGCTCCAGATAACGGTCGCCGACGAGGTTGAGGTACCGCACGGCGACCTTGGTGCTCTCGGTGAGCCTGACGTGGTCGTCGGCGTCGAAATCGACCACCACGGTGCCGTCGCCCTGCAGCGCGACCGCGTTGACCGTGCCGACCCGAATCCCGGCTGCCCGCACCGAATCTCCACGCTCCAGGCTGGAGGAGTCGGTGAGAACGGCCGAGTACCGGTTGGTCGATCCCGACCGGTACTCGCCGAAGATCATGAAGAGTCCGACGGTCAGCAGCACCATCGTCAGCCCGAACGCCGCGAACTTCGTCGCAGCCCTGCCCACCTCGGTCATCCGGGATGTCCGATCTGTCCGCCGTTGCGCGGCGGCCCGTCGATCGGGCCGAACAGCAGTTGTTTGAGGCCGTCGGAATTCAGCACGATGCCCTGGTTTCCGTATTGCGCGGGGTTGGCGTTGACGTCGGTGATCACGAACGGCGGACTCTTCTGGAAGCCGACCTTCGGCAGGTCCGTGCACTGAGGACCGCCCTTGGCCGCGACCTTCGGCAGGTTCTGCGGGTAGCGGTAGCGTTCCTGGCCCAGCACGACGGTCTGCAACAGCAGACCGCCCGGCACCGGCGTTCCGGGCGCTTTGGCCAGTTGGACCGCGCCGCCGAGTCCGCAGTTGAGCGCCTCGTGGTACTGGTTCAGCAGGTCGGTGGTGGGCACCAGCAGTTCCATCACGTCGCTGATGGCCTGACTGTTGCCGCCCAGCACCTCGTTGCCGATGTCGGACAGCCCGATCACGCTGACCAGCAGCGTGTCCAGGTGTTCCTGTTCGGCCACCAGGGTCTGGCCGACGGTGGTGGCGGCCTCGACGGTGTCGACGAGATCCTGCGCGACATCGGCGTAGGTGCCGATGACCGTGGGGGCGACCGAGAGTTCATGCTCCATGGCAGGCAGGCTCGGTTCGATCTTGGCCAGGAAGGCGTCGAAGTCGGACATGGTCTGCCCGATCTGGTCGCCGCGACCGTCCAGGGCGGTGGCCAGCGCGCCGAGGGTCTGGTTGAGTTTGGCGGGCTCGATCTTGGCCAGCACCGAGGACAGTTGTTCGAACACCGTGTTGATCTCCACGGTGACGTGCTCGGCATTCAGGGTCTGGCCGGCCTGCAACGGCTGTCGCGAGGACTCGGCCGGGGGCACCAGATCCACGTACTTCGATCCGAACACCGTCGACGAGGCGATGTCGACCCGGACGTCCGACGGGATGATGTCGAGGTAGGACGGGTCCATCGCCAGATGGATCGCGGCGCCGCCGCCCGGGAGCGTCTCGATGGACTTCACCGAACCGACCTGCGCGCCATGCCATTTGACTTTGGCATCGGCGTTCATCACCAGGCCTGCCCGGTGTGACAGGACGGTGACGGGAACCGTGCTGGTGAAACTGCCGCGGAACAGGCCCACCGCGACCGCGATCACCGCGGCGACTGCGAGCACGGTGGCCAGGCCGATCAGTGGGCGTCCGGAACGCCGATTCGCTGCCATCAGTTGCTCCCCCGCTAACCCGACAGGTTGAAGTTGCCGTTGGCGCCGTAGATCGACAGGGACACCAGCAGCGTCACCGAGATCACGACGATCAGCGAGGTCCGGACGGCGTTACCGACCGCCACACCCACCCCTGAAGGTCCGCCGCTGGCGAAGTAGCCGAAATAGGTGTGCACCAACAGGACTGCGATCGCCATCAGGATCGCCTGGAGGAACGACCACAGCAGGTCCCTGGGGTTGAGGAACGTGGTGAAGTAGTGGTTGTACAGGCCTGCCGACTGCCCGAACAGCACCACGGTGGTCACCTTGCTCGCGGCGAACGACAGGATCACCGCGATCGAGTACAGCGGCGCGATCGCGATCATGCCTGCGACGATGCGGGTACTGACGAGGTATTCGACGGGCCGGATCCCCATCGTCTCCAGCGCGTCGATCTCCTCGTTGATGCGCATCGCGCCCAGCTGGGCGGTCACGCCGGCGCCGAAGGTGGCGGCCAGTCCGATGCCGGCCACCACCGGCGCGGAGATGCGCACGTTGATGAACGCGGCCAGAAAGCCGGTGAGCGCTTCGATGCCGATGTCGCCGAGCGAGCTGTAGCCCTGCACGGCCAGGGTGCCACCGGCGGCCAAGGTCAGGAAGCCGACGATCACGACCGTGCCGCCGATCATCGCCAGAGTGCCTGCACCCATGCTGATCTCGGCGATCAGCCGCACGATCTCACGCCGGTAGTGCACCGCTGCATGGGGCACACCGGCCAGCGCGCGGCCGTAGAACGCCGTGTGGTCCCCGATCCGTCCCAGGGTGTCGACCGGCCGGCCGACCTGCTGGGCCAGCCGCGGGTTCAGTGCGCGTATCGCCGCCATCTCCGCTCCTAACCCGACGTCATCTGGATGCCGATCGCCGTGACGACGACGTTGACGACGAACAGCGCCATGAACGCGTACACCACGGTCTCGTTGACCGCGTTGCCCACCGCCTTGGCGCCGCCGCTGGTGATGCTCAGCCCGCGGTAGCACGCGACCAGCCCGGCGATCAGACCGAACAGCGCCGCCTTGACGCAGGAGATGATCACCTCGGGCACCCCGGTGAGCAGCGTGATGCCTGCGGCGAACGCACCCGGGTTGACCCCCTGCACGAAGATCGAGAACACGTAGCCGCCGACGATGCCGATGATCACGACCAGGCTGTTGAGCAGCAGGGCCACCAGACCGGAGGCGAGCATGCGCGGGGTGACCAACCGCTGCACCGGGTTGATGCCCAGCACCTCCATCGCGTCGATCTCCTCGCGGATCGTGCGCGAGCCCAGGTCGGCGCACATCGCGGTCGCGCCCGCGCCGGCGACGATCAGCACCGTGACCATCGGGCCGACCTGGGTCACCGCGCCGAACGCGGCGCCGGCCCCGGACAGATCGGCCGCGCCGAGCTCACTGAGCAGGATGTTCAGCGTGAAGCTGACCAGGACGGTGAACGGGATGGCAACGAGCAGGGTGGGCGCCAGGGACACTCGTGCCACGAACCAGGACTGCAGCAGGAACTCGCTGCCCTGAAACGGTCTCCGGAACAAGAACTTCACGGCGTCGGCGGACATCGACAGCAGGCCGCCGATGCCCTGCATCGGGCCGGACATGCCTGCGCTCAACGCCGGCAGTCCGATGGACCAGCGGTCCGCGGCCTTGTTCACCATGTGCCGCCGAACCCTTCTTCGATACCGACTGAAAAGTGCGCCGCCACCGCGGCGAGACACACGTTGACAGCTGGGCGTGGCATGGGACACACCGCGTCCCATCCACCGGGAAGCACCCGGCGGTGCGCCGCGATCGCACGTGAACGTGGGCAGCCGGTGTCACACTCGACAGCGACCGCCTTCGAACCGACAGGAGTTGTGCTGTGTCCACTACCCCCGCGGGGTCGTCTCCTCTACTGCGTTACACCGATCGGCGGGTGCTCGTCACCGGCGGCGGCTCGGGCATCGGACAGGCGTGCGTGCTGCGCATTCTCGGCGAGGGCGGCCGGGTGGTGGCCGCCGACATCAGCACCGACGGCCTGGCTGACACCGTGGACAAGGCCGGCGAGCTCGGCGACGCACTCTCCACTGTGCTGATGGACGTCGGTGACGAAGGGTCGGTGTCCAACGGGGTGGCCGAAGCGACCACGACGTTGGGCGGGTTGGACACGCTGGTCAATGCCGCGGGCATCCTGCGGTCGGCACACCTGGCCGATACCACGCTGGCCGATTTCGAGCAGGTGCTGCGCATCAACCTGATCGGGACATTCCTGGTCACCCGCGGGGCGATCGCGGCGCTGCATGACGGCAGCGGCCCCGCCGTGGTCAACTTCAGCTCCACCTCGGCGCAGTTCGCCCACCCCTACATGGCCGCTTACGCCGCCTCCAAGGGCGGGGTGCTGGCGATGACCCACGCGTGGGCGCTGGAATTCGCCAAGGCGGGCATCCGGTTCAATTGCGTTCAACCGGGCTCCATTTCGTCCGGGATGACCGACGGCACCGGCGCCTCACGGCAGAGCGTCGGACCGGGCCTGCCCGAGGACGCCGACTACGCGCTGTTCGGTAAGGTCGCGCCGATGCTGCCGCTGGACGGCGGCGCGATCTTCGCCGCGCCGGACGCCGTCGCCGGCGTGGTGGCGATGCTCGGCAGTCATGACGCGTACTTCATCACCGGCACCGAGGTCCGCATCGACGGCGGCTCCCACATGTGATCGGCGCCGTGCCCGAACATCCGAAGGACACACCATGAATATGCAGAGAGTCGGCTGGACGACCGCGCTGGCGGTGCTCACGCTCGCCTCGGCCGCCCCGGCGCAGGCAGCGCCGTTCTTCGCGAACTATTCGCTGAACATCCAGGGACGGTACGACTTTCACACCTGGACGTGGGCAGTGACCTACTGCATCCCCGATGCCGCGGACTGCGCCCACATCAAGGCGATACCGATGCCGACCGCCAAGGCGTTCGAGTACAGCGGCGACGCACATCTCGTCGACGGTAGATACACCCTCTCCGTCGACGTACCCGACGGACTGCGTTGCGGGAACGTCTATTACGGTCCGGTGATCCCGACCCGCGACGTGTACGAATGGGATGTCGCCACGTTGCAGGGCACGTTGACGTCGTCGTTCGGAGCTGGATGCGACGGCGCACCGGGCGGGACGTTCACCTACCCGTTCGCGCTGGTGCGACTCTGATCACCGGGAGATCCGGTCGATCCACGTGATGAACTCCGCAGCGTCGGGGTTCGCGCCGTGCCCTTCATCCCAGTACATGCGGTGGCTGACCGAGGCGCCGGCGGCGGCCGCTGCGGCGGCCAGGTTCGCGGACACGCTCAGCGAGGTGTCGGTGTCGCTGGTGCCGACGCGGATCCACCAGTGCGGCGCCACGGCGGCCTCAGCTCGGGACAGGTGGTACATCGGGTTCATCAGATCGCACAGTTCGGGGATGCCTGCGGCCAGCGGCACCGCGCCGTCGGTGTTGCGGGCCGCGCTGTAGCCGGTGAAGTGGCGCGCGGCGACGGTGCCCGCGCCGAACAGGTTGTTCTCGGCGGTGGACAGGTCGAAGGCGTCGAAGGCGGGCGCGGTCTTGCGTCGGGTGCCGACGTGTCCGACGAAGCCGGCCCAGTCGAATGTCGCCTCACCGGCGGTCCAGGTGATGAACGGGTTCTGCGCGAGGTACCCGGCGCGGTCGTGCTCGGTGAGGTTCGTCAGATAGGTGGTGGCGGCGGGCTGCAGCGAGTGCTCGAGTAGGTAGTCCGGGTAGTTGGCGGCATTCAAGACGCCGAAGTCGTTCAGGCCGTGGATCTCCGCGGCCTTCAGGTACTCCGCGAACTGCGCGCCGAGCGCTGCGGACACCTCCCGGTCGACCTGTCCGCCGGTGGACAGCCGATTGGCGCCCCAGTTCCACTCGTAGGCGCCGTCGGCGTGTTCGAGGTCGGTGATGGGACACCACGCACCGCTGGCGTAGATCGCGTCACCGGCATCGGCTGCACCCAGGTCGTCGAGGTAACCGGCGTAGAGCGGGCTGTCGCCGGACGCGCCGAGCAGCGCCGAGAGCGCACCGCCTGCGCTGGTGCCGGTGGACACGATGCGGTCGGTGTCACCCGGCATCGTGGCGGCGTTCGACCGGAGGTACCGGACGGCGGCTTTGAGGTCGACGACCGCAGCCGGGGCGGTGCCGTAGCAGACACCGTCGGCGGTGACCAGAGTCCTTCCGCGACAGCCTGGTTCGACTGCGACGTAGCCGGCCGCGACCGCCAGCGCAGCGAGGTTCACCAAGTCGCCGCGGGCGTCGACCATGGCGTTGCCGCCGGGTGTCACCTCGCCGCCGGGCAACCCCGGGGGTGGCGGCCCCCTCCTGCCCGCCTCACCGACGCCGGTGACGTCCTTGACCGAGGCCGGCAGGTAGCCGCCCACCGAGTTGGCGAAGACGATCGGTGCGCCGGTGGCATCGACGACTCGCCCGTCGATGGCCGTCGGCACGCTGATCACCAGGCTCTGGTAGTCCGCGTCGACCGGATTCGCGACGTAGGTGATCGGGCCGAAGAAGTGATAGGTGACCTGCTTGTCGCCTGCGGCGGTCGCGACGGTGGCCGTCTTCTGGGTGAACACCGCCGGGTCGAAGGCGAGCTTGCCGGCGGTGGGGTCCGGTTCACGGGGCGCGGAGCCCGCACACGACGCCATCGCGAGCGCGCCGGCCGTGTACCCCATGCCAGCCAGCAGTGCTCTGCGGGTCATCTGGGCGTCAGCCATGGCTGCCTTCTTCATTAGACCGCTACCCGGGCTTCCTCCACGGTACGGGCCGGGTCCGTGCGGGGTCGCGGTTCCCGATCCGCCGCCCTGCTTCAGACCTGTGAAGATGTCGTTGACACGGGTTGGCCGTGACCGCCGGATGGGGCAGTGTCGACAGACATGCTGCCCGTGCTCGATCTGACCGTCGCCGACTCCTCCCCGGACGCGTTCCGCGTCGCGCTTCGGGAAGCAGCGCACACCTTCGGCTTCTTCTATCTCACCGGGCACGGGGTGCCGGAGCGTCAAGTCACCGAGATCCTGGGGTTGGCCCGGCAGTTCTTCGGGCTGCCGCTCGAGGAGAAGAACCGCATCAGCCAGCTCAAGAGCCCTCAGTTCCGCGGCTACTCCCGGCTGGGCGGCGAGCTGACCAACGGCCGGGTCGACTGGCGGGAGCAGATCGACATCGGCCCCGAGCGGCCGACCATTGCCGGCGCACAGGGTTATTGGAGGCTGCAGGGGCCCAATCTGTGGCCGCAGCGGCCGGCCGGCTTCCGGTCGGCGTTCGAACGGTGGGACAGTGCCCTGTCGGCCGTCGGCCTGCGCCTGCTCAGGCACTGGGCGGTGTCCCTGGGCGCCGCCGAAGATCTGTTCGACGACGCCTTCGCCGACCGGCCCGCGACGTTGATCAAAGTGGTGCGCTATCCCGGCACCGAGGAGACCCCGCAGGGCGTCGGGGCGCACAAGGACTCCGGGGTCCTGACCCTGCTGCTCGTCGAACCCGGGTCCGCGGGGTTGCAGGTAGAACTCGGACCCGACGAGTGGCTGGACGTACCGCCACTGCCCGGCGCGTTCATCGTCAACATCGGCGAACTGCTGGAGGTCGCCACGGGCGGCTACCTGCGAGCCACTCAGCATCGGGTGCTGTCCCCGCCGCCGGGTGCCGACCGCGTCTCGATTCCCTACTTCCTCAATCCCGCGCTCGACGCGCTCGTCCCGATCATCACCCTGCCGGCGGAGTTGGCGGCGCTGTCGCGTGGCGTGGAGGCCGACCCCGACAATCCGATCTTCAACACCTACGGCGAGAACGCATGGAAGTCGCGCACCCGCGCGCATCCCGACGTGGCCGAGCTCCACCACGGAATCAGCTCCGCGCGTGCTGATCCCGCAAGCTGACGTTCTGCACCGTGCTGCCCCGGGTCCGCGACTCGCACGGGGCTAATCCGTGCGCCCGGCGACCCCCGCCGTGAGGAGGTCGTGGGCTTCGGGGTTGCCGTCGAGCAGTCGGCTCGTCCGGACCGCGATCTGCCATCGGCCCTCGACGCGGCGCAACCGGAAATGGTTGGCCGCCGCGCGCCAGAGGACGTATCCCGGTGCAGGCAGGCCGGATTCGGTCGCACTGGTCTCGCGTTCCGGATACCCGTCTGCCGCCCGCAGCACGACCAGCGACTCGCACACCGCCACCGCGTCGTCGCCGCGCACCGTGACCGCGGCCGGGCCGAGGAAGTGGCAGCAGCCGTTCTGCACCAACCGGCGGTGGCCGGGCGAGCGCACCATCGCCTCGACGTCCTCGCGACCCGTCATCCGCCAGCCTTCGACGTCGTAGACGCCGTCGGCAGACCACAGCGCCGCAGCGCCCGCCGCGTCGGCGGCGTCCACGGCGGGACCGTAGGTCGCTATCAGCCGCGCGATCTCGCGCTCGTCCTCGACGGCCCGCAGGCGCTCCTCCAGTTGCTGCAACCGCACTTCGAGGGCCTCGTGGTCAGCCATCGTCGCGTCCTTTCGTCAGATCCCTTGGCGGGCAACGCTTCACAACTCGTCGACGAGAGCGCGCAGCGACGCGAGCTGGTCGCAGTAGTGGTCGACCGAGGACGCGGCCACCGTGCACGTCACGCCCGTGGCGCCGACATCGCGCAGGGCTCTGAGCCGCTTCAGGCATTCGGCGCGTGCCCCCGGATCGAGCGGACCGACAGGCAGGACCACATCGAACTCGTCCGGAATATCGTGCGCAGAAAGCATTTCAGCGATCTCGGCCGATCTCAGGCCGAAGGGCATCCACCCGTCGGCGAGTTCCACGGCGCGGCGCAGGGAGCGCCTGCTGCGTCCGCCCACCCAGATCGGCACCCGGGGTTGCGCAGCGTGCGGCTCCACCAGCATGGCCTCGTAGCGGTAGAACTCACCACCGTACGACGGTTCGGGCACCGACAGCGACGCGCGCAATGCGCGGATGGCGTCGTCGGCCCTGGCGCCGCGGTCCTGCCAGGACGCGCCGAGTATGTCGAATTCCGCGCGCAGCGAGCCGACACCGACACCGAGCACCAGCCGGCCCCCGCTGACCCGGTCCAGGGTGCCGTACCGCTTGGCGATCTCCAGCGGATGGTGATAGCCCAGGACCAGCACCGAGGTGGCGAGCCGGATCCTCGTCGTCCTGGCCGCGAGGAACCCCAACGTGGCCAGCGGATCCCAGTACACCGCGCCGCGGACCGCCGCGTCGCCGGCAGGCACTGCCACGTGCTCGGAGCAGGTCAGGAAGTCGAACCCGAGGTGGTCGGCGGTTTCGGCGATACGCGCCACGTCCTCGATGCCGGCGCCCCGCTCCCAGGGACTGGCCGCGGCCGGGGTCTGCACCACGACAGGCGTCGACAGTCCGATGAGCACTGTTCCGTTATAGCTGTGGCGCACCGCCGCGGAGGCGGCGGGTGTCGCTCCACGGCACGCAGGTGGGCGACGGCCGGGTCACCTCTCTGCCCCACCGGGGCCGGACGGACGGCCCGCGGTGTCAGACTGTCTCGGGAAGCGTTGTGCCGGTGGCTAACTCGGCGTACTGGCGCATAAGTCGCAGTGCGGTCGGCCGGTGGATCTGTGGGTCTCGCGCCACGATGCGGTACCCGAAGTAGTCCTCCATCCCCATCAGCGTCATCGCGATGTCGGCAGCCGGATGCGTCAACGTGAACGCCCCCGATGCCGAGCCTGCGGTCAGCAGATCGGCGTAGAGCCCCACCTGGCGGTGGTAGATGCCCTGCACGTCGGCTCGCCGGTCCAGCTCGAAACCGGCGGCCAGCACGGCCCGCCAGATCGCGCGCCACTCCGCGTCCTCGGGACCGGTGGGCAGACCGGCAGCGATGGTCACCGCCAGTTGCCCGGGCGGGTCCGCGGCCTCGGCTGCCAGTCGCCTCCGGTCGTCGTAGAACCGGACGTCGGAGCGCAGCGCCAACTCCGACAGCAACTGCGACACGTCCTTGAAGTAGTAGCGCACCGCGTTGGTCGTCAGCCCCAGTTCGGCGGCGACGTCGGCGAGCTTGAGGGTGGCCACGTCGTGGCGTTCGATGAGCGCGATGGCGGCATCCATGATGTCGCCGCGCCGTTCTTCCCGCCGGTTCGGCCGCGCCATGACGTGGTCGCCTCCTCCGCTGCCGGGTCTCCGTCGAACTTATTCTGCCGTTCCGCTTGCGCCCGGCACCACACCGGCGCATAGTTCTTTTCCACTTAGTAAAAGAACTAGAAGGAACGAGTGCCAGTGCGTGCCAGAGACCGTGCCAGAGACCTGGGCCTGGTGATCGGGGAGCACCCCACCGGACCGGCCAACGCCATCACCGACGTCGCCGGCGTGCGGGTCGGGCACACGACCCTGGATGCCGACGGCCCCCCGGCCGTGCACACAGGCGTGACCGTGGTCGTCCCGCACGACGACATCTGGACCGAACCGGTGTTCGCCGGCTCCCACCGGCTCAACGGCAGCGGTGAGCTCACCGGTCTGGAATGGATCCGCGAGTCCGGCGAGCTCACCACCGCGATCGGGCTGACCAACACCCACAGCGTCGGCGTGGTGCGCGACGAGCTGGTCGCGGCCCAGGTGCGCGCCCGCGGCGAGGGCCTCTACTGGTCGCTGCCGGTGGTGGGTGAGACCTACGACGGCCTGCTCAACGACATCAACGGCTTTCACGTCCGGCCCGAGCATGTGCGCTCCGCGCTCGAGACGGCCTCGGCCGCCCCGCCCGCGGAGGGCAACGTCGGGGGCGGCACCGGCATGATCTGCCACGGCTTCAAAGGCGGAATCGGCACCTCGTCGCGGGTCACCGACACCGCCGCCGGCCGGTACACGGTGGGCGTGCTGGTCCAGGCCAATCACGGCCGGCGCGAACGGCTCCGGATCAACGGCGTCCCCGTCGGGGAACTCATCGGCCCGTCGGACGTGCCACTGCCGGATCTGCCGCCACGGTATGAACCCGGATCAGGGTCGATCATCGTCATCGTCGCCACCGACGCACCGCTGCTCCCCCATCAGTGCACCCGGCTGGCACAGCGTGCGGCGCTGGCGGTGAGTCGCCTCGGTGGCACCGGCGAGCAGTACAGCGGTGATCTGATGCTGGCGTTCTCCACCGGCAATCGCGGCATCCCGCCGTACGCGTGGGACGAGGACGTCAACGCCTCCCGGCCCGAAGTGGCGGTGCGGATGGTCGCGCCCCAGCTGATGACCCGGCTGTTCGATCTGACGATCGAGGCCACCGAGGAGGCCATCGTCAACGCGATGGTCGCCGCCACCACGATGACCGGCCGCAACGGCTTCACCGCCCACGCGCTGGACCACGACCTGCTGCGCAACGCGCTCCGTATCAACTCCCCTTCAGCTCAGGAGATCTCGTGACCACTGCACCCACCCGCACGGAAGGACGGCGCCTCACCGGGCATCTCGGCCCGGTCGGCATCGTGTTCATGGTCGTGGCGGCTGCCGCGCCCCTGACCGTGATCGGCGGCAACATGCCGCTGGCGATGGGCCTGGGCAACGGCGCGGGCGCCCCGATGGGGTTCCTGATCGCCGCGCTGGTCCTGCTGGTGTTCAGCGTGGGATTCGTGACGATGACCCCGCATGTGCCGGAGGCGGGTGCGTTCTTCTCCTACGTGACCGTGGGTCTGGGCGAACGCATGGGCAAGGGCATCGCCGTGGTGGCGCTGATCGCCTACACGGCCATCCAGATCGGGATCTACGGCTACATCGGCTGGGCCATCAACGACACGGTGATCCACTACGGCGGTCCGGTGATCCCTTGGCCCGTCTACTCGTTCGCCGTGCTGGCGGTGGTCGCCGTGCTGGGTTACCGGCACATCGACCTCAGCGCCAAGGTGCTCGGCGTGGCGCTGGCGCTGGAGATCGGCATCGTGGTCGTGCTGGACGTGGTGATGGTCGCCAACCCCGGCCCCGCCGGAGTGAGCCTGGCCTCGTTCGATCCGGCCGTGTTCACCAGCGGCACCATCGGCATCGCGATCCTGTTCGCGCTGACCGGATTCATCGGGTTCGAGTCCACCGCGGTGTTCCGCGACGAGGCGCGCGATCCGCAGCGCACGATCCCCCGCGCCACCTATGCCGCGGTGATCCTGATCGGCGCCTTCTACGCGACCACGGTGTGGGCGTTCGTCGTTGCCATCGGACCCGACCAGGTCGGCGCCGTGGCGCAGCGAACCCTCGACGGCGAGGGCAACATGCTGCTGGACACCACCGGCGACATGTTGGGCACCGTCGGCCGCGACATCGTCAACGTGCTGCTGCTGACCAGCCTGTTCGCCTGTGTGCTGTCGTTCCACAACGTGATCGCCCGCTACCAGTTCGTGCTGGCCGGCAAGGGACTGTTGCCCGCCCGGCTGGCGAAGGTGCACGAGCGCCACGAGTCGCCGTCGTTCTCGTCGGTGGTGCAGACCCTCACCGCGACGGTCATCATCGCGGTGTTGGCACTGCTGGGCATCGACCCGCTCGTCGGGGTGTTCGGTTCGATGGCCGGCGTCGCGACGGTCGGCATGGTGACGCTGATGCTCACCACCTCGATCGCCGTGTTGGTGTTCTTCGTGCGGGAACGGGAGCGGGTGGGCGGGCGCCTGTGGACGACGCGGGTCGCGCCGGCGATCGCGGTGGCCGGGCTGCTGGCCAGCCTGTGGCTGGTGCTGTCGAACTTCACGCTGGTCACCGGTGGCAGCGCGACGTTGAGCACCGTGCTGGCGGCGATCCCGTTCGTCGGCCTGGTGATCGGTTTTCTGGCCTGGCGGCCGTCGCGGTCGTTGTCCCCGACGAACTGATCAGGTGACGTCGTTGGGGCCGGCGGGCTCGATGCGCCGGCGCGCGTCGAGCACCATCAGCGCCACCGACAACGAGGTCATCGATTCGGCATCGTCGAGCTCGACCCCCAGCGTCCGTTCGATGGCGGCCAGCCGCTTGTAAAGCGCGGGCCTGCTGATGTGCAGGCGCTGGGCCAGCGCTGCCTTGTTGCCGGCCAGGCCGAGGTACTCGCGGAGGACCTCGACGTCCGCGGCCGCACCGCGGTCGAGCAGCGGTTTGAGTTCTGTTTCGGCGAACCGCTGGACACGAGGATCGTCTCGCAGCAGCGTCATCAAGCCGCGCAGCCGGACATCGGACGCCCGGAAGTACGGCCGCGCGCTGTCCTTCATCGCCAGCGCGACCTCGGCGACGTGCCCAGCCTCGGCCAGACCACGGATGGCATCGGTGATATCGGGTTCGGCGTCACCCACCGCGCACACCGATCGGGTCACGCCGTCGACCCGGTGCAGATCGGCACGCAGCCGCTCCCCGAGGTCGGCGAGCGCCCTGTCCGGGCCGCCGCGCCCGTTGCTCAACGCCAACAACACCGCGATCTCGCCGTCGCGGCGACTGGCGAACACCCCGGTGTGGCCGGCCGCGTTCACCGAATGGGCCACGACATCGAGGAGAGTGACGTTGCGTCGTTGGGCGACAAGTGGATCCGTTGCCACACTGTGGCGCTCCACGCTCACCACGAGCGGGAGATAGCGGGCGGTCTTACGCAGACCGAGCGCATGCGCGCGTGCGGCGGCCTCGCGTTCGTCGGCCACCCGGCCCCCCAACACGTCGTCGATCAGTCCGCTCTGCGCCTGCTGATGCAGGCCCGTGTTGTTCCGCTCCACCATGCGGTTGAGCGCCAGCGCAGCCGACGCACGCTCGAGGACCATGGTCGCCCGTGGCCGATCGGGCGCGGCGACGGGCACGATGAGCCGGCCCCACTCCTCGCCACGCGGCCCGACCGCGGTGAGCACCCACTGCTCGGAACCTCCGCCGACGGTCGGGCTCCGGCGCGATCGGCTTTCCCAGTCATCCAGCAGGGCAGCGGTTTTGGCGCCGCTGGCCGACACGGCGATGGCCTGGTGGGCGAGATCCTCCAGGACCACCGGCAGGTCGAGGATCCGCGCCGCCGCGTCGACGATGCCCGCCACCGAAGCCCGTTTCATGCTCAGCTCGGTGAACACCTCGTGGACCCGCCGGTCGAACGCGACCTCGTCGTACTGTTCGGCGACGATGCGTCGGTGCACGACCTCGGTGACGTCGACGAACCTGATCTGCCGGTGCAGGACGACGAGCGCAAGGTCGAGCTTCTCGGCCAGCGCCGTCAAGGATGCGGGGAGCGCCGGCATGGCACCCAGTTCGACGACGACCCCGAGGGCGCCGGCGTCGGCCAATCCCTGCAGGTAGCGTGTCGGCGTGCGGCCCAGTCCGGCGCCGGTGGTCAGCACCAGCTCACCGCCCTGCAGAAGCGAGGACAGGTCGGCCACGCCGCCGACGTGCAGCCAGCGGACCGGTTCGGACCATCGGCACCGACTGAGGATCTCGGGGGATCCCCGCTGCACCACGGGCAGCTCGACGACTTCGCCCACCGTGACCGCCATTTACACAGTGTATGCGGTCCGCAGATTATCGATACGTAGTGCAAAGGTGCAGCCGGCCGCGGCGGCCGCACACTGGACACCATGACGACGACCATTGGGCATTGGGTTGACAACAAGGCGTTCGCCGGCGAGTCCTCGGAGACCGCACCGGTGACGAATCCGGCCACCGGCGCGGTGACCGGTCAGGTCGCGCTGGCCAGCGTCGCGGACGCCCGGCACGTGATCGATGCCGCCGCCGCGGCGTTCCCGGCCTGGCGCGACACCTCCCTGGCCAAACGCACCCAGGTGCTGTTCGCCTTCCGGGAGCTGCTCAACGAACGCAAGGGCGAGCTGGCCGAGATCATCACCGCCGAACACGGCAAGGTCGTCTCCGACGCCCTCGGCGAGGTCGGCCGCGGCCAGGAAGTCGTCGAGTTCGCCTGCGGCATCCCCCACCTGCTCAAGGGCGGCTACACCGAGAACGCCTCGACCAACGTCGACGTGCACTCCATCCGCCAGCCCCTGGGCCCGGTGGCGATCATCTCCCCGTTCAACTTCCCCGCCATGGTCCCGATGTGGTTCTTCCCCGTCGCCATCGCCGCCGGTAACACCGTCGTGTTGAAGCCCTCGGAAAAGGATCCGTCCGCCTCGCTGTGGCTGGCCGCCCTCTGGAAAGAAGCCGGCCTGCCCGACGGAGTGTTCAACGTCCTGCAAGGCGACAAGACCGCCGTCGACGAACTGCTCACCAACCCCAAGATCAAATCCGTGTCCTTCGTCGGGTCCACCCCGATCGCCCAGTACGTCTACGCCACCGGCACCGCGGCCGGCAAACGCGTCCAAGCCCTGGGCGGAGCCAAGAACCACGCCGTGATCCTGCCCGACGCCGACCTGGACCTGGCCGCCGACGCCATGGTCAACGCCGGGTTCGGCTCGGCCGGGGAACGCTGCATGGCCATCAGCGCCTGTGTCGCCGTCGGCCCCATCGCCGACGACCTGGTCGCCAAGATCACCGAACGCACCACCGGCCTCAAAATCGGTGACGGCACCAAGAACACCGACATGGGCCCCCTGGTCACCAAGGCCCACCGCGACAAGGTCGCCTCCTACATCGACGCCGGCGAAGCCGCCGGAGCCAAGGTCGTCGTCGACGGCCGGCAGGTTCAGGCCGACGGGGGTGCTGACGGGTTCTGGCTGGGCCCCACCCTGCTCGACAACGTCACCCCCGACATGAGCGTCTACACCGACGAGATCTTCGGCCCCGTCCTGTCGGTCGTGCGCGTCGAGTCCTACGACCAGGCCCTGGAGTTGATCAACTCCAACCCCTACGGCAACGGCACCGCGATCTTCACCAACGACGGCGGCGCCGCCCGCCGCTTCCAGAACGAGGTCGAGGTCGGCATGGTCGGCATCAACGTCCCCATCCCCGTGCCCATGGCCTACTACAGCTTCGGCGGCTGGAAAGCCTCCCTGTTCGGCGACTCCCACGCCCACGGCATGGACGGCGTGCAATTCTTCACCCGCCAGAAAGCCATCACCACCCGCTGGCTCGACCCCAGCCACGGCGGCATCAACCTCGGCTTCCCCGAAAACACCTAAGCCCCACCCCACCCCACCCCGTCCGACCCCGTCCGCGAGCGTGCGTGTCTGAAGCCGACACGCCGCCCGCGGACCCAACATCACGCACCCTCGCGCCGACGGCTTACCGCGCCTTCCCCCTCGCCAAAGGATCGATTGTGACCATCACCGAACAGCCCACCGACCGCGCCCCGCTGCCCACCGGTGAGGACATCGACGCAGCCATCGCCCGCGGGCAGCGCGCCTACGAACTGGACCGCAAGCACGTGTTCCATTCGTGGTCGGCACAGGCGCAGATCAACCCGATGACGGTGCTGGCCGCCCAGGGCTCCTACGTCTGGGACGGCGACGGCAACAAGCTGCTCGACTTCTCGTCGCAGCTGGTGAACACCAACATCGGCCATCAGCACCCGAAAGTCGTTGCGGCCATTGCCGAGCAGGCGGCGACGCTGTGCACGATCGCGCCGCAGCACGTCAACGACGCACGGTCGGAGGCCGCCCGGCTGGTCGCCGAGCGCACCCCGGGTGATCTGAACC
>NZ_BCRS01000060.1 GCF_001552715.1 Mycolicibacterium vaccae NBRC 14118 = CIP 105934 | reverse complement strand
CCGCGACGGCCGCACCTCCCGGCACGCCGCCCGCCCGAAACGCGTCCGGGTGCCCAAGGTGGGTTGGGCCGTCGCCGCGGCGGCCGTGGCCGTCACGGTGGCCGGGATCGGGTTGTGGCAGTGGGCGCCGTGGCAGGACGGCGACGGCGCGGAGCTGCCCGCGGGTGCCGTCGCGGAGATCGCGGCGACGGTGCCCGCCGACATCCGCGACACCGGACGCCTGGTCATCGGGGTGAACGTGCCGTACGCGCCGATGGAGTTCAAGAACGCCGACGGGCAGCTCGTCGGATTCGACGTGGAGCTGATGAACGCCGTGTCGAAGGTGCTCGGCCTGGTCCCCGACTACCGCGACACCCCGTTCGACACGATCCTGCCGTCGGTGGTCGACGGCACGTTCGACGTCGGGGTGTCCTCGGTGACCGACACCCGGGAACGCGAACAGCTCGTCGACTTCGTCACCTACTTCCAGGCCGGCACCCAGTGGGCCCGCAGACCGGGGGTGTCGCTCGGCCCGGCCGCCGCGTGCGGCCTGAGAGTCGGTGTGGCAGAAGGAACCCTGCAGGAGACCGAGGAACTGCCCGACAAGAGCGACCAGTGCACCGCCGCCGGGATGCCCCCGATCGAGATGGTGGTGTTCCGCAGCCAGGACGAGGTCACCACCGCGCTGATCAAGGGTGAGGTCGACGCGATGTCGGCCGATTCGCCGGTGACGGGGTTCGCGATCAAGCTCAGCCGTGGCGAGCTGGTCCCGGCCGGTGACGTGTTCGACTCGGCGCCGTACGGGTGGCCGGTGGTCAAGGGATCGGGTTTGGTGGAGTCGTTACGGCGGGCCCTGGAGCACCTGATCAAGACCGGCGAATACCGGGCCATCGCCACGATGTGGGGGGTCGAGCGCGGCATGATCGAGGTCCCGGCCGTCAACGGTGCGACCAGATAATGCGTCACACCGCCGTGTAAACGGCTTCCGGGCGGGTACGTCGGCAGTTCACGACGATCCCGAGGAGACGCCGATGAGCGACGACAAGGCTGCCCAGACCCGAAAAAGCTTCGCGGACTCCGTGAAGGGCAAGGCCAAAGAGGTGGCCGGTGCGGTCACCGGAAACGATTCGCTGACCGCCGAAGGCCAGCTGCAGCAGGCCGAGGCCAAGGAACGCCGCACGGCCAGCCGCACCGAGGCCGAGGCCGACGCGGAGGCCGCACAGGCCCGCGAGCGAGCCAGGGAGGCCGAGCTCGAAGGTGCACAGCAGCGTGCCGCGGCCGAGGTGCAGGCCGCGGCCGCCGAAAGCCAGGTCCGCAGCGAGCAGGCCGCACAGCGCCAGCGCGCCGAAGAGGCCGGCAGGCAGGACGTGGAACGCGCCCAGAGCGCATTCGACGCCCAGGCCGAGCAGCAGGCGCGCCAGGCCGCGGCCGAGCGGCGAGCCGAGGTCGCCGAAGCCGCCGGGGAGTATCAGGAGGCGGCCGCCGAGTACCAGCAGGAGACGGCCGAGGCCGTCGCCGCCGAGGCCCAGGCGGAGCGGCTCCGTGCCCGCGCCGAGGGCAACGACTGACCCGCAGACGACCTAGAGGAGATGACGATGAGGATCACCGACATTCCGTTCGCCGTACTGCGGTTCCAGTACCGGCTGGCGCGCACGCCGCTGCGGGTTCTGGAGAGCACGGTCATGACGCGGGTGGACGACGAGGCCCCCGCGAAGTTGTTCTACGAACGCGCGATCGGCGCGGTGGACGCCGGCGCCGGAAGCTTCCTGCGCGACAGCGAGCTGGAGCAGCAGGGCATCGTGCGGATCGAGAAGGCCGCGGCGCTCGGTGAGGCCGCCCGCCTTGAGGAGGTCGCCGCGCAGAAGAAGCAGCGGGCCGCCGAGGAACTGCAGGACAAGCAGGAGAAGGCCGTGACCGCGCCGCAACGGGCGGGCCAGGAGGCACGCCGCCGGGCGCAGGAGGCCCAGGCCAAGGCCGACCAGCGGACCCAGGACGTGGCCGAGAGCGTCGCGTCGCGCACCGCGCAGGCCAAGCAGAACGTCGACCGGGCGGCCGCCGAGAGAGTCGAGGCCGCGGAGAAGGCCAAGCGCAGCGCGCAGAACCGCAGCCGGGCCGCCGAGAAGGTGGTCACCTCGGCTGCGGACAAGGATCTCGACGACGCGGCAGCCAAACGCGGCGCCGCCGCGCAGGCGCGGGCTCATGCCGAGCGGCTCGACGATTTCGCCGAGACCGAGAAGGAGAAGCGGCAGGCAGCCCGGGAGAACCAGCTGTGACCGCATTGCCACCGGATCCAGATCCGAAGGACACCCCCGGCGTCGAGAGCGCCGGGGGTGTCCGCCCGGGCGACACACCACCGGACTCCGCGCAGACGCGCGCCACCGCCAACCCTGATCCGACGGCGGGGCGCAATCTGAATCCGCGGGCGGTGGTCACGTTCGTCGTGGTCGGACTTTTCGTGCTGCTGTTCGTGGCGACCGCGGTCTACCTGCTGGTCGACATCCTCGGCTGAGGCGAGTCGTTACTGCCCGCAGCGGTAGTCCAGGCACACGATGGTGCCGTCCTCGCGGCCGCTGATCGTGCAGTGGTCGGCCAGCGCGTGCATCAGCGCGACCCCGCGACCGCGGCGGTTGAGCAGGCGCTGAGGTGCGTGCGGCGGCGGCCGCCAGCACCCGTGGTCGGTGATGCACACGCTCAAGCAGTGGTTGCCGGGTTCGAAGTCGGCCCGCACCGTCATCGGGCCTGCCACGGGCTGGTCGGCGTAGGCGTGGTCGACGCAGTTCGCCAGAGCCTCGTTGACCGCCATCAGGATGTCGTTGCGCTGCAGATCGGAGATCCCACGCTCGCGCAGCCACTCACTGAACTGCGCGCGCAGCTGTGCGGCGTTGGTGGCTGTCGCAGCGCGGCTGACCGTCAGCTGTTCGGAGGTCTGTACCGTCAGCGGCGCTGTAGCAGTCATGAGTTTGGGCTACCCGACTTCCCGCGTCTCTAGTCCATCGCCGCGGAGATTCCCGCAGTCGTCACCGGACTGCGATGCTTGGCCTCCAGCGCGGTGCCCTCGATGTCGAGGTCGGGCACGTACTTGTCGAACCACTTGGAGCGCACCCACATCTTGTCGCCGAGCATCGCCATCACCGCCGGGATCAGGGTCAGTCGCACCACGAACGCGTCCAGGAACACGCCGACGGCCAGGGTCAGGCCGATGGACTTGATGATCGGGTCGCTGCCGGCCAGGAACGCGATGAACACGCCGAACATGATCAGCGCCGCGGCGGTCACCACCCGTGCCGAGAGGCCCACACCGCTGCGGACCGCGGCCAGCGCGGCCTCCGGACCCGAGCCGGTGCCCAGCTCCTCCTTGATGCGCGACACCACGAACACCTCGTAGTCGCTGGACAGGCCGAAGATGATGGCCAGCACGATGATCGGCAGAAAGCTGATGGTCTCGCCCGGGGTGATGCCGAGAAGGTCGGCGCCCCAACCCCATTGGAACACCGCCACCTGCACGCCGAGCGCGGCGAACACCGAGAGCAGGAAGCCCACGATCGAGGTCAGCGGCACCATCGCGGTCCGGAACGCGACGGCCAGCAGCAGGAACGCCAACCCGACGACCACGACGACGAACACCGGCAGCGCGGCGGCCAGTTTGGCGGAGGTGTCGATGTTGGAGGCGGTGTTGCCGCCGACGAGGATCGTCGCGCCGGTTTCGGCCTCGATCGCGTCGCGGTCGGCGCGGATCTGGTTGACCAGGTCGGCGGTCTCGGTGTCGTTGGGTCCGGACTGCGGGATCACCTGGATGACCGCGGTGCGGGCGTCACCGCCGGCGGGGGCGGCGGCGACGACGCCCGGCTCGCGGCTGAGGTTCGCAGCGATGGTCTGGGCCGCGGCGGGATCGGTCGCGCCGGACAGGTCGGCGACGATCAACAGTGGCCCGTTGAACCCCGGGCCGAGGTGCTCGGCGGTCAGGTCGTAGGCCTGCCGCGAGGTGTTGGTCTCGGGCTGCGAGGAGCCGCTGGGCAGGCCCAGCTGCATCGACAGGGCGGGCAACCCGATCACGATCAGCGCGACGGAGCCACCGAGCAGCAGCGGCTTGCGGAAGCGGACGACGAACCGGGCCCACGCCGCGCCGAGGGTCCGCTGCGGGGTGTAGGCCGCCACCTGGGCGACCTCCCTGGGACGGTTGGGCTGTAGCGGCGGTTCGATGAACTTGGCGACCTTGCCTCCGGCGAACCCGAACAGCGCGGGCAGCAGCGTCAGCGCGATCAGCATCGCGATGAGCACGGCGGCCGCCGCCGCGACACCCATGTAGGTCAGGAACGGGATGCCGACCACGGCCAGCCCGCACAGCGCGATCACCACGGTGAGCGCGGCGAACACCACCGAGCCGCCCGCCGTGCCCACGGCCAGTCCGGCGGCCTCTTCGCGGGGCATCAGCAGCAGCAGGTTGTTGCGGTACCGGTTGAGGATGAACAGCGCGTAGTCGATGCCGCAGGACAGGCCGAGCATCAGGGCCAGCGACAGCGACGCAGTGGGCATCTCGACGAACGCCGCGACCACGAAGATGCCCAGCGCGCCGATGCCGACGCCGATGGCGGCGGTCAGGATCGGCAGTCCGGCGGCGACGACCGCGCCGAACGTGATCACCAGGATCAGGAACGCCACGCCGAGGCCGATGATCTCGGGCAGATGCGGGACGGCGATCTTGTACCCGGGGAACACGGCACCGGAGTACTCGACCTGCACACCGGCGTCCTGCACCGGCTTCATCGCCTCCTCCAGCGCGGTGAGCGCGGGGTCGCTGACCTCGCCGATCGGGTCTTTCCACTGGACGGTGCCGAGCGCGGCGCGGCCGTCGGGGGAGACCTGCCGGGTCTGGGCGGGGCCGGCGGCACCGGCGACGTCGGGGATCTCGGACAGGCCGGCGACGGCCTGCTCGATGGCCGGCGCGAACGCCGGGTCGGTGACCGACCGTCCCTCCGGGGCGGCGAACGTGATCTGTGTCTGCGCCCCGGCGAACGCCGGCAGGTTCTGTTGCAGCTGCTCGACGGCGCGCTGCGATTCGGTGCCGGGGATGGTGAAGTTGTCGCCGGGTTCACCGCGGAACCCGACGAAGGCGACCGCGACCGCGGCGAGCAGTGCCAGCCAGGCGCCGAGGACGACCCACCGCCTGCGGAAACTGAAGGCTCCGAGCGCATAGAGATAGCGCGACATCGTGTTCCTCACGTCTGTTCACAACGGATGAAGCTGCCTGTAGGTGCCCGCTGTGCTGGGTGTTCACGCGCACATGACGTGTGATTTGTGCGACCGCTCCCCTCGGCCGGGGCTGCCGTATTCGCTGGTTCTCGTGCCCGCCGACCGGTTCGGCCTGAGGTGATGGCGACGGCAGTCCTGGTGCTCGGCGGATTCTGCTCCGGTCGCGCGGCGTTCCACCGCCACGGGACGCATCGAGGCGGGTCAGGGGCCTGATGGCGGTGCCCGGCACAGTGGACATGATCACCACTTCTTGTCCGGTCGGCCCTCGCGAATGAGGGAGGGCGTGTACTCTCGAGAGCAGGCCGAGTTCGCGGACGATGTGTCCGCCCTCACGATGTGACAGAAAAGCACTCGACCCGCGACGCGATTTTCTTCGCGCGGACAATGTGCGGGCACGCCCCGCACCACCCAAGGATTTTCATATGGATACGTCTGACTTGTTCTCGCATCGGCAGACTCCGCAGGCACAGCCGCAGGGCAACACCTCCGATGAGCGGGTGCAGAACCCCGTCTTCTCCGACCTCCAGCAGAACGGGCGCCCCACTGAATCGCGTTCGCAGTGAACGGGATTCCGCTCGCGCGGCGGGCGGCGAAGCCGATCCGGGTCACGCTGGCCAAAGAACTGGGCGTCGGAATCGACGGCGCGTGGTGGCCGCACTCGGCCGCGATGGCAAGGGAATTGCCTGATCTCATCGGGGCGCTGCACCCGCAGCTGGGCGAGGTTGTGGCCATCCGGGTGAACTGGTCGGCAACCGAGGGGCAACTCGACCTGGAGACCATCGCCAGCACGTCGCACCAGAAGATCGCCGGTGAGCACCACCGTCGGCCGCGTCTGATGAACATCGACGGCCGTACGGCGTGTGTGCAGTTGCTGGTGATACCGAGTATGACCTCGCAGGCGTTGGGCGCCATGATGTTACGCACCGCCGCGGGTTTGCCCACCGGGAGTGGGGTGAGCGACGGCCGACTGTTCGACACTGCGTGTGTCGTGATGCGTCTGGCCGAAGCCGAAAGTAAGAAGTGGAGCGAGGCCGTCGGTGCATGACGGTGCTTGATCCTGTTGTCGCACAAGCGCTTACGCGGCAATAAATGATAAAACTAGGCTGGCGCATCTTTACGTGCTAGCCTGATCATGGGTGTCTGTTCGACATTCGTACAAAGTGAGAGAAGAAATGTATGGCACAGGGAACTGTGAAATGGTTCAACGGCGATAAGGGCTTCGGCTTCATCGCTCCCGATGGCGGCGCACCGGATGTGTTCGTCCACTACTCGGAAATCGGCGGCAGCGGATACCGCTCACTCGACGAGAATCAGCGCGTCGAGTTCGAGGTGGAGCAAGGGAACAAGGGGCCTCAGGCCGTCCGAGTGACCGCGATCTAACAGACTTCAATACCGCAGTGTGGGCTGGCAGGATTTCCTGCCAGCCCACTCTCATTTGTGGGGGGCCTGACGGGGGCGGACGCCCGAACTGACTCGCCGGTAGTGACAATTTCGGCGAAGGGCTCCCGCGCGGCCGCCGAGCGAGGTAGACACGTACGTCATGGGGGCCGGATCGTATGTGGGTCGAGTCGGCGGGTTAGCGGTCGCGCTGGGGGTCGGAGCCGCGGTTCTGCTGGGCGCAGGGACCGCGCACGCCGAGGACGACAGCGGCGCGGAGACCAGGACGTCGCAGACCACCACCACCGAGGTGTCGCCGACAGCCCCGAAGGGCCACGAAAAAGCCTCGCTCACAGCGGATTCTGAGGATCAGCCGACCGCGGAGAGCGATGGGGCCCTCGATGAGGTTCTCGACGAGACCGTAGACGAGCCCGAGCCCGAGGCTGACGAGCCCGAGGCCGTCGACGGCGAAGAATCCCTCGGAACCGAGCCTGTCGAGACCGAGGCCGTAGAGACCGAGGCCGCCGAGACCGCGCCCGTCGAGACCGAGACCAGGGAACTTTCCGACGCGACCGTCCCCGCACTGCCGGCCACCGAGCCCGAGGCGCCCACCGCGCCGGTGCAGGCATCGTTGGTCATGTCAGTCCTGGGCTCCGGGCGCGAGGCCACCGACGAGGCGCCGCAGGCGGTCGGTGACCAGGTCACCACCAGCCAGGCCGCCGACGAATACCCCATCCCGACCGATGTCGTCGTCGAGGACTTCCGGCCCCCCTTCGAGTGGCTGCAGCACATCCCGCTGCTGGGCCGGTTCGTGATCACCCCGCTGGTGCACCTGGTGCATGCGTTGCCGTTTGTCGGGGAGTTCCTGCATCCGCTGATCGGCTGGCCGGTCGACCATGACGCCGCCCCGGGCGACCCGAAGCCGCGCACCGTGCGCGTGACGTCGTTCGACGGCGCGAAGATCTACGTGCACTTCATGCCGGCCACCGGCTTGAAGGCCGGGCAGAGCGCACCGACGGTGTTGTCCGGTCCGGGGCTCGGGCTGCCGGGGGCCACCACGCTGGGTATCGACATCGACGGGTTCCTGCCCAACGACGTCGTCGGGGTCGGGATGCTGCGCAAGGCCGGCTACAACGTCGTGACCTGGGACCCGCGCGGGGAGTGGCATTCCGAGGGCACCATGTTCCTCGACTCGCCCGACTACGAGGGCCGCGACATCTCCCACATCATCAGCTGGCTCTCGACGTTGGACGCAGTCGAGAAGGTCAACGGTGACCCGAAGATCGGCATGGTGGGCGCGTCCTACGGTGGCGGCATCCAATTGGCCGCTGCGGCAATCGATCGACGTATCGATGCGATCGTGCCGACGATCGCGTGGAACAACCTGGTGGACGTGCTGTTCCCGCGGCAGGCGGTCAACAGTGGCTGGGGCACGCTGCTGCCGACCGTGCTGGCGTTGACGCTGGCCCGCGAGCATCCTCGGATCTTCCCGGTGGCAATTGCCGGTGTGCTGTTCGGCTACGCAGACCCGGCCGACATCGCGTTGGTGGAGAGCTTCGGCTATCAGGATCAGTTGGCGGACATCAAGATTCCGACACTGCTGATCCAGGGCACCGTGGACACCTTGTTCACACTGGATCAGGCGCACCGCAACGCGATGGAGCTGATCGCCAACGGCACCACGACGAAGGTGCTGTGGTACTGCGGCGGTCACGGTGCCTGTCTGAGCAGCTTCAACGACGGCCGCAAGGTGTGGGGCGAGACCCTGCAGTGGCTGGACCGCTACGTCAAGGGTGACGAATCCGTCGATCCCGGACCGCAATTCGAGTGGGTGGACCAGCGCGGACAGTGGTACTCGTCGCCGACATACCCGGTGGGATCCACCGGTGCGCCGGTCGTGGCGTCCAGCACGGACTCCACGACGCTGCCGTTCGTGCCGTTCATCGGCGGATCGGGCCCGAATCCGGCGATCCTGCTGCGCGGGTTGGTGCGCACCCTGGTCGGGTTGCCCTCAGCGGCCCCGGCGTTGAACGCGGCCAACCTGCACGTGCCGGACGTCACCGAGGACACCCACATCGTGGGCGCACCGGAGTTGACGCTGACCTACTCGGGGACGGGCACGGCCAGGCATGTCTACGCGCAGATCGTCGATGACGCAACAGGTTTGGTGCTGGGCAATCTGGCGACTCCGATCCCGGTCGAGCTGGATGGGCAGTCGCGCACGGTGACGGTCTCGCTGGAGCAGGTCGCCCACACGCTGAGGCCGGGGCAGTCGGTGACCGTGCAGGTGGTCACCTCGACGTTCTCGTTCCTGAACTTCTACTCGTGGGGACGGGTCACAGTGGAGGGCATGTCCGTCCGGTTGCCCACGGTGGTGGCTGCCGCCGAACTGGACGCCGTGGCCGCGGCGTAGCTCGGCGCCGTTGCTGATTGGTATTCCCGAGGCGGCGGCCGGCGTACAGTGGAGCTATCGGCGGAATGTCGTACGCGGCTATCTACAGATCGCGTCGTCGCCGCATCAAATCGGGTCAGCACGCGGGCCCAGTCGGGATGCCACATGGCACAACAGGACAGGGGCGCCGGCTTCGGCCAGCCCCACAACGGACCCGAGAACACCCCGCGGTTGCGTCTCAAGCGCAAGGCCCCTAGCACCGGATACGTCGACGGAGCCTGGTGGCCGCACAGTGACGATCTCGCCGCGGAACTACCGGATCTGCTGGCGGTGCTGTCCGTACGGCTGGGCGCCGTCTCGCGGGTGACCTATAACCGCTCCGAATGGGCGGTCCCTCCGCGCAAGCTGGTCGTGGACAATCAGCTGATCAAGCTGGACGGCTATGACCGCCAGCCGGCAAGCACAGTCGGAGTGGTCGACTCGCGCGGCGCCTCGATCGTTCTGCTCGTCGTCGCGCCGCAAACAAACAGTGATCGCGCGCACGAGGTCATGATGACCGCCGCCGATCCGGACGACGCCACCACGGTGGGGCTGCTCCTCGCGTCGGGTAACTGAGTCGGTGACAGCTGAGCATGCGCGAGACGGCTTGGTAGCCAATGACTCCAGACGATCTGTTCCGTTGGCGTGAGTGCCGCCCGGTTGGCCGAGTCTGACGCCCGGACGCTCTACCTCCAGACGCCGACGACCCCTGCGTACACGGTGTCGGTAGTCGTACTGGAGCCATCCCCTGGTATCGACCACGCAGTACTGCGCGGGATCGTCGCCGTGGGCCTGCCGCGGCTACCCCGGTTCCGGGGCCGGCTGGTGGACAAGCCCCTGGGGATCGGGCTGCCGGTGTGGGCCGACATCGAGGGCTACGACGCGCACGCTCACGTCCACAGCGCGAGCGTGCCCGCGCCGGGAGGACAACGCGAACTCGCCGAACTGGTCGGCCGATTGGCCGCAGCCGCCCAGCATGAGTCCAAGTCGTTGTGGCAAGCCTGGACAATCGACGGTCTGGCCGAAGGTCGTTGGGCGGTTGCGGTGATGACCTCACCGGCACTGGGGACCGCGCCGGTGACGGACCTGCTGCTCTCCGCCGAACCACATCCTGCGGGTCACCCAACCGTTGGGGCAGGGTTTGGGCCTGCACCGTCGGTCGGCGGGCTCGTCGCGGACGCCGTGACCGAGATGGTCCAAGGACAGATGGCCGGGGCGCGGATCCTGCTCGGCGGGGTGTCGCAGGCCTGGCGCGCGGCCCGTCAACTCGGGTACGGACCGACGGAGTCGGCGACGGACACCACCGCGGTTGCATCCATGCGTGGACCTGTGCCGGCCACGGTGTTCGGCGCCCCGCTGTCCGCGCGGAGGTCGATGCGGCTGGCCTCGGTGCGGCTCGACGACGTGGAGGCGGTCAGTGACGCGTTCGGCTGCAACACCGCCACCGTCGTGCTGACCGCGCTCACACTTTCGCTGCGGGCATGGCTGGGCCGGCACGACACCGTGCCTGCCCACCCCCTGTTGTTCGAAGTGCCCGTCTCGTCGCCGTCGGGCGATCCCGCGGACGGGCGGAACGCATCGGCGATCGGACAGATCCGGTCGCCGGTACAGCTCGACGACCCCGTGCAGATCCTTACCAACCTGCACACCGCCACCGAGAGACTGAACATCGCCAATCACTTCGACCCCGAAATCGGCGCCCCGGCAGGCGATCTCGACTCCCTGATGATGCTGCTACCGCCGTGGGCCATGCGGTGGGCGATGGCGCTGGGCGCCGAGGTCGGACAGGCGGCGTGGCATACACCGACAGGTCACTGCTCGGTGTCTTTCGTATCCGCACCGCACGGCTACTGCGGCGCGGCCAGAGTCGCAGCCAGCTATACCAGCGCACCGCTGGCGCATAGCCGGGGCCTGAGCCTCACGGTCACCACCGGAACCGACATCATGGATGTCTGCGTCACGGCCTGCCCTGACAATGTTGCTGCAATCGGGGAGATATCCGAAGGAATCGTCGACGCCGTCGGCGTCCTGACCGCGGCGGCGATGCGGTCACCTCGTGGCGAGGGCCGATCGGTGGTCACCGAGATGAACTCCTACAGCCGCAGGCGGCTGTAGAGGTCAGCGCTTCTTGGCGTCCTGGATGGAATCGGCGGCCGAGGTCTTCGCCGCGGACTTCGCGTGCTTGTCCGCGCGCTTTTCCTTGAGGGATTTGCCGGACTTCTTCGCCATCGCCTGACGAGGAGATTTATCGGACATGGTTGGCCCTTCATCAGAGGCCCTGAGTGGTCCCGATAGTCCGACCCTACTCCAGTCAGGGGGTGCCATCGGGTGTAGCCTCGGAATATTGGGAACCCAGCCGGTCTGGGAGGTCCAGCCGACTTCTGCTGATCTCGACGAGCAACCGCTCACGCCGCCGCGCCGGAACCACCGTTACGTCTGGATTGTTTTGAACGCTCTGTCGGCCTTTGATTCTCTGCACCCGCCGTCGGGGCGAACGATGTCCGGCAAGACCCGGTTCGGCATCCTCGGCGCCTACCCTCCCACGCCGGGCGGTCTGGCCAACTTCAGCGCGTCGCTGTCGGACGCGTTGCGCGCCCGCGGGTCCGAAGTGGACGTGGTCCGGGTCGCCGACGACGCACCGTCGACCGGCGCCGGGGTGGTCGGCGAGCTGGTCAACGGCTCCGCCGACTCGGCCGCCAACTGCGTGGAACTGCTCAACCAGGCCGATGTCGCGGTGGTCCAACACGAGTACGGGTTCTACGGTGGGACGCACGGCGACGACCTGCTCGAGATCATCGACCGCCTCCGGGTTCCGGCGGTGGCGGTGGCCCACACCATTCTGAAAAACCCTGCTCCCCATCAGCGTTGGGTGATGGAGCGGGTGGCCGCAATGACCGCGAAGATCGTGGTGATGTCCCGCGCGGCCCAGGAACGCTTGTGCGGTGAGTACGGCGTGGACCGCCACAAGGTCGTCGTGATCCCGCACGGCGCGGTTCTGCCCAAGGGGCCCAGGGCCAAACGCGGCAGCCGGCCGATCATTCTGACGTTCGGCATGATGGGCCCGGGCAAAGGCGTCGAGCGCGTCATCGACGTGATGGCCTCGCTGCAGAGCGTGGCCGGTCGTCCCCGGTACCTGGTGGCGGGAAAGACGCGTCCGGAGGTGCTGGCCCGCGACGGTGAAGCCTACCGCGAGGCCCTGCTCGAACAGGCCCGCCGCAATGGTGTCGCGGACTCGGTGTCCTTCGACGACCGCTACCTGGACCGGGCATCGTTGGCAGCGCTTCTGCAGTCCGCCGCGGTCATCGTGCTGCCCTACGACTCCACCGACCAGGTGACCTCCGCGGCCCTGGTCGACGCCATCGCCAGCGGTAGACCCATTGTCGCCACCGCGTTCCCGCACGCGGTGGAGATGCTGCGCGACGGCGCGGGCATCCTCGTCCCCCACGACGACCCCGACGCGATGGCCGCCGCGCTGCGGAGCGTGCTGACACAGCCGCGGCTGGCCGGGACGATGGCCGCCGAGGCGCGGCAACTGGCGCCGTCAATGGCGTGGCCGTTGGTGGCCGACGGCTACGCGCAGCTCGCCACCCGTCTGCTGGCGGAGCGTCGGGCCAGGGTCTGACCTGGCCGGGATCGCGACTGAAAGCTGTTCTTTCCAGCGACTTCTGGTCCGCTGTCCGGGGGCCGACGGCGTCCGCGGTCCGGCGTTGACGCATAAGCTGGTCCTCACTAGGCTAAGGGACGCCGACGCGCTGCGGCCACCTATCGGGTGCCGCATGTGGTCCGCAATCACTCGGGTTCGTCGCACAGCCCGGCTGCACCACCCACCACGAAGGACCGTAGGAGATCTCATTGGCAATCGCCGATCTCGCTGCGTACGCGCATCTGAGCGGAGAGGATATTGAGGCCCTCGGGCAGGAGCTCGACGAAGTTCGCCGCGATATCGAGGGGTCACTGGGCGAACGCGATGCGGCCTACATCAGGAACACCATCCGGTTCCAGCGTGCCCTCGAGGTAGCCGCGCGAGCGCTGGTGGCCTGCAGTCGCTCCCGCACCGGCTGGATTGCCGGCACCGCTGCGCTGGCCGCCGCCAAGAGCGTGGAGAACATGGAGATCGGGCACAACGTGTGCCACGGCCAGTGGGACTGGATGAACGATCCCGAGATCCACTCCACGACGTGGGAGTGGGACATGGTCGCGGTCTCCGCGCAGTGGAGGTACTCGCACAACTACCGCCACCACGTGATGACCAACATCGTCGGCGTCGACGACGACCTCGGGTTCGGCATCATGCGGGTGTCCCGAGACGAGCCGTGGCAGCCCGTCCACCTGATGCAGCCGCTGCGGAATGTGTTGTTGGCGGTGATCTTTGAGTGGGGCATCGCGCTGCACGGCGTGCACTCCGAGCGTGATCGCGTGCTGCCGGACACCGTCCGGTTGGCCGAGGTCAGAGCGACGCTGGTGCGCAAGATTGCCCGGCAGGTGGTCAAAGACTATGTGATCTTCCCGGCGATGAGCCTGACCCGCTGGCGCAGGGCGCTACTGGCCAACGTGGTGGCCAACCTCGCGCGGAACCTGTGGGCCTATGTGGTGATCTTCTGTGGCCATTTCCCTGACGGCGCCGAGAAATTCGCACCGAATGTCATCGAGCAGGAGACCAAGGGGGAATGGTATCTCCGGCAGATCCTCGGTGCCGCGAACTTCAACGCGGGCCGCCTGCTGGCGTTCGCCAGCGGCAATCTCTGCTACCAGATCGAGCATCACCTGTTTCCCGATCTGCCGAGCAACCGCTATGCCGAGATCGCGGTCCGGGTACGGGCAATCTGCGACAAGTACGACCTGCCGTACACCACGGGTCCATTTGTGCGGCAGTACTTTCTGACGCTACGCACCATTCACAAGTTGGCGTTGCCCGACTGGCTCCTCACCGCCACGAGCGACGACGCACCGGAGACCGCTTCGGAGAAGAAGTTCGCCGGTGGGTCCCGTTCCGGCAGTGGACTGCGGGCTGCACTGCGCAGAAACGCCCGCCGGCGGCGGCAAGCCGCCTGACCTTGCCGGCCGCGACGGCAGGAATTGCCGTAGCCGCTCGACCGGGGCGACAACAGCGTAGGGTTGACAGGTATCGGGCAGCTCGATTGCGAGTGAATTCGCCTGACGTCAAAAGGAAATCACATTGGCTTCGCCACAATCATTCCGGACTCCCTACGACAGGCGCGTCGAGCTGGTCTCGCACGCCATCAAGGACAACTCCAAACTCAGCGGCACCGCGGCGGAGGAACTGGCAGTGCACGTCCTGCACGCGCTGAATTCGATACCGGAGACGATGCGGTGACCGGCCGGGTCCGGCACTGACCTGACGCCGCGCCCGCCGCCCCGGTGGGGCATTCGCTCAGGAAAGGTCCAAGCATGTGCGACGTTCGACGACGATCGGCCTCGGGTTAGGCCCGGGTGCGTTTGCGTTGAACGCGTCTATCGCCGAGCAATTACTCGAAGCCGTCAGCGGTTGCCGTGGAGTCGACGCGGCCGACCGGCTGTGTGAGGCGTGCGTGACGCTCCTCGACGTCGACGCGGCAGCGATCTCGTTGGTGTTCGACGGCGTCAACACCGGCACGCTCGGATCGAGCGGTACACGGGCCCGGGAGTACGACGAGTTGCAGTTCACCGTCGGGGAGGGGCCGTGCCTGGACTCGGTGACCAAACGGTCCCCGGTGCTGGTGGAGGATCTCGGCAACACCGCAGGGCGGCGCTGGCCGATCTACGGGCCGGCGATGCTTGATATGCAGATCCGCGGCGTCTGCGCCATGCCCGTCGTGGTGGCCGGCGAATATATCGGCGCGCTGGGTCTGTTCCGGGCCGAACCCGGCCACCTGACCGCGGCGCAACTGGGCGGCGCGGCCGCCGCGGCCGAGTTGGCCGGTGTTCCGCTACTGGATCTGCTCGACGTCGACATGCAGGCCGCGGCCAGCGATCCCGGTAGTAGCGCCTGGGCAGAGCTCAACGCGCTCTCCCGCGCCGACGTCAGCCAGGCCACCGGCATGCTCGTCGCCCAGCTGGGAGTCGAGCCGGCGGAGGCACTGGTTCGGCTACGCGCCTGCGCCTATGCGAGCTGCCGGGCGGTCACTGAGGTCGCCCGCGACATTCTCGAGCGCACACTGAAGTTGGAGGCCGACTGATGGACCTCCGCGGACCCCAGCGAGGAGGGCCTCGTGACTGAGAACGCGCGAGAAACGCAGGTGCTGGACGCGGTGGCGTCCGTCGTGGATCGTCTGCTCCTCGATTTCGATGTGGTGGACCTGCTCACCGAGCTGACTGAACGCTGCGCCGAACTGCTCGATGTGGCGGCGGCCGGATTTCTGTTCGCCGATTCGTTCGGCAAGCTCAATCTGATGGCGGCGACGTCCGAGCAGGCCCGGGAGCTGGAGCTGTTCCAGCTGCAGGCTCACGAGGGCCCGTGCCTGGATTCTTATGCCTCGGGTGAACCGGTTTCCGTGGCCGATCTGCAGGTTGCTTCCGGCCGGTGGCCGAAGTTCGTTCCTGCCGCGCTCAATGGTGGGTTCGCTTCGGTGCATGCGGTGCCGATGCGGGCGGCCGGCGAAACCCTGGGCGCCCTGGGCCTGTTCGGCGCAACTCCCGGCGAGCTCACCGACGGTGATCGGCTGATCGCCCAGACGCTGGGCCACATCGCATGTGTGGCGATCCTGCAGGAGCGGGCGCCGACAACGGCGACGATAATCCCGCAGCTGCGTAACGCCTTCGCCAACCGCATCGTGGTGGAGCAGGCGAAGGGCTTCCTGCGGGAACTCCTCGACATCTCCGTCGAGGATGCATTCAAAGTTCTGCGTGGTTATTCGCGGGCCAACGGCCAACACCTGACCGACGTGGCGCGCCGGTTGATGACCGACCGCCATTCCCGCCCCGTGCTGGTCGCCGCCATCCTCGCCTTCGCCGGCGAGGCCGACAGTTAACGGCCGTTCCTGGCCCGGGCGCGGCGCACGGCCTCGTTCACCAGCTGCTCGGCCACGACGACGAGTTTGACGTTGTCGGCCTGGCTCAGCCGCTTGAGCCGGTCGAACGCTTCCTCCGCGGTCGCGCCCGAGCGGCTACGGAGGATCCCGATGGCTTGGTCGATCACCGCGCGGCTCCCCAACGCCCGTTGCAGACGTTCGGTCCGCTCCCGCGCGCCGGCGAGCAGCTGCGCGTTGTACACCGACACCGCGGCCGACGCGGCGAAGCGCGAACCCAACTCCACGGCATGGTCACCGAACGCGTCGCGGGCACGGGCATAGGAGTTGATCGCGCCCACCACCGTCTTGTCGACGACCAAGGGCAGCGATAGCGCCGAGTGCACCCCCATCCGCGCCACCCTGCCGCCGAAGTGTCGCCAGCGGTCGTCACTACCGAGCGAGCCGCTGACGGCGGCCCGGCCGGTCTGCATCGCGGTGATGCAGGGCCCCTCGTGCAGGATTTCGTACTGGACACCGTCGATCTCGGCGACGAAGTCCGCCGTGGCCGAGAACATCTGGATCTGTGGTCCATCGAGTTCCGACTGCAGCAACGCGATGCTCACCCCGTCGACGCCGGGAATGGCGTGCGCGGCGAACTCGGCGACGTCGCTCAGCAGTTGCTCGACGGGGCGGGCGTCGGCGACGAGTCCCGCGACGCCGGTCAGTCCCGCGCGCAGGTCCATCTCGTCGGCTTCGCGCTGCGTAGCCGACAGATCTGACGGGGTGGCCCGGCCGGGCTGTGCGTCGAAATCAGCCATCTATGTTGGTGGAGGGTACTCGCTTCAGCTCACCAGCGAGAGCGCATGCGCGCGCCGCAGCTTGCCCGACGGTGTCTTCGGGATCGTGCCGGGCGCCAGCACCACCACGTTGCGCGGCCGGACGTCGACCTCGGCGAACACCTCGTGGGCGACCTGCCGTTCGACACGTCGCACCTGTGTTTCGTTGGCATAGTCCTTGCATTCGACAGCAACTGCGAACGTCTCGCGTGAGCGGCCCGCGTCCAGTCGCACCGCGACGGCGCACCCGGGCCGTACCCCGTCGACGCGGCCGGCGGCCCGTTCGATGTCGGTGGGGTAGATGTTGCGGCCGGCCATGATGATGACGTCCTTGAGGCGACCGCACACCACGACGTTGCCGTACTCGGTGAGGTAGCCGATGTCGCCGGTGTCGTACCAGCCGCGTTCATCCTGGGCGGCGATGAATCCGGCGACCGTGGTGTACCCCCTGGTGACCGGTTCCCCCCGCACCTCGATGACGCCCACACCGCGGGCGGGCAGCTCGGCGCCGTCCTCGTCGACGACACGAAGCTCCAGCCCGTGCAGGGGCCGGCCCAGGCTCACCAGGCGGCGGGTGTGGCCCTTGGTCGCCGGTACCGCGCGGTGCAGGACAGCGAGCAGGTCGGCGTCCACCTCGTCGACGACCATGCCCCCCCCGCATGCGGAGAACGACACCGCGACGGTGGTTTCGGCCATGCCGTAGGCGGGGATGACGGCCCCGGGGTCGAGGCCGAAGGGGGCGCCGGCGGCGCAGAGATCCTCCACATCGTCAGGGTCGACCTGCTCGGCGCCCGACAGCGCCCACCGCAGCGAGGACAGGTCGAATTCCCCGGGGGTGGCCTGCCGGCGCAGCCGCCGCGCCAGCAGGTTGTACGCGAAGTTCGGCGCGGCGGTCATCGTACCGCGGTACTTGTGAATCAGCCTGGGCCACAACAGGATATCGTTGAGAAAATCCATCGGGGTGGCCTTGACCAGTTCGGCCCCGAAGTACATCGGCACCGTCAGATAACCGGTCATGCCCATGTCGTGGAAGCAGGGCAGCCAGCTGACGATCACGTCGGTGTCGATGTCGAAGTCGCAGCCCGTGGTCATCGCGTCGGCGTTGGCGACGATGTTGGCGTGGGTGATCTGGACGGCCTTGGGGGAACCGGTGGAGCCGCTGGTCAACTGCATCAGCGCGATGTCGTCGTCGTCGGTGTCGACGGGGTCGATCGGATCGGCGGCGAGCAGGTCGGCGATGGTCAGCACGGTCATGCCCGAGCCTGACAGCACGGGGGCGGCGGCCATGAACGGATCAGAGATGACGACGGCCTTCGCGGCGATCATCGTGATGACGGCGGTGGTCTCCTCGGCCCAGCGCACCAGGTCGGTGCGAGGGGTGGGTTGATGCAGCATGGTCACGCTGGCTCCCCGCATCCAGACGCCCTGGGCGGCCGGGGCGATCTCCACGGGAGCGCCGGCCAGCATCGCCACCGCGTCCCCGGGACCGACGCCAGCGGCAGCCAGACCGCCGGCGATTCTGCGGGCACGCTGGTGGACCTCCTCCCAGGAATGCCGCACCGGCGAGTGCGGCTCGCCGGTGTTGAAGCCCTTGGTGCTGCGGTGGGCGTTGGCGTACATGGTTTCGGTGAATCGGCTCATAGGCAGCCCTTTATCGCAGTAGCGCGCACGCGCTGGTGAGGTGAATGCACGGCCCTCCTCAAAAGGGCGGTGCTGTCGGGTGATGCGAGGGAAACGCGATGTCGGACGTACCGACTGTACGAGGGGTGCAGTCGGTGGCGGCGTAAGCGCGCCGGGTTCGGGACATAACTGTGATCCGTCTCGACACTGGACTCCCGAGTGTGTCGCACACCGTGACGTGCCGGCTGACGTCAATGCGGTTCGACGGGGATGTGGATCGCCGTCGTGACGTGACCGGGAGGCTGGAGAATCAACCTGGCTAACCGTAGCCTGACGGAGCCCGGTATAGATGCATTAAACCTTAACCCGGTTCTTGTGGGCCTCGAGGCGTAGACTCGTATCAGCTGGTAATCCCAGCAGTCCGGTTGAGATCAGTTTCTGCGCTTGTGCGCTGATCCCCCGAGTCTTCACCTACGCCGGTCGGGCCGGTGGCAATAGCCCAAAGTCGGGATAATCTTGAATGCTCCAACGTTAGCCAACCATTTATCCGCTCCCTTCGGGATGCAAAGCTTTTCCTACGTACCGAGATTCGGCTTCCTGAGTACGTACGCGCCGACAGTCTGCGGGCTGGCAACCTTCAGCGCCGCACTCGGTGCCGGTCTGTCCGAGCGCGGTGTCGACGTCGAGGTCGTGCGCATCGCGGACGGGCCCTCCTCGACAGCGAATGCCGTCGTGGCAGAGCTCGTCAACGGTTCGGCAGCCTCCGTCGCGGCCGCGGCACAGGCGCTCAACAGGAGCGATGTCGCCGTCATCCAGCACGAGTACGGCATCTACGGCGGACCCGACGGCGACGAGATCGTCGAGGTCATGAAGCGCCTCACCGTCCCGTCGATCGTGATCGCGCACACCGTCCTCAAAGATCCGACGCCGCACCAGCTCTCGGTGCTCAACGAGGTCCTCGAACTCGCCGATCAAGTGGTCGTGATGACCGAGGCAGCCCGCTCACGCCTGCGCGCCGGCTTCACCGTCGACCGCCGTAAGGTGAGCATCATCCCGCACGGCGCGGCGTTGCCCACGGCTGTCGCGGCGAAGCGGGGCGGTCGGCCGGTCATCCTGACCTGGGGTTTACTTGGTCCAGGCAAGGGTGTCGAGCGCGTCATCGACGCGATGCCGTTGCTGAAGGACCTGCCGCAACGGCCGCGGTATCTGGTCGCAGGCCGCACCCATCCGAAGGTGCTCGCCGCCCACGGTGAGGAGTACCGCGACGGTCTCATCGCTCAGGCGCAGCGTCTCGGGGTCGGCGACGCCGTGTCCTTCGACTCCGCGTACCGCACTCCGGCGCAGCTGACCGAACTCATGCAGTCCGCGTCGGTGGTGGTCCTGCCCTACGACTCGAAAGACCAGGTCACTTCCGGTGTGCTGGTGGACTCCGTCGCCAGCGGGCGACCCATCGTCGCCACCGCGTTCCCGCACGCCGTCGAACTGCTCGGCAGCGGCGCGGGCACTGTGGTGGCCCACGACGATCCCGACGCACTGGCGACAGCCCTGCGGCGGACGCTGACCGACCCGCGCGCCGCAGGCACCATGGCCTCCGAGGCGCGCGGACTGGCGCCGGCGATGGCTTGGCCCGTCGTGGCCAAGGCGTATGTCGGCCTGGCGCAACGCCTGGTCGCGGCACGGCTGGCCGCTGCATGACCGACGTTGTGGTACAGCCCGTTTTCACCCATCTGCTGCGAATGACCGATCACCGCGCCACTTTCGAGCATGCCGACCTGGCCGAACCGCGGCGCGAGCACGGCTACTGCACCGACGACATGGCCAGGGTGCTCATCGTCGCCACTCGGGAGCCCCAGTCGACGGGTGAGCTGAACGGCCTGGCAGGCAAGGCGCTCACGTTCCTCAACGACGCCCAGTCCTACGACGGCACCTGCCGCAACCGGTTGAACGTCGGGGGTCACTGGACAGACACCCCGAACACCGAGGACCACTGGGGTCGCATGGTCTGGGCTCTCGGCACCGCGGCCGCGCACAGCTCCGTCAGCATGGTGCGGCGGCTGGCGACGATTCAGTTCGAACGCGCGGCAAACGCCCGATCACCGCATCCGCGGGCGATGGCCTTCGCCGCGATCGGCGCCGCTGAGCTCCTCGGTGTCACCCCGGGGCATGCCGAGGCGCGCGAACTTCTGGTCGACTACGCCGGTTCTCTCGGTGAGCCGACCGGCGATCCCGAATGGCCCTGGCCCGAACCGCGTCTCACCTATGGGAACGCTGTGCTGGCCGAGGCGATGATCGCCGCCGGGGTGGCGCTGGGCGATGCTGCGCTGCGTGCGCGCGGCCTGGACCTGCTGGCGTGGCTGCTGGACGTCGAAACCTGCGGTGGTCACCTCTCGCCGACCCCCGTCGCAGGGCGGGGACCCAAGGACAGGCAGCCGGGGTTCGACCAGCAACCGATCGAGGTGGCGAGTTTGGCCGACGCGTGTGCGCGTGCCGCCGCCACCGACACCAGCCCGGTGTGGCCGGCTGGTATCCAGTCCGCGGCGGCCTGGTTCCACGGCGACAACGACCTGGGACTTCTGATGTGGGACCCGCAGACCGGCGCCGGCTTCGACGGGCTGCACGCCGACCGGGTGAACCTGAACTGCGGCGCTGAATCCACCCTCGCTGTGATCGCCACCCTGCAACAGGCACGCAGTTTCGTGCCTGTCCTGCAATGACTTCCACGAGGGGCCAACTCGTGACCCGGAGCTCGCAGCGGGTTGCGGCCGATCCGGGGCGCGTGGTCACCCGGCTGTTCGTGCCGGGCCAGGAGGGCTTCGAACACCAGGAGTCCCGCGCGGGTACGGTGCTGTCGCGGACCTTGGCGCTGGCCGACGACGAAGTGCGGGAGACCCTGCAGGACGTGCTCGACCGGTTCGGCGACAGGCATCGCGATCTGATCGGCACACTGCGACGGCACGCCGCCGAACTCGCCGACCGGCTGGACCCGAACTGTGAGATCAGTGAAGAACGAATGCTGTTGCTGGGTGCCATATTCACCAACGAATACGCCATCGAGGGCGCGGCGCTGTGCAACCCGAGCATCGTCGCGGGTCCCGATCAGTCGGATACCGCACCGGGCAGCCTACGGTTCGTGATGAGCGTCCGCGGGATCGGGGAGGGGCACCGCTCGACCATCGGGTTCCGCACCGGCGTCGTCGACGCGGCGGGGCACGCCACGGTGGACGAACCGGCTCCGTTCGCCTCCACCGGACGGATCGAAACCACCCTGTTGGACGCGGCTGTTTTTCGTACCGAGCTCGATACGCAGGGCCGCGGCGGTGAAGCCGCGGACTACGTCTTCGATGCGCTCGGCGACCTCTTCACCAGGTTCGACCTGGACGAGCGGCTCGACAGTCTGCGTGCGCACCTGAGCACCCGTGGCCAGGCCGAGGACACGATCGCGACGATCCGCGACTTCGCCGACCGCTTCTACGCGGTGGAATTCCCCGATGCGGTAACGCTTTCCGAGCGCGTGCTGTGGCCGGCGATGGCAGCCGAACATGCCGGTATCGAGGATGCCCGCTTTGTCCGATTCGTCGGCGACGACGACTCGATCACCTATTACGCCACCTACACCGCCTACAGCGGCTCGCAGATCAGCCAGCAGCTGCTGACCACGACGGACTTCCGGACCTTCACCTCGGTGCCACTGGTGGGGCAGGCCGCGGCGAACAAGGGACTCGGGTTGTTCCCTCGGCGGATCGCCGGCCGGTATGCCGCGATGTCGAGGTCGGATCGCGAGACCAACAGCGTCACCCTCACCGACCATCTGCCTGTCTGGACGACGGCTTGGCCCTGCCAGCAGCCTGTCGAGGTGTGGGAGACGCTCCATCTCGGAAACTGTGGCCCACCAATCGAAACCGATGCCGGTTGGCTGGTGCTGACTCACGGTGTCGGACCGATGCGCACCTACAGCATCGGCGCCATCCTGCTCGATCTCGACGACCCCACCCGGGTGATCGGTCGCCTGCGGCGGCCGCTTCTGAGCCCGGCGGCCGACGCGCAGAACGGGTATGTGCCCAACGTGGTGTACTCGTGCGGTGGGTTGGTTCACGCGGGCACTTTGGTGATCCCGTTCGGGATCTGCGACAGCGCCATCGGCGTCGCCACGGTGCCGCTTGCCGACCTGTTGGCCGAGTTCGCCGAGGAGCCCGTGTCCCCGCGGTGGTAGGTCCGGCGTCCTGTCGGGGTAGGCTGGAACAAACCCGCTGAAGCGATGCACTGTCTCGCTCGACCGGTTCTCGCATATTTCGGTTTCAGGGTCTGTCTCGGTGCCCTCAGCTGGATCGACTTAGGACCCGCCATGGCCATCGCCGATATCGCCCGTTACACCCATCTGAGCCCTGAAGACATCGAGAGTCTCGGCCGCGAGCTCGACACGATTCGCAATGACATCGAAGAGTCGCTCGGAACCCGGGACGCCAACTACATCCGGCGCACCATCCTGTTCCAGCGCACCCTCGACGTCGCGGCGCGAGTGTTCATCGCGACCACCCGGTCGAAGGCCGCCTGGGCCGTGGGCACCGCCGCGCTCGGCTTCGCGAAGAGTGTCGAGAACATGGAGATCGGCCACAACGTCAGCCACGGCCAATGGGATTGGATGAACGACCCGGAGATCCACTCCAGCACCTGGGAGTGGGACATGGTCGCGGTCTCGTCTCAGTGGAGGTCGTCGCACAACTACCGCCATCATGCGTTCACCAATGTGCTGGGCGAAGATGACGACCTCGGATTCGGCGTGATGCGGGTGACGTCTGACCAACCGTGGACCAAGGGGCATCTGTTACAGCCGCTGCAGAACCTGTTTCTGGCCGTGACCTTCGAATGGGGCATCGCCCTGCACGGAGTCGACCTGGGCCGCACGCGGGCCGAGAAGATCGCGCAGGTGAAAGCCGTCCTGGGGAAGATCGCGCGTCAGGGCGTCAAGGACTATGTGCTGTGGCCGGGGCTGAGCCTCAAACGCTGGCGCCGGACACTGCGCGCGAACGCGGTCGCCAACCTGCTGCGCAACCTGTGGGCGTACGTGGTGATCTTCTGCGGGCACTTCCCCGATGGCACACAGAAGTTCCTGCCGGAGGTGCTGGAGACCGAGACCAGGGCCCAGTGGTACCTGCGGCAGATGCTGGGCACGGCCAACTTCAGGGCCGGCCGGCTGCTCGGGTTCGCCAGCGGCAACCTGTGCTACCAGATCGAACACCATCTGTTCCCGGACCTGCCGAGCAACCGCCTCGCCGAGATCGCTGCGCGGGTGCGGCCGTTGTGCGAGAAGTACGACCTGCCCTACCTCACGGGTTCGCTGGCCCACCAGTACGGTTCGACGTTGCGGACCATCCACCGGCTGGCGCTGCCGGACCGGACCGCGGCCACGGCTTAGCCTCGGTCCGGTACCGCCGGGTCACCTCAGGTCGTCGCCTCCTCGGTGACCCGCTCGACCCGCGGCCACGGCTTCGGCTTCGGGCGGGGACGGACATGGGTCGGCCACCAGAACCACTTGCCCATCAGGGCGGCGATGGACGGTGTCATCAGCGAACGCACGACCAGGGTGTCGAACAGCAGGCCCAGACCGATGGTGGTGCCCACCTGCCCGATCGTGATCATGTCGCTGACGACCATGCCGATCATCGTGAAGGCGAACACGAATCCCGCTGCGGTGACGACGGAACCGGTGCCTGCCATGGACCGGATGATCCCGGTCTTCAGCCCGGCATCGATCTCCTCCTTCATCCGCGACACCAGCAGCAGGTTGTAGTCGGCGCCGACGGCGAGCAGCACGATCACCGACATCGGCAGCACCATCCAGCTCAGCGGGATTCCGATGATGTGCTGCCAGATCAGCACTGACAGACCGAAGGACGTGCCCAGGCTGAGGACCACGGTGCCGACGATGACGGCTGCTGCCGCAACGGCTCTGGTGAGGATCACCATGATCAGGAAGATCAGGATCAGCGACGCGACGGCGGCGATCAGCAGGTCGTAGTCGGCGCCCTGTTGCATGTCCTTGTACATCGCCGCGCTGCCTCCGACGTACACGGTGGACCCTTCCAGCGGGGTGCCCTTGATGGCGTCCGCCGCGGCGATGCGCAGCGGTTCGATGCGGGCGGTGCCGTCCTCGGTCAGCGGGTCACCTTGGTGGAACACCGTGAAACGCACCGCTTTCCCGTCCGGTGACATGAACAGCTTGATGCCGCGCTGGAAGTCGGCGGTCTGGAAGGCCTCCGGCGGCAGGTAGAAGGTGTCGTCGTTGCGGGCGGTGTCGAACGCCTCGCCCATCGCCGTGCTGTCCTCCTGCATGGCGATGTTCTGATCCTGCTGCATCTTCTGAGCCTGGTACTGGTTCAGCATGATCTGCTTCTGGTTCTTCATCGTTTGGATCATCGCGGGCATCAGCGCCGCCATCTGTGGGGTCAGCTGCGCCATGCGCTCGATGTCGGGGACCAGTTCGGTGAAGTCGTCGGCCATCGTGCCGATGCCGTCGAGGCTGTCGAAGATCGAGCGCAGCGCCCAGCACATCGGGATGTTGTAGCAGTGCGGTTCCCAGTAGAAGTAGTTGCGCAGCGGGCGGAACTGATCGTCGAAATCGGCCAGGTGGTCCCGTACTTCGGTGAGGTTCACCGACGTGTCGTTCATCTTGTCGGCCATCCGGCGGCTGACGTCGGCCAGTTCCAGGGTGATGCGCTGCATCTGCTCCATCGAGTCGATGGTCACCTGCATCTCATTGGCCTGCTGCAGCGTGTTCTCCAGCACTGTCTGCTGGAAGTCGTTGTTCAACAGCTGGCCGGTGCCGCTCTGGCCGAGGGTGTAGGCCAGCGATGCGTGCTTGATGGGTTTGCCGTCTGGGCGGGTGATTGTGGTGACCGACGCGATGCCGTGCACACGGACCAGTGCCTTGGCGATCTTGTCGATCACCAGGAAGTCCGCCGGGTTGCGCATGTCGTGATCGGATTCGACCATCACCAGGTCGGGGTTCATCTTGGCGTCGGAGAAATGCCGGTCGGCCGCCGCGTACCCGACGTTGGCGGGCACGTCGTCGGGTAGGTAGATCCGGTCGTTGTAGGTGGTGTGATAGCCGGGCAGGGCCAGCAGGCCCACCAGGCACAGCACCATCCCCATCACCAGGATGGCGCCCGGCCAGCGGACCGTCGCCGCGCCGAGCCGCCGCCAGCCGCGGGCGCGGCCGTTGCCCTTGGGCTCCAGCACTTTTCCGAAGCGGGTGACGATCGAGATCAGCGCCGGACCGAGGGTCAGTGCGGCGGCCACCACGATCGTCATGCCGATCGCCAGCGGGAATCCCATGCTCTGGAAATACGGCAGGCGGGTGAAGTGCAGGCAGGCGGTCGCGCCGGCGATCGTCATTCCCGAGGCGAGGACCACGTGGGCGGTGCCGTGGAACATGTCGTAGTAGGCCGACTCGCGGTCCAGCCCCGACCGCCGGGCTTCCTGATAGCGGCCGATCAGGAAGATCGCGTAATCGGTGGCGGCGGCGATCGCCAGCGTCACCACCATGCTGGTCGCGAAGGTGGTGAGCCCGAAAACCTCGTGGTAGCCGAGGAAGGAGACGATGCCGCGGGCGGAGAAGAGCCCGATGAACACCATCGTCATGGTGACGAGCATCGTGATGACCGACCGGTAGATGATCAGCAGCATCACGATGATGATCGCGATCGTCACGCCCTCAATGGTTTTCATGCTGGCGTCGCCGACGATGTTCTGGTCGGTGGTCAGCGCCGCGGGTCCGGTGACGTACGCCTTGACCCCGGGCGGAGCCTGGTTGGCCTCGACGATGTCGCGGACGGCCTGCACGGATTCGTTGGCCAGCGCCTCGCCCTGGTCGCCGGCGATGTAGACCTGCACGTAGGCGGCCTCGCCGTCGGTGCTCTGGGCGCCGGCCGCGGTGAGGGTGTCACCCCAGAAGTCCTGGACGTGCTGTACGTGGGTGGTGTCGGCGTCGAGTTCGCGGACCACCTCGTCGTAGAACGCGTGCGCGTCCGGCCCGAGCGGTTCCTCGCCTTCTACGACGATCATCACCGAGCTGGAGGTGTCGTACTCGTCGAACTTGTCGCCGACGTGCTTGGTCGCGATCAGCGCCGGAGCATCGTTGGGGCTCATCGACACCGCGCGGAGCTTGCCGACCTCTTCGAGCTGCGGCACCGCGGTGTTGAGGAACGCGACGATGCCGATCCAGACCAGGACGATCGGGATGGCGAACGTTCGGATGAAGCGCGGGAGCTTCGGGCGCGAGGGGGCTGCGTGCCGTGCCGGCGGTATGGCGTCGGTGGGCGCGTCGTCGGTGACTGTCATGCTGCCTTCACCAGGCAGTAGGTCGCGGCGTTCAGACCCTCAGCCGTTCTTTCGTCTTTGACCTCGTCGTCGACGGTGACGCGGCAGCCGATGGAATGACCGTCGCCCTGGGCCATGATGTTCGGCATCACGGACGGCAGCGTCGTCTCCAGGGTCAGTGACCAGGGCAGACTCACCTGACCGGTGCGCTGCGGCTTACCGTCGAGGTCGACGTAGTTGATGGTGGCCGACGAGCCGGAACCGAAGATCTCGTAGGTGACGACCTTGGGGTTGAACGACTCTGCGGTGTCCGCGTCGACCGGGGTGACGATCGCGCCCTCGGATCCGAACACCGAGCGAAGGTGCGAGACGCTCAACGCGCCGATCGCGACCGCGGCCGCCACCAGGACGGGCAGCCAGACCCGCTTGACGGCGGTGATCACCGCACGCTCCGCGCGCGATCGGCATGGCCGATCGACGGCTTCCCGGGAGTTTTTGCGCGCATGACAGCTGCAGGCAAGGTCGTGCCTTTCGATGAGAGAGACGCCGCGGGCCGCCAGATGGCATGCGATCGCGTAGGGAATCTAAGCCGGTTAAGTGGATAGCGTCAATCCGGTTATCGCGTTTCGGTAAGGCACATCACAGAATTCGGCTTTGTGATTGACAAGCCCTGCCGTGGTCTGCGCAAGAATGCCGAACTGTGGCAGCGATACGTCCGGGCGGCGACGCGGCCCGTCCGTAGACTCGGCGCCATGAGTGCAGCGCCCGGGGCGTCGAGCCTGCGCAAGGACGCCGAGCGTAACCGGCGGCGGATCATCGAGGCCGCCCGCGAGCTCTGTGCGACGCGCGGGTTGGAGGCCACGCTCAACGAGGTCGCCCACCACGCCGGTCTCGGCGTCGGCACGGTGTACCGGCGCTTCCCGACCCGGGAGGCGTTGTTCGCAGCGATCTTCGAGGACGGCATCGACCAGCTCGTCGTGTTGGCCGAGTCCGCACTGCAGGCCGAGGATTCCTGGGACGGCTTGTCCTGGTTCGTCTGGCAGATGTGCGAGATGACGGCCACCGACCGCGGTCTGCGCGAGGTCGCGTTCAGCAGGGCGTACTGCGGTGGGCGGGTGGACGCCGGGCGTACCCGGCTCGAACCGTTGGTGTCGAAACTGATGAAGCGGGCTGCGCGCGACGGCTATCTGCGGCCTGAGGTGTCGTCGACGGACATGCCGCTGCTCGGGTTGATGGCGGGCGCGGTGAGCGAGTACTCGGGCGACGTGTCGGCTGATCTGTGGCGGCGCTACGTGGCGGTGTTGCTGCAGGGCATGCGCTGTCACCCGGGTCAGGACCGGTTGCCGGTCCGCGCGCTCACCCAGGCCGAAATGGAATCCGCGATGCACCGCTGGCCGCCCACGGGTGCGGGGGAGTCGGCGGACTCGCCGTAGCGGCAAACTGGTGCAGTGAGCGGTTGGCGGGGTGCGGAAGAATCTCGGGTGTGCTCCCGTCGCGATCAACGCTGCAAAGTTGGAACGCCGACTCGTTGAGCACGACCGGTGGCGCCGTCGAATCCGGCGGGATCGCAGTGGGTTCGGCGGTGTCCGGTATCGACGACTCGATCAACCGGCTTCCCGAAGTCCAAGGATGGTCGGGGGATGCACACCAGGCGGCGACCGGGATGTTCGGTCGGGCCGACACCCAGGCGCAGCAGTTCACCGAGTACGTCAAAGCCGTGGCGACAGCGCTGAAGAACGGTGCAGGCGCGATCGGCAGTGCGCGGGCGGCGTTGCTGGCCAGGGCCGACCTGGTCGACGCAGGGCCGCTGAATGTCACCGATCAGTGGGTGGTGCTCGTAGATCCGGTGATGATGTCGGAAGACGAGATAGCCAAGCTACAGGCGTCGGCGCGGCAGGAACAAGTGGGGATCAACACGATGTTGGCCGCGGTGGGTGACGCCGACGACGCGACAGCCGACGCGATCGTCACGGCGGCCGAGAGCGCGGGTTTCGTGGAGCCGGGTCCGGCCACTGACCTGGGGGACCTGCTGCTGCCGACGACGCAGCGCCCGCCCGACCAGGTACCCGACCCCCGGAGTCCTCCCGGCCTGATGGCGCAGGAGGCGATCCGTTCGGCGGATGAGCAGCAGCACATCCGCGAGGTCACCTACTCGACGAACGAATACGGCGAGGAGGTCACCACGGTGATCAAGCAGGACGGCAGCAAGGCGGTCACCACCCGCATGGATCCGTTCGAATGGCCCAGCAAGCAGAACTTCTACCAGATGGAAGAGTTCGACAAGAACGGCGACTTCGTCGCCAGGACGAGCTCCTGGCACGACTTGGGCAATGACTGCGACTACACCACGATCGCTTACGCGGACGGTTCGCATCTGACGATGTCGATGGATCCGACCGGGTACCGGACCGCCGGCTTCACAACCCCGGACGGGAGGCACAGTGCCGTCCCGGTTGAGCTGATCGACAACCTTTCGATGGCGACCACCTCCGGCATGGGCGGGCTGGAGAAGCACATCGCCCGTGGCGGCTCGCTTCCTATGCTCACGGCTGACGCGGTCGACAACATCGGCAAGACCATGAAGTTCGGTGGGCCGGCGCTGACCGCGGCCACCACTGTGTTCGACATGGTGATGGCGGACTCGGGGAAAGATCGGTGCATCGCGCTAGTCGCGGGTGTCGCCGGTGGCGGTGGAGGCTGGGCTGGTATGGAATTCGGCGCGGCGGCTGGCTTGCTCGGTGGTCCGCTTGCGCCGCTGACAGTGCCCTTGGGGGCCGTCTTCCTGGGTGGCTTCGGCGCATACGGTGGGATGGAAATGGGCAAGTTCATCGGGGACGTCGTATGTCCGTACTGAAACTGCCGGAACCCGCGGAGTGGGGACGTGGCAGCAGGTTTGCCGTATTGGCGATCGCGCTCTGCGTCGGTGTCGGGCTTGCATATGGTGGTCTCGGAGCGGCGGCGGCAGCGCGCGGAAACTATCTGACGACAGCGGTCACAATCGGATGGTCCGCCTTCTTGCTGCTCTTCGCATCCGCGATTTCGCTGCTGGTCTCCGGTCGCACGACGGCGCGAACCACCAGCGATGCAACCGGTTTCACCCTGCGGGTGGACCAGCGGTGCTCGGCGCTGCTCCTGCTCGCTGTGGTGGCGGCCCTACCGAGCACCTTGATCTTCGTGGTCGCGGCGCCGTTCGGGGCAATCGAGTTCGCGGAGACGCGGGCCTTGCGCACTGTCTGGGTCGGGGCCGCGGTGGTCGCGTTGTGCACCGTCAGTTGGGGATTGATCACCGCGTGGCGCCGGGGCGGAGTGGGGTACGTCAAGCTGACGCCCGCCACTATCGAGAACGCGGACGTCCGCACGACACGAACCTTTGAGTGGCAGGACGTGGTTGAGGTAGCCGCTCATGCGGAGTCCCGTAGAACGCCCCGAACCGTTGCGCTCAGACTGGGCGACGGAAGCGAAGAGATCATCGGGATGCCTGACGTCTACGTGCCCGGCGGTGCCGGACTGTACTGGTTGGTGCGCCACTACTGGAAGCATCCCGAGGACCGTGACGAGCTCGTCGACGGCCGGGCGCCGCAGCGGCTGGCCGCGGGCAGGTTCGATCTGTCGGCCTGACCCCGCGAGAGTGCACCTGGCGCGGCGATGACGGCGCTTACGCCGCAGCAGGTGCCCTTTGGGCAAAGGCGCGGGGAATCTCCGGTTTGATCCAGATCACACCGGGGGTATCTCGGGGGGATGGAACGGCTCAGTGGGCTTGATGCGGGTTTGTTGTACAGCGAATCGTCCTCGGTGCCGCTTCATGTGTGTTCGATCGTCGAGCTGGACACCTCGACGGTGCCGGGCGGCTACAGCTTCGTGCGCTTCCGCGACGAGCTGGCCAAGCGCATCCCCGCCGTGCCGGAGTTTCGCGCGAAGCTGGCCGACAGCGACCTGAATCTCGACCATCCGGTGTGGGTGGAGGACGAGGATTTCGATTTGTCCCGCCACCTCAACCGGATCGCGCTGCCTTCGCCGGGCGGACGCGAGGAACTCGCCGACGTGTGCGGCCACATCGCGTCGGTCCAGCTGGATCGCAGCAAACCGTTGTGGGAGATGTGGGTCATCGAGGGTGGTGCGAAGGACAACAGCCTCGCCCTGATGATCAAGGTGCACCACGCCGCGGTCGACGGCGTCTCGGCGGCGAACCTGCTCAACCAGCTGCTGGACTCCGCGCCCGATGCGCCGCCGCCCGAACCCGTCGAGGGGCCCGGGGGCGCATCGTCGCTGGGGATCACCGTCAACGGGCTGGTGCGGTTCGTGACCCGGCCGCTGCAGCTCACCCGCGCGGTGCCGGTGGCGGCGACGATGGTGGCCAAGACGCTGAACCGGGCGATCAACGGCACTGCGATGGCGGCCCCGTTCTCCGCGCCGAGCACACCGTTCAACGGCGAGCTGACCTCCGAGCGCAACATCGCGCTGGTCCAGCTGGACCTCAACGACGTCAAGAAGGTGAAGAGCCACTTCGACGTCAAGGTCAACGACGTCGTGATGGCACTGTGCGCCGGGGCGCTGCGTGGATTCCTGGCAGACCGGGACGAGCTACCGGACAAGCCGCTGATCGCCGTGGTCCCGGCGTCGGTGCACGGACAGTCCGACCGGCCGGGCCGCAACCAGCTCTCGGGCATGTTCTGCAACCTGCACACCGACATGGCCGAGCCCGAGGACCGGCTGCTGGCGATCGCCGAATCGGGCGCGCGCGCCAAGGAGCACAGCGGGTCGCTGGGGCCGACCCTGCTGATCGACCTGGCGCAGAGCATCTCCCGCGCCGGGTACTCGTGGCTGCTGGGCCTGCTGGCGCACACGCCGCTGATCAACACCACGATCCTCAACGCCGTCATCTCCAACGTCGCCGGACCGACGAACACGCTGTACAGCTGCGGCGCCGAGGTCACCGCGCTGTATCCGCTGGGGCCGATCTTCCACGGGGCCGGCCTGAACATCACCGTGATGTCGCTCGCCGACAAACTCAACGTCGGCATCGTCTCGTGCCCGCAGCTGGTCCGGGATCTGTGGGACCTGGGCGACCGCTTCGACGCGGAGCTGAAGGAGCTGCTCAGCCGCTGTTGACCCCCCGCCCGGTTAGGCGGCGCCGCGATCGGGAAGCCTGTTCGGCGGCCGGTCGACGACGGAAGGATTGCATGTGAGCACCCCGAAGGGCGGCTCTCGCTTGGGCACCCGGTTCGGGCCCTACGAGCTGCAATCGGTGATCGGGGTCGGGGGAATGGGCGAGGTGTACCGCGCCTACGACACCGCACGCGAACGCATGGTCGCCATCAAGTTGCTGCGCCCCGAGATGGCCGCCGACCGCAGTTTCCAGGACCGGTTCCGCCGCGAGTCCCGGGTCGCGGCCCGGCTGCAGGAACCGCACGTCATCCCAGTGCACGACTTCGGGGAGATCGACGGCGTCCTTTATATCGATATGCGGCTGGTCGACGGCGCCAGCCTCAAGGAGGTGCTGCGCGCCGAGGGGGCGCTGCAGCCGGGACGGGCGGTCGCGATCCTGCGGCAGGTCGCCGCGGCGCTGGACGCTGCGCACGCCAACGGCCTGGTGCACCGGGACATCAAACCGGAGAACGTGCTGCTGACGCCGGACGATTTCGCGTATCTGGTCGACTTCGGCATCGCGCACGGCGGCGGTGAGGCGTCGGTGACGTCGACGGGCCTGGTGGTCGGGTCGAGCGCCTACATGGCCCCGGAGCGGTTCAGTGGGGACCGCGGCGGCCCGGCCTCGGACGTGTACTCGCTGGCATGTCTGCTGTACGAGTCGCTGACCGGCAGGGCGCCGTTCGAGGCCGCCGACGTGCGGGAGGTGTGGAGCGCGCACATGTTCGCGCCGCCGCCGCGGCCGAGCATCATGCGCCGCGGGGTCAGCCGGGCGTTCGACGACGTCGTGGCCCGGGGCATGGCCAAGCAGCCGCACGAGCGGTACGCCACCGCCGGCGAGCTGGCGCGGGCGGCGTCCGCAGCCGCCGAC
>NZ_BCRS01000059.1 GCF_001552715.1 Mycolicibacterium vaccae NBRC 14118 = CIP 105934 | reverse complement strand
TGAATCCTGCTGAATCACCCTCCAGAGGGCAACCCTGCCAGCTTAAACCATCTTCGCTAGCGAGTCAAGATCCTGTCCTTCGCGTTTCCGCGGCGACTTCATAAGATTAGAGCGGACGCTCTTTCGAAGTCAAATCCGCTGGTCAGAGGCTTGCTAGCCTTTCGCGGCGGGACTTTTCTAGGTTACCCGTTCTATCTCGGCACCCAAACCAACCAGGTTTTCCACGAACTTCGGGTAGCCGCGGTCGATGTGAAAGACGTCGTGCACCTCGGTATCGCCGTCGGCTACCAATCCCGCCAACACCAGGCCGGCACCGGCACGGATATCCGAGGACCACACCGGAGCGCTGGAAAGCTGCGGAATCCCCCGCACCACCGCATGGTGACCATCGGTACGCGCGTCGGCGCCGAGCCGGATCATCTCCTCGACGAATCGGAAGCGGGCCTCGAATACGTTCTCGGTGATCATCGACGTGCCGTCGGCGATCGCCGCCAGGCCAATCGCCATCGGTTGGAGGTCGGTCGGAAATCCCGGGAACGGGAGCGTCGCGACGTTGACCGCTTTCGGACGTTCGTACTGGACCACCCGGAAACCGTCGTCGGTCTGGGTGACAGTGGCACCGGCGTCATGCAGCTTGTGCAGCACCAACTGCAGATGCGACGGGTCCACTCCCGTCACCGAGATGTCGCCGCGTGTCATCGCAGCGGCTATCCCCCACGTCGCAGCCACGATCCGGTCACCGATGACCCGGTGTTCGGTGGGATAGAGCCGGTCGACACCGGTGATGGTCAACGTCGAGGACCCGGCGCCGGTGATCTGGGCACCCATCTGGTTCAGCATCATGCACAAGTCGGCGACGTCCGGTTCGCGGGCGGCGTTGTGGATCGTCGTGACCCCCTCGGCCAGCACCGCCGCCATCAGGATGTTCTCGGTCGCTCCGACCGACGGAAACTCCAGCTGGATCTCGGCACCGTGCAGATGCTCGGCCTCGGCGACCACACACCCGTGCTCGATGTTGCACCGCGCCCCGAGCTGACGCAGGCCGGCTTGATGCATGTCCAGCGGCCGCGATCCGATCGCGTCGCCACCGGGAAGAGCGACCTTCGCCTTCTTGCACCTGCCCACCAACGGGCCGAGCACACACACCGACGCGCGGAATTGACGCACCGCCGCGAAGTCGGCGTCGTACTTGAGTTCATCGGGCGAAGTGATCCGGACGACATCACCGACCAGCTCCACCGTTGCACCGAGTCCGCGCAGGACTTCGGCCATCAGGGGGACGTCGAGAATGTCCGGGCAATTGGTGATCGTGCTGGTGCCCTCGGCGAGCAGAGCCGCCGCCATCAGCTTCAGCACGCTGTTCTTGGCGCCCCCGACGGCCACTTCTCCTGATAACCGGCAACCACCCGTTACCACGAAACGCTCGCTCACGCCGGTCAGTGTAAACAGCGCGGTCGACCGTGTCAGGCTGCCGAGCCACCGCTCAGGACACAGCCCGGTACCGTTCTGGCCATGGCTGTACACCTGACACGGATATATACCCGGACCGGCGACGATGGCACGACGGGGCTCAGCGATTTCAGCCGCGTTTCCAAGAGCGATGCACGCCTGTGTGCCTATGCCGACTGTGACGAAGCGAACGCGGCGATCGGGGTTGCGGTCGCCCTCGGACATCCCGACGAGCGGATCCTGCCGGTACTGCTCCAGATCCAGAATGACCTGTTCGATGCGGGTGCCGACCTGTCCACGCCGGTGGTGGAGAACCCCGAGTATCCCCCGCTGCGTATCCAGCAGAGTTACATCGATCGATTGGAGAAGTGGTGCGACGAGTTCAATGAGCCGCTGCCTGCGCTGAACTCGTTCATCCTGCCCGGCGGCACGGCGTTGTCGGCACTGCTCCATGTCGCCCGCACGGTGACCCGACGGGCCGAACGGTCCGCGTGGCATGCCGTCGACACCCACGGCGACTCGGTCAACGTGCTCCCGGCGAAGTATCTGAACCGGCTGTCGGACCTGCTGTTCATCCTGTCCCGGGTGGCCAATCCAGACGGCGACGTGCTGTGGCAGCCGGGTGGGCAGCGGGACTAGGGGTCGGTAACGGGCAGCGTCAGTAGCTGCGGCGGCGCGCCCGCGGAGACGGGCGCGACTCCAACCATGAGGTGAACGCGGTCAACGCGCCGCGGTCGAGCGCGATTTCGTAGCCGCGGCCCCGTTCGGGGCCTGCGTCACGCAGTTCGAGGATGACGATCTCGTCGGTCATGATGTCGAACTCGTCGCCGCGCGGCGATCGGCGCGACACGATCTCCAGCCCACGCCTGCTCAACGTACGGTCCGGCCACCACCGCAGGCTCGACAACCGGTAGAAGCCAGCCTCACCACCGCGGTATCGCATCACGCCGTGGCGCCAACCGTGACCGCCGTTGGCCGGAAAGTCACGCAAGATGGCCGCGGTGCCGCCGACCTGTCGCAGCTTCCACAGCCGATACGTCAGGGCGCCGACGGCGACCAAGAGCACACCGACGAGCGCGGCCATAAACAGCATGGACGCGCTCATCGGCGGTCAGTCCAGTTGGCCGAGGGCGCGCAGGCGCGCGCGTCCCCATGCCGCGGTCCGCTCGTCGTCGGACTCCGAATCCTGCTTGGCCTGGTCGGCGTTGATCTCCGACTCGAATTCCGCGTTCTCCACGAGAATGCGGACAGCCTCCTCGGTGACGGACAGAAATCCGCCGTCGACCGCGATCCGCAGGTCGTCTTCGCCGTCGCGTTCGACCCGGACCATGGCGTCGTCCACCAGCTGGGCGACCAGCGGGATGTGCCGCGGGAGGATGCCGATCTCGCCGGCGGTGGTGCGGGTGAACACGAACGTCGCGTCACCCGACCACAGCTCGCGCTCCACGGCGACGATCTCGACGTGCAGGTCAGCCATGCTGAACCACCTTCCGCTGAATGCTCTTCGCGCAGACGGTCATCGCGCCGATGCCCGCCGCACTCACAGCTTGGCGCCGAGGCTCTCGGCCTTCTTCGCCAGGTCGTCGAGTCCACCGATGAGGAAGAACGCCTGCTCGGGCAGGTGGTCGAAGTCGCCCTTGGTCAGCTTGTCGAAGGCCTCGATGGTCTCCTTCAGCGGCACCGTCGAGCCGGGCTGGCCGGTGAACTGCTCGGCCGCCATCATGTTCTGGCTAAGGAAGCGCTCGATGCGGCGGGCACGCTGCACCAACTGCTTGTCCTCCTCGGCCAGCTCGTCGATACCGAGGATCGCGATGATGTCCTGGAGATCCTTGTAGCGCTGCAGGATGCGGATGACTTCCTGGGCGACGCGGTAGTGCTCGTCGCCGACCACGGCCGGATCGAGGATCGTCGACGACGACGCCAGCGGGTCCACCGCCGGGAAGATGCCCTTGGAGAACACCGTACGAGAGAGCTCGGTGGTGGCGTCGAGGTGCGCGAACGTGGTCGCCGGCGCCGGGTCGGTGTAGTCGTCGGCGGGCACGTACACGGCCTGCATCGAGGTGATCGACTTGCCGCGGGTCGAGGTGATGCGCTCCTGCAGCTCGCCCATCTCGTCGGCCAGAGTGGGCTGGTAACCCACCGCGGACGGCATACGGCCGAGCAGCGTCGACACCTCGGAACCGGCCTGGGTGAACCGGAAGATGTTGTCGATGAACAGCAGCACGTCCTGGCCCTGCTCGTCGCGGAAGAACTCGGCCATGGTCAGGGCCGACAGCGCGACGCGCATACGCGTGCCCGGCGGCTCGTCCATCTGACCGAACACCAACGCGGTGTCCTTGAGCACGTTGGCGTCCTCGAGCTCGACCCACAGGTCGTTGCCCTCACGGGTGCGCTCGCCGACGCCGGCGAACACCGAGGTACCACCGAAGTTGCGGGCGATACGGTTGATCATCTCCTGGATGAGCACCGTCTTGCCCACGCCGGCACCACCGAACAGGGCGATCTTGCCGCCACGCACGTACGGGGTGAGCAGGTCGACGACCTTCAGACCGGTCTCCAGCATCTCGGTGCGAGGCTCGAGCTCCGAGAAGGCCGGCGGCTTGCGGTGGATCGACCAGTGCTCGAAGTCCTTGCCGTAGCCGGGCTCGTCGAGGCAGTCGCCGAGGGCGTTGAACACGTGGCCCTTGACCCCGTCGCCGACGGGCACCGAGATCGAGCGGCCGGTGTCGGTGACCTCCACGCCGCGGACCAGGCCGTCGGTCGGCTGCATGGAGATGGTGCGCACCAGGTTGTCACCCAGGTGCTGGGCGACCTCCAGGGTCAGCGTCTTCGACAGCTCCTTGTAGGTGATGTCGGCGTGCAGCGCGTTGAACAGTTCGGGTACGGAGCCACGCGGGAACTCCACGTCGACCACGGGTCCGGTGATACGAACGACGCGGCCTGCGCTCTTTTCGGCGGTAGCTGTCATTTCCTCTTCGCTTCCTACGGGGCTTGCTGTTGAGACTATTTCGCGTCGGCCAGCGCGTTGGCGCCGCCGACGATCTCGCTGATTTCCTGGGTGATCTGCGCCTGACGCTCGCGGTTGGCCGCCAAAGTCAGCGCCTTGATCAGATCGTCGGCGTTGTCGGTCGCCGACTTCATGGCGCGCCGACGGGAGGCCGACTCGGAGGCCGCGGCCTCCAGCAGCGCGGCGTACACACGGGTCGCGACGTAACGCGGAAGCAGGGCGTCGAAGAGCGTCTCCGGGTCCGGCTCGAACGAGAACAGCGTCTGCGGGCCGTCTTCGGGCTGTTCGTCGCCGACGTACTCGACCACCATCGGGGCGATGCGCCGAGCGACGGCCGACTGCGACAGCATCGACCGGAACTCGGTGAACACGATGTGCAGCTCGTCGACGCCGAGGATGCCGTCCGCACCGGCGTCGTCGCCCTCGTCGTCCGCACCGGACATGAACGCCGCCACCAGGGTGTCGGCGATCTCACGCGCGTTCTCGTAGGTGGGGCGCTCCGAGAAGCCGTCCCAGGAACCGATCACGTCGCGCTGGCGGAAGCTGAAGTAGCCCAGAGCCTTTCGGCCCACCGTGTAGAGAACGGGCTCCTTGCCCTCTTCGCGCAGCAGCGCGAACAGTTCCTCGGACTGCCGGAGCACATTGGCGTTGTAGGCGCCGCACAGACCGCGGTCCGACGACACCACCAACACCGCGGCCCGGCGCGGGTTCTCCCGTGCGACCAGCAGCGGGTGATCCAGTGCGCTGGCGCTCGCGAGCTCGGTGAGCATGTTCGTGATCTCAGTGCTGTAGGGCCGAGCCGCTTCGACTCGGGCCTGCGCCTTGGCGATTCGCGACGTGGCGATCAGTTCCTGGGCCTTGGTGATCTTCTTGATCGACCCCGCGGAACGGATGCGCCCACGAAGCTCGCGCAGTGTTGCAGCCATCTAGCTCTCCAGACCCTTCAGTGCCGTTTCCCGCCTTACTTCTTCGGGGCCGGCTTGCGGACCTTGACGGATTCCTTCTCGACGTCTGCCTCGTCCATCGCCTCGGCCTCGGCCTCGTTGACGACCACAGAGCTGCCGTCGGAAGCCGAGAAGCCCTTCTTGAACTCGTTGATGACGTTCGTCAGCTTCTCCTCGGTCTCCTCGGAGAGCTTCTTCGTCTCGCGGATCTCCTTGAGGATGTCGTCGTGCGAGGCCTTCACATGCTCGAGCACTTCCTGCTCGAAGCGTGCAACGTCCTCGACAGGAACCGAATCCAGGTGGCCCTTGGTGCCGAGGAAGATCGCGACGACCTGATCCTCGACCGAGTAAGGGGTGTACTGGGGCTGCTTGAGCAGCTCGACGAGGCGGGCGCCGCGGTCCAGCTGGGCCTTCGAGGCCGCATCCAGATCCGACGCGAACGCGGCGAACGACTCCAGTTCGCGGTACTGCGACAGCTCCAGGCGGAGACTTCCTGCTACTTCCTTCATTGCCTTGATCTGCGCGGCGCCACCGACGCGGGACACCGACACACCGACGTTGATCGCCGGCCGCACACCCTGGTTGAACAGGTCGGACTCCAGGAAGCACTGGCCGTCGGTGATCGAGATGACGTTGGTCGGGATGAACGCCGAGATGTCGTTGGCCTTGGTCTCGATGATCGGCAGACCCGTCATCGAACCGCCGCCGAGCTCGTCGGACAGCTTCGCGCAACGCTCCAGCAGGCGCGAGTGCAGGTAGAACACGTCACCCGGGAACGCCTCGCGGCCCGGCGGACGACGCAGCAGCAGCGAGATCGCGCGGTACGCGTCGGCCTGCTTGGACAGGTCGTCGAACACGATCAGCACGTGCTTGCCGTCGTACATCCAGTGCTGGCCGATGGCCGAACCGGTGTACGGCGCCAGCCACTTGAAGCCGGCGGCGTCGGAGGCCGGGGCTGCGACGATGGTGGTGTACTCCATCGCGCCACCCTCTTCGAGGGCCCGCTTCACCGAGGCGATCGTGGTGCCCTTCTGGCCGATCGCGACGTACACGCAGCGCACCTGCTGCTTCGGGTCGCCGGTCTCCCACGCCTCACGCTGGTTGAGGATGGTGTCCACCGCGACGGCCGTCTTGCCGGTCTTGCGGTCGCCGATGATCAGCTGGCGCTGGCCACGGCCGATCGGGGTCTGGCTGTCGATGGCCTTGATGCCGGTCTGCAGCGGCTCGGAGACGCCCTGACGCTGAACCACCGACGGCGCCTGGAGTTCCAGGGCGCGGCGGCCTTCGGCCTCGATGTCGCCCTGGCCGTCGATCGGCTGGCCGAGCGGGTTGACGACGCGACCGAGGAACGCATCGCCGACGGGGACCGAGAGGACCTCGCCGGTGCGCTTGACCTGCTGGCCTTCTTCGATCTTCGCGAAGTCACCGAGGATGACCGCGCCGACGCTGTGCTCGTCGAGGTTCAGTGCGACACCGAGGACGCCGCCGGGGAACTCCAGCAGCTCCTGGGTCATCACCGAGGGCAGACCCTCGACGTGGGCGATGCCGTCACCGGCATCGAGAACCGTGCCGATCTCTTCCCGCTCGTTGTCGGCGGCGAAGGAGGAGACGTAGTCCTCGATCGCACCTTCGATGTCAGAAGCCGAGATTGTCAACTCTGCCATGGCTTTTCGTCCTGCCTTTGTGTTGTTACTGCGCGAGTTCTGGGGCGGTCAGTCCGGCAGCCCGGTGCGGGCCGCGGCCAACCGCGAAGAGATGGAGCCGTCGATGACCTCGTCACCGACCATGATCAGGAGCCCACCGAGGACCTCGGGGTCGACCTCGAGCTGGATCGACACCGGGGTGCCGTAGATCCGGCTGAGCACCTCGGTCAACCGGGTGCGCTGCGCATCGGAGAGGTCGGCTGCGGCGGTGACCTCGGCGACGGCCTCACCGCGCCGGGCGACCGCAAGCTCCGCCAGGTCGTTGACCGCGGAGTCGGCGGTTTCGCCGCGCAGCAGTTCGACCGTCTGGATCAGCAGGGCCTTGACGGTGTCGTTGACCCCGTCGCCGCCGTCGAGAATCTTCGACAGCAGCGCCACGCGCTTTTCGGCGGGCACCACGGTGTCGGTCAGCAGCCGGCTCAGCTCGGGCTGCGAGTCGAGCACGCGGCTGAACCGGAACAGCTGGTCCTCGACCTCTTCGCTCTGGCCGTCACGCTCGGCGCGGACCAGCAGCGCCAGCCTGGCGACGTGTTCGATTCCGTCGATCAGGTTCGCCTCGGTGGACCAGCGTTGCGCCACAGCGGTCTTCAGCAGATCCAGTGTCGCGGCGTCGACCTTGCCATCGAACAACCGGTCGACCAACCGCTCCTTGGCCGAGGCGTCCTCGGCGGGCTCGGCCAGATGCTTGTTCAGCGTCGTCTGGTCCAGCAGCAGCGTGGCCACCGCCGAGAGATCGTCGGCGAGGGTGGCCAGGCTTGCGGCGTCGGCGCCCTCGGCGAGCGACTCGAACTTCTTGACCAGCTCGGCCAGCGCTTCACGGCTCGCGGCGCGCAGGTTCAGCGTCGCACCGGCCTCCAGCACCGCGGAGGACGGAGCCATCGCATCCAGCTCGTCCAGGAACCGATCCACGGTCGACGACTGCGCGGCCGGATCGGAGACGTAGTTGCGGACGATCTCCGCGGCCTTCTCCACCGATTCCTCACCGAGGCCGCTGCGCAGCTGCCGGATGAGTTGCTGACGCATCAGCTGAACCTGCTGGGCACCTTGGGCTTTGATCCGCTCGGCCTCGGCGTCGGCCTGCTCGGCCAGCTGTGAGGTGATCCGCTCCGAGTCCTGGCGTGCTTCCTCGGCGACCTTGGCCCCCGCCGCCTTCGCGTCCTCGACCGCCTTGGCGTGCATCGCGTCGGCGTCGGCGAGCTTCTTGCTGGCCTCGGCACTCTCGGCGAGCGCGACCCGGATCGCCTCCTGCTGGCGCTGCATCAGCCCCTTCACAGGGGGCACGACCCACTTGACGATGATGAACACGATGACGGCGAAGCCGATCAGCTGTCCGATGAAGATCGACATCTAACGACTCCCACCTGAATTCACGTCGACGCCCAGGATCCGGCTGGCCAGCGTCGCGGACAGGCCGTCGACGGAGGACTCCAGATCCGACCGAGCGGCCGAACCTTGTTGCGACAACTGCTGGTCCGCGGCGCTCAGCGTCTCGGCGACCTCGCCACTGGCCGCCGACCGCTTCTCGTCGACCACCTGGCGACCCGCGACACGGGCCTCATCGCGGATCGACGAAGCCTCGCTGCGGGCGTCGGCCATTGTCTTCTCGTAATCCGCCTGTGCCGCTGCGACCTGTTCGGCCGACTTGCGGTTGTCCGCGGCGGTCTTGGCCAGCATCGCCTCGCGCTCGGCCAGGACCTTGCTGATCGGCGGCACAACCCATTTCGAGATCACGCCGAGCACGATCAGGAAGATGAGCAGCACGGCGAAGAAGGTGCCGTTGGGGATCAGGAAGTTACTGGTCCCTCCGCCTTCTTCGGCGGCGACGATAGATGTGGTGAGTTCACCCATGCCGGTGGATTACTGCAGGCCCGGAGTGGCGAAGACGAACAGCGCCATGAAGGCCAGGTTGATGAAGTAGGCCGCCTCGACCAGACCAACCGTGATGAAGAACGGCGTGAACAGCCGGCCCTGTGCCTCGGGCTGGCGGGCGATGCCGGAGATCAGGGCGTTACCGGCGATACCGTCACCGATACCCGCACCGATCGCGCCGCCGCCCATGATCAGACCGCCGCCGATCAGCGCACCAGCCGTGATGATGGCGTTGGGGTCGATTTCCATTCTCTTATCCTCCTTGATAACTGGGGGCGGTGCCGCCAGAGTTCGTGATCGTTGGTCGTAGGGACTTAGCGGTTACTGCGTCAGTGCTCTTAGCGGTCGTCTTGCTTAATGGTCGTCGCTCTTAATGGTCGTCGTGGTCCAGTTCCATCGACTGGCTGAAGTACAGGATCGTCAGCAGCGAGAAGATGAACGCCTGGATCAGGCCGACGAACAAGTCGAAGGTCTTCCACACAGCGTTCGGGAACCACTGGATGTACCAGGGGAACATCGCGATGAGCGCCACCAGGATGCCGCCGGCGAAGATGTTGCCGAAAAGTCGCAGTGCCAGCGAGATGGGCTTCGCGAGTTCCTCGACGATGTTGATCGGCGCGAGGAACGCGACGTGTCCCTTGACGACCTTGATCGGGTGCCCGATGATGCCGCGACGCCAGATGCCTGCGGCGTGGTAGCAGATGAACACGAACAGAGCCAGCGCGAGCACGAAGTTGATGTCGGATGCCGGCGGCTTGTACAGCTCGCCTGCGGCGCCGTCCGAACCGCCGTACTGCCACGGCAGGACCGCCAGCCAGTTGGAGATCAGGATGAACACGAAGATCGCGACCGACAGCGGCAGCACGAACGGCGCCACCTTCATGCCGATCGAGCCTTCGATCTGCTGGCGCATCTGGATGGTCAGCGCTTCCCAGAACAGCTGCACGCCGCCGGGCACGCCCGTCGAGGTGACCTTGGACTTCAGGTAGAACGCCAGTGCGATGACGATCAACCCGGTGACCGCGGTGGCCAGGATCGTGTCGCCGTTGAACGTCATGCCGAACAACTCGAACACCATCGTGTGATGCCCGACGTGGATGGCGGCGCCACCTTCCTCTGCGGCGAGGATGGATTCGGTCATCGTCCCTGTCTTCTCTCCATTGAGTCCAGCCGGTTCATGTAGCTCAGATCAATCCTTCGAATCCGTGTCGAGCACGTTGAGTCCGTCGCGGCGGATCTTCTTCATCACCGGGATGCTCGTGCTCATCACGAGCAGCGCCTGGAAGATCGCCAGCCCGAAGAGCACGGCGAGGCCGCCGTGTTGCCGGAAGACGAATGCGACGGTGAGAGCGATGGCGGTGATGACCAGCAGGCGGGTGGCCGAGTTCACCGCCATCTTCTTCTTCAGGGGGTGTTCCTCGGCGGTGATGGACTCGACGGCCCGACGCACCAGAAGTGCGTTGACCAGTCCCAGACCGAGGCCGACACCGAAGAATGCGCCGAAGAGGATGTTGCCGGTGAACCCCGAGGCCAGCAGCGCGACCGCGGTCAGCGCGAGGCACACGATCAGCAGACGAACAGGCCGGAAAGCAACGGACGGGAACACCAACGGCGCGTCTTGCGCTGGCGTCGTCACTGCTTCACCTCAATCCGGCGGTCGTCAAGCATCGATGGGGTCGTCCCGCGGTTCCTGTGCGTGGCGCCCGTAGCGTATCGGAGGGCGTCGGGCGCGCTGGAATCACCCAAGGGGTTGCTCCCTGTTTTGGTCGAAATGTGGTCTGAATGTCGGTCGTCATGCCAGCCGGGGCGATGCTCTGATCGATGCCATCGAACCGCCCGGAGGCCGGCAACCCGTGAGGTCTTTTAGGTTCTCATGAAACCCTAACACATGGTGAGGGCCCTAAAAGAGGCCCTACTACTTTTTGTCGTACACCTCGTCCGGTGCGTCATTGCGGCGTCCCAGCAACGGGATCAGAGTGACCACGATCGCGATCACGACCGCGCCCGCCATGACCGCGGCGGTGTGCCGGGGATCGAAGAAGATCGTGCTTGCGGCTCCCAGCGCGGCGATGCCGACCCACAGGTAGATGAGCAGCACCACGCGCCGGTGTGAGTGGCCGATCTCCAGCAGACGGTGGTGCAGGTGCATCTTGTCGGGACTGAACGGACTCAGGCCCTTGCGGGTGCGCCGGATGATGGCCAGCAGCATGTCCAGCGCGGGCACCAGGACCACCGCGATCACCAGCAGGAACGGCGAGAGCAGCGCGAACACGTCGCGGGCGCCGTAGGCGGTCTGCGAGATGGGGCCGGCGGCGGTGGTCGATGCGGCGGCCAGCATCAGCCCGATCAGCATCGAGCCGGAGTCGCCCATGAAGATCCGCGCCTTGTGGAAGTTGTGCGGCAGGAACCCCAGGCAGGCCCCGGCCAGCACCACCGAGATCACCGCGGGCGGGTAGAACAGCACGTCGCCGCCGTGGTCGCGCAGCAGCCCGACCGAGAACATGCAGATGGCCGACGCGGTGATCAGGCCGAGGCCGGCGGCCAGCCCGTCGAGGCCGTCGACGAAGTTCATCGCGTTGACCAGCGCGACGGTGAACGCCAGCGTCAGCAGGATGGACCCGACCTGGTCGAGCACGATGGTGCCGACCCCGCCGATCGGGATGTAGAGCACGCTCCAGGCCACGCCCATGGTCACCAGCACGCTCGCGGCGGTGATCTGGCCTGCGAACTTGGTCAGTGCGTCGAGGCCCCACCGGTCGTCGATGAGTCCGACCACCATGATCAGTCCGCCGGCGACGACGACCGCCGGGATCCCCGACGAGTACACGAAGCCGCGGGTGAGGGCGGGCAGCTGCGAGGCCAGCAGCACCGCGGCGACGACGCCGACGTACATCGCCAGGCCGCCCATGCGCGGGATCGGCTGCAGGTGCACGTCGCGTTCCCGGGGGTAGGCGACCGCTCCCCAGCGCGTCGCGAGCACCCGCACCCATCCGGTGGCCAGGTAGGTGATGATCGCCGCGGTCAGCCCGACCAACGCGAGTTCGCGCAGCGGGACCCCGGCCCCGCGGTCGGAGAGCGCCAAGAGGCCCTCCCCCGCCTGCGCGACGGTCTCGGTCACTGAACCCAGATACACGAAGAATTCCAGATCAATCCGGGAGCGGACTGAGGGTCGAGGCGTCGACGCCCAGGACGTCGGCGATCGCCGCGATCGTCACCGGGCCCTCCCGCAGCACGCGCGGATGCGCGCCGGTGAGGTCGACGATGGTGGACGCGGCCTGCTGCTGGGCGGGGCCGCCGTCGAGGTAGACCTCGACGAGGTCGCCCAGCTGCTCCCGGGCCTGCGCGGCGGTGACCGCGGCGGGCATTCCGGAGATGTTGGCGCTGGAGACCGCCATCGGGCCGACCTCGCGCAGCAGATCGATCGCGACCGGGTGCAGCGGCATCCGCAGCATCACGGTGCCGTTCGCGTCGCCGAGGTCCCACTGCAGCGACGGCGCCTGGTGGACCACAAGGCTCAGCGCCCCGGGCCAGAACGCACGGATCAGTTCCCTGGCGCTGTTGGGCACCGAGTAGACCAGCCCCTGGATGGTGTGCCAGGAACCGACGAGCACCGGCACCGGCATGTTCCGTCCACGGCCCTTGGCCGCCAGCAGCGCCGCGACCGCTTCGCCGTCGAACGCATCGGCGCCGATCCCGTAGACGGTGTCGGTCGGCATCACGACCAGGCGTCCACCCTTGAGGGCGCTGACCGCCGACGCGATCCCGGTCTCGCGTTGCGCCGGATCCGTGCAGTCGAACATCTCGGTCATCTGCGATCCGCCTTCGCTTCTCGCTGGGTCACGTGGGTCAGCCTCTCACCCGGCCCGCACCGCGGTCACGAAGCGGGGCCGGCCGGTGAGGTCGTGTCGGGCGGTGACGTCGACGAACCGACCGGAGTCGGTGAACGCCGCGACGGTGCGCTCCGAGGTGGTGTCGTCGTGCTCGACCGCGCAGCGTCCGCCGGGACGCAACAGCCGGGCCGCGACGTCGACGATCCGGTCGATCACCACCATCCCGTCCGGCCCGCCGAACAGCGCGTGGGCCGGGTCGTGCTCGGCCACCTCTGGTTCGAGCCGGGCGTCGGCCGGAATGTAGGGCGGGTTGGCGACGAGCAGGTCGACAGTGCCGTCGAACTCGCTGAGCACGTTGCCTGCGGTGACGTCGGCGCGCACCACCGTCACCGGCGTGCCTTCGGTGTTGCGCCGCGCGTAGGCCAGCGCGGCGTCGGAGTCGTCGACCGCGGTGACGGTCGCGGCCGGGAACCCGGCAGACAGCGCCAGGGCCAGCGCCGCGGACCCGGTGCACAGGTCGACTATCCGGGGATTCTCCGGAAGTTGTTGCGCGAGAGCCCATTCCAGAAGCGCCTCGGTTTCGGGGCGGGGAATGAACACGCCGGGACCGACGTGCACGGTGACAGGTCCGAACGCCGCCGTACCGGTGAGGTGTTGCAGCGGCACGCGTTCGGCCCGGCGGGCCACCAGGGCTCGGAAGCGCGCGGCGAAGCCGTCGTCGGGGGTGACGAAGGCGACCCGGCCGCGCTGGGTTCCCGCCACGTGCGCGGCCAGCAGTTCGGCGTCGACCCTCGGCGACCCGACGCCGGCCGAGGCCAGCACCTCGGCGGCGTCGTCGATCATCTGACGCATCGTCACCGGCCGGTCGGCTACGTTCACGTGTTCTGCAACCGCGCTTGCCGGTCCGCCGCGGCGAGCGCGTCGAACAGCGGGTCGAGGTCGCCGTCGAGCACCTGGTCGAGGTTGTGCGCCTTGTAGTTGATCCGGTGGTCGGCGATCCGATTCTCCGGATAGTTGTACGTGCGGATCCGCTCGCTGCGGTCGACGGTGCGGATCTGGCTGGCCCGGTCCGCCGACGCGTCGGCCTGCGCCTGCTCCTCCTGGAGCGCCTGCAGCCGCGCGGCGAGCACCTGCATGGCCCGCGCCTTGTTCTGCAACTGGGACCGCTCGTTCTGGCAGGTCACGACGATGCCGGTGGGCAGATGGGTGATGCGCACCGCGGAGTCGGTGGTGTTGACTCCCTGGCCGCCCTTGCCTGAGCTGCGGTACACGTCGATGCGCAGATCGGACTCGTCGATCTGGACCTGTTCGACTTCCTCGGGCTCGGGGTAGACCAGCACCCCGGCGGCCGAGGTGTGCACCCGGCCCTGCGATTCGGTGACGGGGACCCGCTGCACGCGGTGCACGCCGCCCTCGAACTTCAACCGCGACCACACCCCGTCGGCGGAGTCGCCCTTGCTGGCGATCGACAGCGTCGCGTCCTTGTAGCCGCCGAGGTCGGAGGTGGTCTCCCCCAGCATCGTGACCGTCCAGCCGTGCCGCTCGGCGTAGCGGATGTACATCCGGGCCAGGTCCGCGGCGAACAGCGCGGATTCCTCGCCGCCCTCGCCGGATTTGACCTCCAGCACGATGTCGTCGGCGTCGTGCGGATCGCGCGGGGCCAGCAGGTCGGTCAGCTGGGTGTCCAGCTCGGTCACCTTGGCGGCGAGTTCGTCGACCTCGGCGGCGAAGGAGGAGTCGTCGGCGACGAGTTCACGTGCCGCCTCCAGGTCACCGCGGGCGGCCTCGAGCTTGCGGTAGGTCGCGACGATCGGCGACACCTGGGCGAACCGCCGGCCCACCTTGCGGGCGGTGCCCGCGTCGGCGTGCAGCTCAGGGTCGGAGAGGCGCTGTTCCAGCTCGGCGTACTCGGCGAGAATCGCCTCGATCGCCGGTGCGGCCTCGGTCATCTCGCCTCCTCTACTGTCCTGTGTCCACCCCGGTGCGCGAAACGGCGCCCGGCCTGTGCCTGAGCAACAGAGCGGGCGCCGTTCGGACGGCTACTGGTCGGCAGTCGTCTTGCGCTTGCCGTAGCGCTTCTCGAAGCGTGCGACGCGGCCGCCACTGTCGAGGATCTTCTGCTTGCCGGTGTAGAACGGGTGGCACTGCGAGCAGACCTCGACAGTGATGTTTCCGCTCTGCTTGGTGCTGCGGGTGGTGAAGCTCGCACCACAACCACACAGCACAGTGGTCTCGACGTAGTCAGGATGAATGCCTGATTTCATGGTTTCCTCTTCGATCGTGGGGTCCGGGTCGCCCTTCCCGTACCGGGAGGCTGCGGCGTGAACCGGAACCGAGGTGACGGCGGTCAATTATGCCAGGTCAACCGCCAGCAGCCTAAACGCCCGTTCGGGGCCCGCTATTCCTGAGCCACCGCCAGGTAGGTCTTGCCGTCGCGGCGCCACAGCGTGCGGCCAGCCGGTTCGGTCCCCATCGCGACGAGCTCGCGCTTGAGCACCTTGTTGGTCGCGGTGCTGGGCAGGTCCTCGGCGACCCACACATGGCGCGGCCAGGCCTTCGGCGACAGGTCCGGTTGCTCGTCGAGGAATCGGGCGAATTCGTCCGGGGTCAGCGTCGCGTCGTCCTGCAGCACGATCGCGGCCATCACCTGGTCGCCGACGAATTCGTCGGGCACCGGGTAGACCGCCACCATGCTGACCGCCGGCTGCCTGATCAGGATCCGCTCGATAGGCGCCGCAGTCAAGTTCTCGCCGTCCACCCGCATCCAGTCGGCGGTCCGGCCGGCGAGGTAGATCCAGCCGTCGGCGTCGCGGTAGGCCAGGTCGCCGGACCAGAACATGCCGTGACGCATCCGATCGTCGGTGGCGTCCGGATCGTTGTAGTAGCCCGCGAACATGCCCGCGCCCTGGGTGTTGACCAACTCCCCGATCGCGTCGTCGGCGTTGCACAGCGCGCCGTGTTCGTCGAACCGGGCGACCGCGCACTCGGTGCGCGTCTCGGAGTGGTAGATGGCCACTCCGGGAAAGCCCTTGCCGATGGAGCCGGGCGGGCAACCGTCCTCGCGGGTGATCGTCACCGCGTTCTCGGTGGACCCGAAGCCGTCCCAGACCTGGCACCCGAACCGGCGGGAGAACTCGGCGATGTCGCGGTCGGTCGCCTCGTTGCCGAACGCCACCCGCAGGGGGTTGTCGACGTCGTCGGGTCGCTCCGGGCGGGCCAGGATGTAGGCCAGGGGCTTGCCGACGTAATTCATGTACGTGACGCCGTACCGACGCACATCGTCGAGGAAGCGCGACGCGCTGAACTGCGCGGGCGCCATCGCGGCGCCCGCGTTGACCGCCACCGCCCAGCCGGCGAGCACCGCGTTGCTGTGGAAGAGCGGCATGGACAGGTAACACACGTCGTCGGGGCTCAGCTGGTACCGGCTCACCAGCGCTGCGCCGGCCAGCAGCACCATCGCGTGCATCATCTTCACGGCTTTCGGGTCGCCGCTGGTGCCGGAGGTGAAGATCAGCATGAAGGTGTCGGTGGCGGTGACCTCGCGGTGCGGAGTCAGGGGCCCGGCCTGCGCGGTGAGTGCCGTCCACTCCGGCGTGCCGACCTCGAAGACCCGCACCCCGGTCAGGTCCAGACCGTCGAGCAGACCCCGATGGGAGCCGTCGGTGAGCAGGAACTGGCAGTCGGCCCGACGGATGTCGCGGGCCAGCGACTCGCCGCGGCGGGTGTTGTTGATGCCGCACACGACGTAGCCGCCGAGGCCCGCCGCGGCCATCGCGGTGAGCATGTCGGGAGTGTTGCCGAGCAGCACCCCGACGTGCAGCGGGCGGTCCGGGTCTGCCGCGCCGATCAGCGCGGCCGCCTGGGCGGCAGCCTGGTCGAGGTGCTCTCGCCAGGTCCAGGTGCGGCCCTCGTGGGTCACCGCGATGCCGTCGCTGTCCACCCGCTCCCGCAGTAGCTGCTGCACCGTCTCGGTCAACGCGCCCCACCCTCCCCCATGTGCTGAACAGATTGAAAGAGTTGTCTACTACCGCACCGCGCGAAGCGTACCTCAGCCCTGGCGGCTGCTTCGTTTGCGAAGATATGCCGATGAACGTCGGGGCCGAAGCCAAACCAGCGCCCGCTTCCGGAGCGGGAACCGGGCCGCGGTCGGTGCGGGACCGGCTCATCGACGCCGCCGAACAGTGCCTGACTGCCAAGGGGATTCGCGCCACCACGGTGTCCGAGGTTGCGGAGGCGGCCGGTATCAGCCGCGGCTGGCTCTACCGCCATTTCCCGGACAAGAACGAGCTTCTCGGCGCCGCGATCGTGCGGCTCAACGATGCGTTCTGGACGGAGTCCCGGGCGCGTCTGGACCTGGTGACCGGTCTGGACGAGCAGATCGCCGTGGGCGTGGAGTTGGCGCGCAGGGAGTCCGAGACGCCGGGTGCGCTGGTCCTCAAGCTTCGTCAGGAGGAGCCGGAGGCGTTCACCGCGTGCGCCGGCCTCGGTGTCCGCGGGCTCATCCCCGAGATCGCCGCATTCTGGGTGCCCTATGTCGAAGCCGCGGTGGAGCGCGGCGAGATCCACCCGGCAACCGATTGCGCGGAGGCCGCGGAGTGGATCGCCCGGATCATGATGAGCCTGGCCACGGTGCCCGGTGAGCAGTGCGACGTCGACGATCACGCTTCGGTGCTGCGCCACGCGCGGCGCTACCTCGTCGCGGCGCTGCGCAGCGATCCGTCCGCCGGCTGAGCTATCGACGCAGCCCGGCCGGGTCTCGCCCGGTCATGAGCAGGAGCAGCGCGCTGATCGGCGCCGCCACTTCGCGGCAGGCGATCTGGCGTCGGTGACCGCCATCCGGTTCACCACGGCGTCGAGTCGGAAGCCGCTGCGCGCCGCCTCCAGCAGCATGCGGGGCATCCCGATCGTGGAATGGGTCAGACCTCACGACGCTGGGCGTCGATGTGGCGCCATACGGTGTCACGGTCCACGGTCGCCCCCCACATGGGACAGGAACGTCACAACACCTGAGAGGCAGCGCTTTCGGCCCCTATGAACCGATGAGTCGGTGTGGCCGCGCCGGGTCGGCACGGCCACACCGCGTCACTCAGTCGTGGTCGGCGCCGCCGGGGGTGTTCTTCGAGACCTGCACCAGGAACTCGTAGTTGTTCTTCGTCTTGCGCAGCTGGCTCATCAGCAGATCGATGGCCTGGTGCGGGTCCAGCCCGGACAGCACCCGACGCAGCTTGTGCACGACCGCGAACTCATCGGGCGAGAGCAGCAGCTCGTCCTTACGGGTGCCCGACGGGTTGACGTCGACCGCGGGGAACACCCGGCGCTCGGCGATCTTGCGGTCCAGCTTGAGCTCGGCGTTACCGGTGCCCTTGAACTCCTCGAAGATCACCGTGTCGCCGGTGGAGCCGGTCTCGACCATCGCCGTGGCGATGATCGTCAGCGAGCCGCCCTCCTCGATGTTGCGGGCCGCGCCGAGGAAGCGCTTCGGCGGGTACAGCGCAGTGGAGTCCACACCACCGGACAGGATGCGACCCGATGCCGGGGACGCGTTGTTGTACGCGCGGCCCAGGCGGGTGATCGAGTCGAGCAGCACGATGACGTCCTTGCCCTGTTCGACGAGCCTCTTGGCCCGTTCGATGGCGAGCTCGGCGGCTTGGGTGTGATCTGACGGCGGCCGGTCGAAGGTGGAGGCGATGACCTCTCCCTTGACCGAACGCTGCATGTCGGTCACCTCTTCGGGCCGCTCGTCGACGAGCACGACCATCAGGTGGCATTCGGGGTTGTTGCGGGTGATCGCGTTCGCGATGTCCTGCATGATCGTGGTCTTACCGGCCTTGGGCGGCGACACGATCAGCGCACGCTGACCCTTGCCGATCGGCATGATCAGGTCGATCACGCGGGTGGTCAGCTTGTCGGAGGTGGTCTCCAGGCGCAGCCGCTGGTTCGGGTACAGCGGGGTGAGCTTCTGGAACTCCGGGCGCTTGCGGGCTTCCTCCACGGGCTTGCCGTTGACGGTGTCCAGGCGCACCAGCGGGTTGAACTTCTGCCGGGGGTTCTTGTCGCCGCCCCCGTCGTTGTCGCGCGGGACGCGCACGGCGCCGGTCACCGCGTCGCCGCGGCGCAGGCCGTTCTTGCGCACCATGTTCATCGACACGTACACGTCGTTCGGCCCGGCCAGGTAGCCCGAGGTGCGTACGAACGCGTAGTTGTCGAGCACGTCGAGGATGCCCGCGACCGGCTGAACCACGTCGTCCTCGCGCAGTTCGGTGTCACGCTCACCACCGCCGCCGCCACCGTCTCCGCCGCGGTCGCGGCGCTTGCGGTCGCGGAACCGGCGGCCACGCCGGCCCTGGCGGCCGTCGCCGTCGTCGTCGTTGTCCGCAGCGGCGTTGCGGTTGCGATTCTGGCCGCCCTGGTGCTCGCCACCGTCGGACCGGTTGTCCGAGTCGGAATCGGAGCGCGAGCCCTGCCCGGAGTTCTGCTTGTCCCTGCCCTCGCGGTTGTCCCGGTTGTCCCGGCCGCCCTGCTGATCCCGCTGGGCGTTCCTGCGGCCCTCGGGCTGGCCGGACTCCGACTGCGCGCCGGCGGACTTGTCCTGGTCCTTGGCGGGCTGGTCCTGGTCCTTGGCGGGCTGGTCCTGGTCCTTGGCGGGCTGGTCCTGGTCCTTGGCGGGCCGGTCCTGGTCCTTCGCGGGCTGCTCCTTGGCGGGCTGCTCGGGGGCCTGGCCCTGGTCCTCGATGCTCGTCTGCTCGCCGGCGCTCGGACCGCCCTGCTGGCGGGAGGAACCACGACGCTCACGGCGCCGGGTCTGCGGCTGCGCCTCGGCGGACTGCTCGGGGGCGGCCTCACCGGCGCCCTGGTCGGCCGGAGCCGGGGCGGCAGCCTGAGGGGCACTCTGGCCGGCGGCGCCGTTCTTGGTCTCGGACTTGCCGTTGGCCTCGCCGCGACGCTCGCGGATGGCCGCGATCAGTTCGCTCTTGCGCATGCCGGAGGCGCCTTCGACGCCGATCTCCTTGGCCAAGGCGCGAAGTTCAGGCAGCACCATGCTGGTGAGAGCGCCGCGCCGGGCGGGGGCAGCCGCTGGGGCGTCACCCGCGGCACCAGGGGCTGCCTGGGCGGATGACGAAGCGTCTGCGCTCACGGTGTTCGGCAGCTCGCCGCTGTCGGAGCCGCCAGCCGTGATGAGGTCCGTATCAGTCACGGATTTCCTTTCTTCCCTCGATGATCACGTCACGCGAGGGTTCAGTGCGTTCAGCCGATCCGCTGAACGCCGAGGTCACACCACTGCCACCGCAACGGTGATCACCAGGTCTCGCCGGGATGCGACGAGCCGTCAGTCCACAAATTTGAACACCTGAAAGAAGATTCGTCCTAGTGTCGGCGCAGGTGAAGACGCTGCGATTGCTGGACGAATGCGAGAATAACCTGCATCCGGCATGGAAGCAAGAAACCCCATGATCCGCATGTTGTGCCTGTTACTCCCGATCAGGGCGCCAATCTAGTTGTGCGCCGCGACGGCGGAGGTCCACGTCACGCCGCGTCCGGCCGACATCTTCCTGACCTCGAAACCGTGGTCGGCGCCGTATTGGAGCGCCGGCGCAGGCAACTCGGGCGCTGTACTCAATGCCAGCACGCTCGGCCCGGCACCTGACAGCACTCCTGCCACCCCGCAACGCCGCAGCACCGCGAGATATTCCGCCGAGGCCGGCATCGCGGAGGCACGTTGCGGCTGGTGCAGCACGTCCTCGGTTGCCGGCATCAGCAGATCAGGCCGCTCGGTGAGCGCAACGACCAGCAGCGCCGACCGGCTCAGGTTGAACCGGGCGTCGGTGTGGCGGACCTGCTCGGGCAGCAGCACCCGGGTCTCGGCAGTCGACGAGCGAACCTGCGGGACGGCGGCGAAGAGCGTGATATCCGGGTGCAGCCGGATCGGGGCGGCGGCGTACCGGGGCTCGCCGGCGCCGGCCTCGGTCCAGGACACGACCGCACCACCGAGGACCGCGGCGGCCGCATTGTCCGGGTGGCCTTCGAACTCCGACGACACCTGCACCAACCGCTCCTGCGACATCGGTGCGCAATTGGCCTGTGCGGCAATGCCGTTGGCAGCCGCCAGACCGCCGACCACTGCGGCGGCGGACGAACCGAGACCGCGCGAATGCGGGATGTCGTTGCGGCACCGGACGATCAGCCCGGGCGCCGAGACCCCCGTCTCGCGCAACCCGCGTTCGATGGCTCGCACCACCAGGTGCGAGGCGTCCAGCGGGACCTGTCCGGCACCTTCTCCCTCGACCTCGACGACGAGACCTGATTCCGTTGTCTCGACCACGATCTCGTCGTAGAGGCCGAGCGCCACACCCATGCTGTCGAAGCCGGGGCCGAGGTTGGCGCTGGAGGCGGCGACCACGGCGGTGGCCGCCAGGCCGGGCTGCAATGTGCGGGTCACGATCAACGAATTCCTAGACCAGCCCGAGTTTGGCGACCACGGCGACCGGGTCCACCGGCACCGGGATGACGGCGGGCATGCCCTTGAGCGCGGTGTCGGGGTCCTTGAGCCCGTTGCCGGTCACGGTGCACACGACCGTGGAACCCTTGGCGACCCAGCCGTCTTCGATGGACTTGAGCAGGCCGGCGATGCTCGCCGCCGATGCCGGCTCGACGAACACCCCTTCGGTGCGGGCCACCAGATGGTAGGCCGCCAGGATCTCCTCGTCGGTGGCGGCGAGGAACCGTCCCCCGGACTGCTGCTGGGCCTCGACGGCCGAGGTCCACGACGCGGGCGACCCGATCCGGATCGCGGTCGCGATGGTTTCGGGATCGCTGACGGGCTCCCCGAGCACCAGCGGTGCCGCGCCTGCGGCCTGCGTGCCGAGCATGCGGGGCAACCGCGCCGCCAGCCCGTCCCGGTGATACTCCGTGTAGCCCTTCCAGTAGGCCGTGATGTTGCCGGCGTTACCGACCGGCAGCGCGTGCACGTCGGGGGCGTCACCGAGCGCGTCGACGATCTCGAACGCCGCGGTCTTCTGCCCCTCGATGCGGAACGGGTTGACCGAGTTGACAAGCGAGACCGTCGGGAAATCGGAGGTCAGCTTGCGGGCCAGCTCCAGACAGTCGTCGAAGTTGCCGTCGATCTGGATGATCTTGGCGCCGTGCATGACGGCCTGAGCCAGTTTGCCCATCGCGATCTTGCCCTGCGGCACCAGCACGGCGCAGGTGATCCCGGCCCGCGCGGCGTAGGCCGCGGCCGAGGCCGAGGTGTTGCCCGTCGAGGCGCACAACACCGCCTGCTGTCCCCGCGACACCGCCTCGGTGACTGCCATCGTCATGCCGCGGTCCTTGAAGGAACCAGTCGGGTTGAGCCCCTCGACCTTCAGATGCACTGTGCAGCCGGTGTATTCGGACAGCCGGGGCGCGGGCAGCAGCGCGGTACCGCCCTCCCGCAGCGTGATCGGGGTCCAGCTGTCCTCGACGGGCAGCCGGTCCCGATAGGCCTCGATCAGGCCCGGCCAGGGCTGGTGCACGGCACGGGTGGTGCTCACTCTGTGGTCCCTTCCATCCGCAGGACGCTGTTGATGCTCTGAACGACTTCCAGATCACCCAGCGCGGCAACGGTTTCCGACAATGCGGCATCGGTGGCCTGGTGGGTCACGACGACGATGCGCGCACCGCAGCGCTGACCGCCCTCGTCGACCATGCCTTCCTGGCGCACCTCGGCGATGCTGACTTCCCGTTTGCTGAACTCGGCGGCCACCGCCGAGAGCACGCCGGGTCGGTCGGCGACGTTCATGTTGACGTAGTAGCGGGTCGGGATGACGCCGATCGGCGCGATCGGCAGTTTGGCGTACTTGGACTCCCGCGGCCCGCGGCCGCCCTGCACGCGGTTGCGCGCCGCCATGACGAGGTCACCCAGCACGGCCGAGGCGGTCGGTGAACCGCCCGCGCCCTGCCCGTAGAACATCAGGCGGCCGGCGGCCTCGGCCTCGACGACCACCGCGTTGAACGCCCCGTTGACCGAGGCCAACGGATGCTCCAGCGGGACCAGCGCGGGATAGACCCGGGCCGAGACCTTCTGCTTGCCCTTGCCGGTGGTGAGCCGCTCACAGATCGCCAGCAGCTTGATGGTGCAACCCAGCGAGCGCGCCGAGACGAAGTCGGCGGCGGTCACCTTGGTGATGCCTTCGCGGTAGACGTCGTCGGCGGTGACCCGGGTGTGGAACGCGATCGAGGCCAGGATCGCCGCCTTGGCCGCGGCGTCGTACCCCTCGACGTCGGCTGTCGGGTCTGCCTCGGCGTACCCGAGCGCGGACGCATCGGCGAGCGCCGAGGTGTAGTCGGCGCCGGTGCTGTCCATCTCGGAGAGGATGTAGTTGGTGGTGCCGTTGACGATTCCGGCGACCCGCAGCACGGTGTCACCGGCCAACGACTGGGTCAGCGGGCGGATGACCGGGATGGCACCCGCGACCGCCGCCTCGAAATACAGGTCCACGTGAGCGTGCTCGGCGGCCTCTGCCAACTTGCCCGCCGACACCGCCATCAGGGCCTTGTTGGCGGTGACGACCGATTTCCCCTGTTCCAGGGCGGCCAGGATGGCCTTGCGCGCCGGTTCGACCGGGCCCATCAGCTCGACGACGATGTCGACGTCGTCGCGCGAGACGAGCTCCTCGATGTTGTCGGTCAGCATCTCCACCGGGACGCCGCGGTCGTCGGCCACCCGCCTGACCCCGATGCCGCGGAGCGCCAACGGTGCCCCGATGCGGGCGGTCAGGTCGGCCGCGCTCTCCTCGATGATGCGCACCACTTCGCTGCCCACATTGCCCAGCCCCAATACGGCCACGCCGATTTCGTCACTCACCGCTTCACCTCACTCACTTCCAGACTCAAGAGATCGTCGACCGTCTCCCGGCGCAGGACCAGGCGTGCCCGCCCGTCGCGCACGGCCACCACGGCCGGCCGGCCGATCAGGTTGTAGCGACTCGACATCGAATAGCAGTATGCGCCGGTGGCCGCGACCCCGAGCAGGTCCCCGGGCCCGATGTCGCCGGACAGCCAGGCGTCGCGCACCACGATGTCGCCGCTTTCACAGTGTTTGCCGACCACGCGCGACAGCGTCGGCTCCGCTTCGCTGGTCCGCGACACCAGCCTGACGTCGTACTCGGCGTCGTAGAGCGAGGTTCTGATGTTGTCGCTCATTCCGCCGTCGACGCTGACGTAGCGGCGGCTGCGATCGGCGGCTACGGCGACGTCCTTGACGGTGCCGACCTCGTAGAGGGTGATGGTGCCGGGGCCCGCGATGGCGCGCCCGGGTTCGACCACCAGTCGGGGCGCGGGCAACCCGACAGCGGCGGACTCCTCGCGCACGATCGACTGCAGTTTCGCGGCCAGATCGGCCATCGGCGGCGGGTCGTCCTGCGGAAGGTACGAGATCCCCAGTCCCCCACCGAGATCGACGACGTCCATCTGAGAGGTTTTCTCCACGCCGAACTCGGCGACCACGTCGCGCAACAGCCCGATCACCCGGTGGGCTGCGATCTCGAAGCCGGCCACGTCGAAGATCTGCGATCCGATGTGGCTGTGCAGTCCGACCAGGCGGAGATGATCGGCCGCGAACACCCGGCGCACCGCAGCGATCGCGGCGCCGCTGGCCAGCGACAGCCCGAACTTCTGATCCTCGTGCGCGGTGGAGATGAATTCGTGGGTGTGCGCCTCGACTCCGACGGTGACCCGCACCAGCACGTCCTGCACCACCCCGGCGGCGCCGGCGATCGCGTCGAGCCGCTCGATCTCGATCTCGGAGTCCAACACGATGTGGCCGACCCCGGCCTTGACCGCCGCGGTCAACTCATCGACGGATTTGTTGTTGCCGTGCACGGTGATCCGCTCCGGCGGGAATCCGGCGTGCAGCGCCACCGCAAGCTCTCCCCCGGTCGCCACATCCAGTGACAGGCCCTCTTCGTCGACCCAGCGCGCGATCTCGGTGCACAGGAACGCCTTAGCCGCGTAGTGGACGTACTCGCCGCCGCCGAACGCCGCCGAGATCTCGCGGCAGCGGGCGCGGAAGTCGGCCTCGTCGATGACGAACACCGGCGTCCCGAACTCCGCGGCGATGTCGGTCAGCGGCACACCGGCGATCGAGACGACGCCGTCGTCATTGCGAACAGCGTTCTGCGGCCACACGTTCGGGGCCAGCGCGAGGACGTCCGCGGCTGCCTCGGGGCGATCCGGGACCGCTACCGCGTGGCTGTCTTCTGCGTGCCGGGGCCCGGCAGGGTGCGCGATCACATCCGCTCCGGCGCGCTGACGCCGAGGATGGCGAGACCGTTGGCGATGACCTGACGCGTGGCCGCGCACAGCGCCAACCGCGCCGCATGCAGATCACCCGGTTCCTCGTCGCCCTGCGGCAGCACCCGGCACGAGTCGTAGAACCGGTGGTAGTCACCGGCCAGGTCCTCGAGGTAGCGCGAGACCCGGTGCGGTTCACGCAAATTCGCGGCGGTCTGTAGGACCCGCGGGAACTCGCCGATGTTGCGGATCAGCGTGCCCTCCTTGTCATGGGTCAGCAGATCCAGGTGTGCGGTGTCAGGAGCGACGCCGAGTTCGGCGGCGTTGCGGGCCAGCGCCGAGAGCCGCGCGTGCGCGTACTGCACGTAATAGACCGGGTTCTCGTTGGATGCCGAGGACCACAGCTCCAGATCGATGTCGATCGGGCTGTCCACCGAGCTGCGGATCAGCGCGTACCGGGCGGCGTCGACCCCGATGGCGTCGACGAGGTCGTCGAGCGTGATGACCGTCCCGGCGCGCTTGCTCATCCGGACCGGTTGACCGTCGCGGACCAGGTTGACCATCTGGCCGATCAGCACCTCGACAGTGTCGGGGTCGTCGCCGAGGGCGGCCGCGGCGGCCTTGAGCCGGGCGATGTAGCCGTGGTGATCGGCGCCGAGCATGTAGATGCACAGGTCGAACCCGCGCTTGCGCTTGTCCAGGAAGTAGGCGAGGTCACCGGCGATGTAGGCGGGGTTGCCGTCACTCTTGATGACGACGCGGTCCTTGTCGTCGCCGAAGTCGGTGGTGCGCAGCCAGACTGCGCCGTCCTTCTCGTAGATGCTGCCGGTCTCGCGCAGCTTCGCGATGGCCTGGTCGACGCGCCCGGAGGTGTGCATCGAGTCTTCGTGGGTGTAGACGTCGAAGTCGGTGCCGAAGTCGTGCAGCGATTCCTTGATGTGGTCGAACATCAGGTTCACGCCGATGGCGCGGAACGTCTCGCGCATGTCGGAATCGGGCAGTTCCAGCGCGCCGGGCTCCTTGGCCAGCACCTGGGCGGCGATGTCGGCGATGTAGTCGCCGGCGTACCCGTCCTCGGGGGCGGGTTCGCCTTTGGCGGCGGCGATCAGCGAGTTGGTGAATCGGTCGATCTGCGCGCCGTGGTCGTTGAAGTAGTACTCGCGGGTGACCTCCGCGCCCTGGGTGCTCAGCAGCCGGCCCAGTGCGTCACCGACGGCGGCCCACCGGGTGCCGCCGATGTGGATGGGGCCGGTGGGGTTGGCCGAGACGAACTCAAGGTTGACTTTCTTGCCGCCCATGGTGGCGGAATGGCCGAAGGCGGAGCCGGCCGAGATGACGTTGCCGACGATGACGTTCTGCGCGGACGCCTCGATGCGCAGGTTGACGAATCCGGGGCCGGCGACGTCGGCGGCGGCGATGCCGTCCTGCGCGGCCAGCGCGGCGGCCAGCCAGCCCGCCAGCTCACGCGGGTTCGTGCCGACTTTCTTGCCGAGCTGCAGCGCCAGGTTGGTGGCGTAGTCACCGTGCTCGGGATTACGGGGGCGCTCCACGGTGACGGTAGCGGGCAACGCATCGGAGTCGAGGCCGTGCTCGGCCAGCACCGCGGCTGCGGTGGCCTTGAGCAGCTCGGCCAGATCGGCGGGGGTCACGGGGAACCATCCTATGGTCTGGGCTGTTCACGACCGAATCCGTTTCCGGTCCGGGCATGCGCTACGCTATCCACGCCCAACGGCGCAGCTGTACAGCAAGCGCCCCCGTAGCTCAGGGGATAGAGCGTCTGCCTCCGGAGCAGAAGGCCGCAGGTTCGAATCCTGCCGGGGGCACCCATCACGCCAGCGCAGGTCGCAAATCACATTCGCCCGGAGTGACCGAGTTGCTCACCCAGCGCGGTACCTCAGCGCGGAGTCTCGGGAAGTTCCGCGCGACCACTCAGGTGAGCGCCAGCTGGAGTCGCTCGAGCCGGCGAACCAGGATGCTGGGCAGCCATCGCCCCACGTCAACGGCCTCGATCCAGGTGGTCTGTCCGAGGAGCATCCGCAGGGCGATCCGCGCCTCCAGGCGTGCCAGCGCCGCCCCCACGCAGAAGTGTGCGCCCTTGCCGAATGCCATATGGCCTTTGGCGCCGCTGCGGTCGAGGCGAAACTCGCCGGCGTCGTGGAACTGCTCGGGATCGCGGTTGGCAGCACCCCACAACAAGAGCAGGCGCGAATCGGCAGGCACGCAGCTTCTCTTCGATGAACGCGCCCAGCAGCTCGGGGCGGCTGCGGACCTGCTCTTGAATGTCCCTACGGGTGCCAGAATCCATGCGGCGCTCCCCATGCCCGGGTTCCTCGCACTGTGGCACTGGCCGCTCAAAGACGCCGAAGCGGAGTTGGAGATGGCTCGCAGATTCCTCGGGCCGCCCTATGCGATGGACTCCGACCCCACCTGACCTCCGAGGTGCGGGACCCCTGGGCCGACTCAGCAGTGGCCGCAGCAGGCCCGGCCTTTCCATGCCTCGCGGCCTTCCCTGACTGCGACGGCCGCGATCACCAGTCCGGCGGCAGGGTCGGCCCACGACCAGCCGAAGGCGCTGTTGAGAACCAGTCCGATGAGCAGCACCGCCGAGAGGTAGGTGCACAGTAGGGTCTGTTTGGAATCGGCCACCGCCGACAGTGAGCCGAGTTCCCGGCCGGCCCGGCGCTGGGCGTAGGACAGCACCGGCATGATCACCAAACTGACTGAGGCCAGGGCGATTCCGATGGCCGAGGGCTGCGGCTCCCCCGCGCCGAGCAACGAGCGGACCGCGTCCACGGTGACGTAGGCGGCCAGCGCGAAGAACGAGAACGCGATGACACGCAGTGCGGCCTTCTCCCGCGCCTCGGGGTCACGGCCGGCGAACTGCCAGGCCACGGCTGCTGCCGACGAGACCTCGATGACGGAGTCCAGTCCGAAACCGATCAGCGCCGTGGACGACACCCGCGCCCCCTCGAGCAGCGCTACCGCAGCTTCGATGACGTTGTAGGTGATGGTGGCGGCGACGAACCAGCGGATCCGCCGGGCCAGGACGACACGCCGCGACTCTGCCGGGGCACTCATTCGCACCCGCATCCGCAGGGCCGGCCGTCGGTCCCGGGGCAGACGCAGTCCGGGTCGACGGCGAGCACCAACCCCATCAGGTCGTCGAGGGCGTGGCCGATGCGCGGGTCGGCCAGCTCGTAGCGTGCCCGGCGGCCTTCCGGCACCGCGATGACGAGCCCGCATCCCCGCAGACACGCCAGGTGATTCGACAGGATCTGCCGCGACACCCCGAGGCGGTCGGCCAGCTCGGCCGGGTAACCCGGTTCCTGGTTGAGGCTCAACAGTATTCGTGTCCTGGTCGAATCGGAGAGCGCGTGTCCGAACCGTGCCAGCGCATCGGTGTGGGCGGCCGTATGCATTCCACAACGATACATCGGTTCCTGTATTCAGGAAAGGATGTATCGCAAGGAGACGCCTACGGTCTGCGATTGACCCGTTCCCCGACCATTGCCAGCACCGACGGCGGCCTCGGCACGTCACCGGGGCAGTCCGGGGCACGCCGAGCCTCGCCGTAGTGGGTGCTCAACGGCACCACCCCCGCCCAGGCGCCCGCCGCGACGTCCTCGTCCGGATCATCGGGCCAGCCGTCACTGACCTTCAGGGACCAGTTGTCGTCGCCGATCTCAAGCCGCAGCGCCATGGTCGCGGCCAGCTCCCTACGGCTGCTGGGTCGCAGCTCGGCCACCCGGCCCGGAATGAACGCGTCGGTCAGGGCTTCCAGATATGCGACCTCCTGCTCGGCGGCCACTGCCTCGAAGGTCCCGAACAGCACCGCGCTGCGGTAGTGGAACGACGACTCGAATGCGCTGCGCGCCACCACGACTCCGTCCAGCGTCGTCACCGACACTGCCACCGGAGCACCCTCGGCGACTGCCCGCAGCCACGGCGATCCGGTGGAGCCGTGAATGACGAGCGAGTCCTCGATGCGGGCGAATCCGGTGGGAAAGACCACGGGATGGCCGTCCCGCACCAGGGCTATCGTCGCCAGCGGCGTGGCATCGAGCAGCGCGTCGAGGTCCGCGCGAGACGCGCTCTGCTTTTCGGCGAGGCGTGTGATTCTGGTCGAGGGCTGCGGCACGGCAGCAAGCCTCGCACCTCCGGGCTTCGGGCGCGCGGCGTTTTCGTGCGCGAGAAGCTACGACCACTCCGCGAGCACACGCATCTTGCCCGCCTTCACGGCCGCTTCCTTGCGCAGCCTCTTGAGCTCAGGGGCGAACGCATTCCGGTCGTTGTCCTGGAAGTTCAGCGGCAGATCGAGCGCGTTGATCAGCTTGCGCTCCAGATGCCACGGCTCCGGGTGCAGCACCCAGGACACCGTGGCGTTCTCGGCCATCCAGTGCGTCAGCACGGCTTCGCCGCCGGCAAACGTCTGACGCTTGCCCGACCCGATCCGGCGCAACGCGAAACCGAGCTCGCCACCGAGCAGGACCCCGAGCGATTTGCGCAGCGTGGAACCGTCCGCACTGGCGTTGCCCGCCCCGAAGTGGTAGCGGATGCGTTTGCGGAGGTCCTGCGGCACCCGCGGTTTGCCGTCCGCGCGGGGCGGCCCAGAGGTGATGCCGACGTAGAGCAGGGTCCAGCCGTCGCGCTGTTCGCAGCCCGAGACGTCGATGTCACCCGGGATGGTGCGGAACCACCAGCCGTGGACGCCAGGCTGCTCGGGAACCGGGCTGGGTTCGCTGAACACCTCGTCACGCGTGTACCGCTGAGCAGCAAGAAAATTCGCTACTGCGTCAGCGGCGCGCTTCGCGGATATCGACTCAGCCATCACCTCAGACTAGCCATCGGTCGGCGTGGCCGGAGCATCGCCACCTGCGGGCAGTGCCGCCCCGCGCCCGCCGGGTGGTCCCGTCAAATCCCTGTGCACAGCGACACGAACGGGATCGGCGCGCAGATGCCGATCGAGAAGCCCGGTGTCGGATCGCCGTTCCATGGGGGTGGCGGTGGAGGCGGGGGTGGAGGAGGGAGCGGCGCCGGGGGAAGCGGCGCGGCGACGCAGGTGTTCGACGGCGCGTCATAGACCGTCCCCACTCCACACTCGGCGGCCTGGGCGACGCCCGGCGGGACCGCCACCAGCGCGGCGAGCGGAGCCGACGCCGCCGCCGCGACGATCACTGCACGACGAATTCTGTGCCGCATCGTAGGGTCCTCCTTGACCGGTCCCCGACCCTGCGCGTGAACACATCGTAGGACTCCGAAGCCGCGGATCGGCCTGGTTTCGTGGGCGGTGACGGTCTGGTCGCGTCTCACGCGGCGTCCCTCGCACCGCCCGCGGCCTCCGCCCCGCCGGGGGGAGCTTGGGCTCCCGGGTCGGCCGATGAGCCGCGTGCGCGAGGAGAGTCCGGCGCTGTGGTCTCGGTGGCGGGCTCGGCATCTTCGGTGGCTTCGACGTCGTCCCCGGCGTCCTTGGTGCCGGACGTCTCCTCGACCGTCCCGCCGTCGTCGGCCTCGTCCAGTGTGCCCTCGCCCACTTCCCCGAGGATGTCGTCATCGGCGGGTCCGACCTCTTCGATCGGTGCTCCGTCGGCGGCCGGCACCGGCACTGTCCCGGCGTCCGGCGTCGTGACGTCTTCGTCCGGGACCGGCTGTTCCTCAGCGGTTTCCTCCGGCGGCTGCGACAGATCCACCGTGTCGGGAACTGCGCCTTCGGCGCTGCCCGACGCCTCTGCCCCCTTTCGATCCGCCGTGACCGCGTCGTCAGTGGATCCGACGGTCACGGCTGCGCTGAGCGTCAGCGATTGTCGGGAGTTCTGCGGGTCGGCTGTCTCGACGATCGGCGGTGGGGCCTGCTCGACGGCCGCGCCGAACGGAGCGAGGAAGAAGTCGACCTGGGCCTGCACCCAGTCGACGACGGCCTGCCATGCCTGACCGGCGCGGTCGGCGATGGAGTCGACGGTGTTGTCGAACGCGTTGATGATCGCGGCGACCAGCCCGGCACCGTGGATCGCGTCGGTGACGAACTGATCGCCGGCGTTGATCATGTCGTGCGCGAATCCGGTGAGCGCGTCGACCCCGCCGGCGATCAGGTCCCAGCCCGCGGTCAGTTCGACGTTGATCAATGGCACGAACGGCACCCACGAGACCGCATCCAGGAGATCGCTGACCGCGCCGACGGTCCGGTCGATGCCACCACGGATCGGTTCCCAGATGTTCCAGATGCCGTTGGACACGTCGGCAAGAAGATGCGACGCCCCGACCACGGCATCGCCGAGGAAGCCTTCCGGGAGGTCGGCCGCCGGCGGGCGCGGAGGGTAGAAACCTATCGGCGGCAACGGAATCCACGCACCCACCTCGTCGATGCCCAACCACACCACCGCCAGGCCGAGGTCGACCACCCAGTCCGCCACGTTCTTGAGCGCCGACCCATCGCCGCGGAGCCAGTCGGTGCTGTTGAAGACCCCGCTGTTGATCAGCGACTCCGCGAAGTTGTAGACGACCATGATCTGGTTGGCGAAGATTCCCACCCACGGAATCCAGGCGACGACGTCGGAGGCGACCTCGAATCCGTAACGGACCCACGGCTCGATTGCCTCATAGGCGTTGTCGATGGCGTTGGCCAGTGCGATCAACGAGGGGGTCGGAACGAGCGTTGGCGTGGGATCCAACACCAGCGCCTGCGCCGCAGCCATCAATCGCAGGTCGGAAGCGGTCAGCGACATCGGCGGCTGCGCCGGGACGGCGGCCTGCACGGCGATGCGTTCGTTGTGTTGCGGGTGCCAGATATCAGGCGGCGGGGCTACCCCCACAGCCAGCGCGATGGTGCTCGCGCTGAGCGCTGCGCCTGCGAGCTTGAGCGTGGGCCGCACCGAGATCTCCATGGGCTCCCCCCGGATGAGATGCCTCGGAGTGTCCTCCCGCACCGGCCGCGGCGTGCCGGTTTCCCCGGATTCGGGTCACCGGGTTCCTGCGCCGCCCTGTGTTTCCCCCGACGAGCTCTTCCGGCTTTCAGCGGCGATCGGGGTGGCCGCACATCTACTGCGGGTGGCGGGCCAGATAGTCCTCGACGCGGATGGGCTCGGCCGCCGCGTAGCCCACCGGCAGAACCACGTCGCCGGCGCTCGAGTTGTAGTAGACGTCCCACCGGTAGTAGCCGGCAAACGCCACGGGATCCGCGGCGATCAGCGTCGCGTATTGGGTGACGGCCCGCACGTAGTTGTTCGAGTTGTTGTACCGGTAGAGCGCAGCTTCGCGGTCGCGCGCGAAGCCGTGCGCGGCGAGGAACCGGCCGGCGGCCATGATGCTGTCGCGCTCCGCGGTGATGTCGCCGCCTGCGCCGTACGACGCGAATGTCGAGGGCAGGAATTGCATCGGCCCCTGCGCACCCGCCGTGCTGACCCCGGCGATCCGCCCGAACGCGGTTTCGACCAGGTTGATGGCGGCCAGATAGTTCCATGCCACCCCGGAGCCGGCCTCGGACTCGCGGTAGTACCCCACCAGTTCCGGCGCCGGCGCCGGCGGCTCGATCCGCCACGCCGGCAGGGTCGGCTTACCCCGACCCGTGCTCATCGCGGTCAACTGCCTGCGGGCGTCGACGTTGCGGTCGTAGACCTCCAACAGCGGTCCCGGCACCCGCGGCCGCACCACCGCGTCCCATTCAGGATGACGCCCGAGCACCCGGTAGGCCACCTGCTGGCGGCGTGCGGCGGCAAGCAGATCAGCCTCTGACGCCGATGGGTCGCGCAACGTGCGCTCGTCGGCGACCAGGTGGTCGACGAGCGCGACAGGATCGGCGGCCAGCCGGGGCTGAGCACTCGGCGGGGGCGACGGCGGTAGCGGCGAGGCCGGTCTTGATGGCACAGGCCGCGGCGCCACCTGCGCGACCTCGGCGCCACGCTCGGCCTCGCGGGCCGGC
>NZ_BCRS01000058.1 GCF_001552715.1 Mycolicibacterium vaccae NBRC 14118 = CIP 105934 | reverse complement strand
AGACCGTACCGGCGGGCCAGTCGCTGCACCCGCCACAGCGCGCGCAGCATCGACGCTTGCAGGAAGTTGACCTTGACGTACCGGTTCATCGACCAGTGCCTGTTGCCCACCAGGTTCGGCCAGCCAGCGACCACCGGCACGGACCAGGTGGCGGCGGCGAGCCGGCCCCACCACGCCATGGTTGCGTCATGCAGTACCAGGTTCGGCGCGTCGTCACGGAACCCTGAAAGCACCTGAGGCAACACATATTCCGCCTCGTCAAGCGCCACCGTCATCGCGTGGGCAAAGTCCCGGCCGGTGAACTGCGGTGGGGGACCCGCGTCGTCCATGAGGGTTCGGTATGGCACGAGGTGCGCCCCGGTGTCTGCGACCCGGGCGGCGTGAGCCGTGGTCGCGGCGTAGCTCACCCGGTGCCCCCGGGCGACCAGTTCGGCCGCGACGCCCAGCGTCGGATTGACGTGTCCGGTGCCGACCGGGACGCAGATCGCGACGTGGCTCATGGCGCGGCGCCGGGCCGTGCGCCGCGCGCGGTCAGTGAAGCAATCATGCTGGCGTACACGAAAATCAGAGTAGGCACCGTGGGTCAGGCAACGGAGAACAGAGCTCCCGCCTCGATCGTGCCCTCGGTGACCACTTCGACGTAGGCACCGGCGCACGGCAAGCGGCCCAACCCGAAGGAGTCGACGCGGTTCTCCTCCGTGGGTGTGCGTAGCGCGTGCACGGCCCGACCCAGCCCGCGCTGCTCGAGGGTGGGTATCACGCACCGCGGCGTGGGACCCATGCCCTGCAGCACCACCGGCCCCACGGTGAGCGTGCGGTTCGTCCATTCGTTCTCTGCGTAGGGCGGATAGCCGGGGGGCGTGGCGATCACGAGGTTGGGCCGGTAACGCTCGGCTTCTGTCCCGATCCGCTCGAGGGTCGCCGTGGTGATGACGTGCAGGGGAGCGAGGTCGACGAAACTTTCGCCGGGCGTCCCCTCTGCCAGTTCCAGCAGGGGCGCATCGACGTCGGCGTCGAGACCGCGCTCGAGCACCTGCTCGGGATCGGCGCGCTCCAGCGTGGCCGACTGTGGCCTGCGGTCGGCGAGGTGCACCGGGCGGGCGACGAGTGCGGAGAGCACACCGTCGACGTCCTCGTCGTCGGCGGCCACACTGGTGCCGTCGGGAAGGCGGATCTCCACGCGTCCGTCGATTGTCGCGGCGCTGCACATCAGCAGGTGACGCCACAGCCGCGCCTGCTTGGCGCTCGCCACCCGGCCGGTCTCCTGGTCGATCAACGCCAACCGTCGGTCGCCGTCGGCGCCACCGGGGCCGACCGGCAGCGCGTCGACGGTCTCACCGAGCATCGACTTGACGGGATAGCGGTACAGCCGCGCGACGCGCATCTGCAGATCTGCGGTTCCGACGTCCATCACCGCACCTTAGGCGCCGGCGCCGGGCGGTGAAGGCCGCGGCCCGCCCCGAGCGCGGTCGGCGCCCCTCATGTGTGGCGAATTCCGACAAACTGGCTTTTATTTTTTTCTCCAGTATGGTCGGGCTCAGTGATGGTTGCGAGAAAAAGGAGCAACGATGGCTGACAAATCACGAGGCCGAGAAATCAAGAAGCCTGCGATGACCTTGAAAGAGCGGCGGGCCCAAAAGCGCGCCAAGGCCGACGAGGCCGGTGAGCTCATCCCCCGGCGCAAGCGCGCGGACCGCTCTTGAGCTGAAAAACCTTAGTTCGCACCCTCGTTCGGCACGGAGTCCTGCCTGCTTGCCGCCCGCCCGAGCGCGTAGCCCGCGCATGCTCGGAAATTCGAATACCCGAAGAAACGGCGCCCCGTCGCGCTTTTCACCAATGGCGTTCGAAGAACACTTCGAAGCCGGAACATGAAATGACGGAATAAATCGGTATTCGATGATCAGCGAGGTTGTCGTGGCAATTCGAGAGCTTGAAAGCGCGTCGGTGGTGGTGCTCGGCCGACGGTCGGAACTGACCGCGTCGATGGTCGCGGCGTTGCGACGCCACGGCGTGACCGCAATAGAGGAGGCCGCGCGCGGCGGGTCCCGGGAGCGGGTGACCGCGGTGGAGTCGATGATCCTGGTCGTCGACGGGCACCGCGCCGAAACGCTGTTCGGCGAACGGCCTTCCTGCCGGTCCCGCCGGCGCGTGGCGGCGTGGGAGAACGACGCCTGCGACCTCGTCGTGACCACCGCGCTCGACACCGGAGCGCGCCGGATCCTTGCCGTCTGTGACGGGCGGCGGCTCACCTTCGGTCAGCGCACCCGGGCGGCCGGCGTCTTTCGACGCCTGGCGCGCAGGATCGACTACGAGTGCGCGATCAACGGCCTTGCACCAGTCGCCACGTCGTACGGGGTGATCGACGCCGACTGCGACGTCGCCCGCCTCGCGGAAGCCGCCGGCAGGTCGACACTCCGGTCGGGTGCCTCACCGGCGGGCCCGGTGCCCGGGCCCGGTGCGCGCTCGACGCACGTCCGGATTCAAGGACTTCCTGGCCGGACGAAGGCGGCGCGGAAGGTGTGGACAGGGCCAGCATGGATGGCAGAGATGTTCCCACCGCCGTCACAGAAAGAGCCGAAGCCATGTCCGAAATCATTGGGGGAATAGAGGTTCCCGACACCGCCGCGGTCGCGGAGGCGACCCGTCACGTGCAGGAGTCCACCAGCCCGCTCATCTACCACCACTCCCGCCGGGTGTACTTCTTCGGCAGCATCCACGCACGTCGGCTCGGCGCACAACCGGACCCGGAACTGCTGTATGTGGCCGCCCTGTTCCACGACACCGGCCTTGCGACGCCCTTCTCCGGTGCCGAACAGCGTTTCGAGGTCGACGGGGCTGACCACGGGCGCAGATTTCTCATCGAACACGGCTTCTCCACCGCGGCCGCCGACACCGTGTGGACGGCGATCGCACTGCACACGACCCCGGGTGTTCCGGACCGGATGGGCCCGGAGATCGCCGCGACGTATCTCGGCGTATCGACTGACGTCCTGGGCGTCGGGCTGGACGGGCTGCACCCCGACCAGGTGAACGAGATCCTGGCGGTCCACCCGCGCGGCGATTTCAAGCAGGAGTTCCTCAGCGCCTACTTCGACGGTTTGAAGAACCGCCCGGAGACCACCAACGGAACCGTCAACTCCGATGTGGTGGAGCATTTCCTGCCCGACTATCGCCGCATCACCACCGTCGAGCGCATGCTGGGTTCGGGCTGGCCCAGCTGAGCGGTCCGTGATCGCAGGAAAGGCGCTGACATGCAAGCCATCACCGTCGAGGACCGGGATGCGGGAGTCGGTGGGCTCACGCTGACCGAGCGGCCGTACCCGCACGCCGCCGAGAACGACGTCATCGTGGCCGTCCACACCGCCGGTTTCACCCCGGGCGAACTCGAGTGGCCCGCGACGTGGACCGACCGGGCCGGCCGGGACCGCACCCCGACCATCCCCGGACATGAACTCTCCGGTGTGGTAGCCGAATTGGGCTACGGCACCACAGGACTCTCCGTCGGCCAACGGGTCTTCGGCCTCACCGACTGGGCCCGGGACGGGTCGCTGGCCGAGTACACCGCGGTGGAGGCCCGCAACCTCGCCCCGCTGGCGGCCGACATCGACCATACCGTTGCTGTGACACTGCCGATCTCAGGGCTCACCGCGTGGCAGGGGTTGTTCGTGCACGCCGGGCTGACCGCGGGCCAGACCGTGCTGATCCACGGCGCGGCCGGGGGTGTGGGATCGTTGGCCGTCCAGCTGGCACGGGAAGTGGGCGCCCGCGTGATCGGGACAGGACGTGCCGACCACCGCGAAGTCGTAATCGGTTTCGGCGCAGACGTATTCGTGGATCTGGACGCCGGCGGGCTCGACGGCATCGGCGAGGTCGACGTGGTCTTCGACGTGGTCGGCGGCGACGTGCTCGAACAGTCGGCGGCACTGGTGCGTCCCGGCGGGACGCTGGTCTCGATCGCCGCGCCCCCGCCCGTGCAGCCCAGCCGGGGCGGCGCGGTCTTCTTCATCGTCGAACCCGACCGCGCGCAGCTGACCCAGCTTGCCCGACGGGTACGGGACGGCAGGCTCACACCGGTGATCGGCGCCGTGTGTCCGCTGGCCGATGCCGCCGACGCATTCACCCGGCGACGGCGGACGCCCGGCAAGACGGTGATCCGGGTGGCGGGAGGACAGTCATGAGCCCGACACGGTTCGCCGCAGTCCTGCTGAGTGTCGTCGCCGCTGCGTGGGTGGTCTCCAACGGCCCCGCGGGGGCCGAGCCGGAAGCCCCGAACGAAACGTTGGCGCCCTTGTTCCAGCAGGCGCTGCCGAACGTTCCCGGAAAGACGTTCACCTCGGCGATCGTCACTTTCCCGCCGGCCGCCCGTGCGGTGGCGCACCGGCACGGCGACGCGTTCGTCTACGCCTACGTCCTGGACGGCGCCGTGCGCAGCCAACTCGAAGGCGAGCCGCTGCGCGTGTACCACCAGGGGGAGAACTGGTCCGAGCAGCCCGGTGCCCACCATCTGGTCACCGAGAACACCAGCGCGACCGCACCCGCCACACTGCTGGTCGTTTTCGTCGGCGACACCGCAGAACAACTGAAGATCGACGATCCGTAGCGGTGCACGTCATCCGGAGGCGACCCGCCGCGCGGTGCTGAAGCGTCGCTGATAGGCCGCCGGGCTGATCGACAGTTCCCTGGCGAAGACCCTGCGCATGCTCTCGTAACTGGGGAATCCCGCGAGGGATGCGGCGTGCGTCGCGTTGTGGCCTTGGTCGAGCAGCGCCCGGGCCATGTCGAAGCGGATGCTCTCCACATAGCGGGCCGGGGTGGTGGACAGTTCGTCGTGAAAGAGCCGGGTCAGGTGCCGGGTGCTCACATTCACGTGCCGCGCCAGATCGCCGAGGGAGTGGTTGAGCTGGGGGTCGGCGGTCACCAGATCGGTGATCGCGCGCAGCAGCGACGAACGGGGGGTCGGTCCCTGCAGTGGTGCGGAGAACTGCGACTGGCCGCCGGAGCGTTGCAGGTAGACCACCAGCATGCGGGCGACGGAGCGGGTCACGTCCGGACCGTGATCCTCCTCGACGAGTGCCAGCGCCAGGTCGATTCCGGCGGTCACCCCGGCCGACGTGTAGGTGCTGCCGTCGCGGACGTAGATCGCGTCGGGTTCGACACGGCACGTGGGACACCGCCCGGCCAGCTCGCGGGTGGCCCGCCAGTGGGTGGTCGCGCGCTTGCCGTGGAGCAGCCCGGCGGCGGCGAGGATGAACGCGCCGGTGCAGATCGAACCGACCCGGCGTGCCCGCGCCGCCGGGATCAGTGCGGCGTCCGCGAGGGCGTCGGGGACCGGAGTGCCCGGATAGCGATCCGAACCCGGCACCAGATACGTGTCCGGCGCGGGCTCAGCGGAAACGGGGCCGTCGACCGCGATCCCGAACCCGAGGTTGGAGGTGACGCCGGCACCCGTCGGTGACAGCAGCACGATCCGGTAGTCGGCGCCGAACCGCGCGGCCTCCTTGAAGACCTCCGCCGGGCCCGCCACGTCGAGCAGGGTGACTCCGTCGTAGACGAGGAACGCGACAAGACGCGGCGCAGCCATGGGGCCATTCTCGCCGCGTCAAACAGATTGTGGGAAGCGAATTCTGCGTGGACTCCGCACCGCTGAGGCCGAGGGTAGCGTGCGCGCTACCGGCGGACGGTCGCCTGGGTGACCGACTTCCAGACCGAAAGGCGGTGGACTCGGTGTATGACTCCACAGCCCACCACCGGCACCTTCGACCGTGCCGCTCCCACCTCGCACGTCTCCGACAACCAACGGCGCCGGGGCATCCGGTGGTTCCTGGCCCTGGCATTCCTGGGCGCGTGGATCCCGTGGCTCGGCGTCTACCTGCTCGGCGGGTCGATGGACGATCTGGTGACCCAGCTCGCCACCGCGGCCTTCGTCCCCGCACTCGCGGCGTGCGTCGTCCGACGCTGGGTCACCAGGGAAGGTTTCGTCGATTCCGGCCTGCGCCTGCACTGGAGATCGTCGTGGCCCTACTACGCTGCCGCTGCGACGATCCCCTGGGGAGTGCTGCTCGTCGCCGTGGGCACGGCAGTCGTCGCCGGGTGGTGGTCGCCGTCAGATCTGGACATGCCGGCCACCGCCTGGGTGTATCTGGCGGCAGGACCGCTGGTCTGCGCGGCGACGGCACCGCTGTTCTGGGGCGAAGAGTACGGCTGGACGGCCTACCTGCGTGATCGTCTGGTTCCGGGACGGCCGGTCGCCACCACATTCCTGACCGGCCTCATCTGGGGCGTGTGGCACTGGCCGCTGCCCTGGGTGGGCTACTTCGGCGGCGGAATCGTTGTGTCGGAGGCAATTTGGGGCATGTTGTGGTGGTTGCCGATGAGCATCCTGCTGGAGTTCATCATCGGGTGGCTGTGGTCGGGCACGCGGTCGGTCTGGCCACCGGCCATGTTGCACGCGGGTGCCAATCTCGTCGCCACGCTCGGCATGTTCCACGTCTTCGGCGACACCGTCGGCGTCAGCGCCACCTCGTTCCTGCTCTGCGCCGGTCTTCTCCCGTTCGTCGCGGCGATCGTGGTCACCGGTCGGGTCGGCCATAGACTCGCGTGATGGTCCAGGTCCCCGCCCGATCGTTGGGCGCCGCGATGGCGTCGGGGCCGCGGTACCTGTTGTCGTCGTGGCCGTGGCGTGCGCTGTTGTGGACGATGTCCGGCGCGGCCCTGAGCGTTGTGGTCGTCGTCGCCGCACCGTTGACAATCCTTGGGGCAGGGTCACGTTCGCTGCGCAACGCGGTCTGGACCCCGCTGTTGGAGTTGGAGTGCGCGCGGCTGTCACTGATCGACGGCACCGCCGCGGAACGGGTCAGGCACGACGTGGCGACCGCCCGCGCCGAGCAGCGCGTGCCGAGTCTGCGTCAGCTCGGCTACGTGCTGTTCACGGCGGTGGTCACCGGGCCCTGGGGCGCGGTGCTGGTGGCGTTCATGGCGATCCTTGTCGGCGTCATGGTGGCGGCACCCTGGCTGGTGCGGCCCGGCGAGCCGATCAACGTCGCGCTGTGGCTGATCGACACCACCGGTGAAGCATGGGTCGCGACGCTGACGGGCCTGGGCCTGCTGGTGCTGACCGCCTATCTGGTCGGGGCCTACGCTGCGGCACTCGGGCAGCTCGCCGTCATCGCGATGACCGATCCCCAAGCGCTGCAACGCGAAGTCACCCGGCTCGAGCAGTCGCGCACCGCGCTTCTGGACGCGGTCGAACAGGAGCGGCGACGTATCGAAAGCGAGCTGCACGACCGGGTGCAACACCGTCTGGTGACATTGGCGCTCACGCTGGGCATCGCCGAGAGCGTGCACGGAGACGACGAGACGGGCCGGCTGGCCGCAGAGGCGCACCGGCAACTCGACGCCACCCTCGCCGAACTGCGCGCGGTGCTGCTGGGCATCCTCCCGCGGGCGCTCACCGAACACGGGCTCGAGGCGGCGGTCACCGACCTGATCGGCGCCTACCCGCTGCCGGTCAGCACCGACTTCGGGGCCACCGAGCGAAACGGGCGCCTGCCCGCGGTGATCGAGCACACCGCCTACCTGGTCATCAACGAAGCCCTGAGCAACGTCGTCAAACACTCGTCGGCGTCGGCGGTGACGATCACCGCCGACCGGCAGGACGACCGGTGGTGGTGGCTCACCATTCGCGACGACGGCCGCGGCGGCGCCGCCGTGCACCCGGGACGCGGGCTGGCCACGCTGGCCGCCCGGGTGGAGGCCGTCAACGGCGCCCTGAGCATCTCCAGCCCGGACGGCGGACCCACCGAGATGAGCATGCGATGCCCGATCTGACTGCGGCCACCGGCGAAGGGCTGCGCATCGTCCTCGCCGAGGACGCGCCGTTGCTGCGCGCCGGGATCGTGACGGTGCTCGAATCCGACGGCCATCAGGTATGCGCGGCCGTCGAGACCGCCGACGAGTTGCGTGCCGCAGCGCGGACCCACCAGCCCGACGTGGTGATCACCGATGTCAGGATGCCCCCCACCCACACCGACGAAGGCATCCGGGCGGCGATCGAATTACGCCGCGCCACACCGGGACTGCCGGTGGTGATCCTGTCGCAGTACACCTCGGTCGGCTCGTTGGACCAATTGCTGGACCGCACGGCGGCCACCGGCCGCGGCGGTCTCGGCTACCTGCTCAAAGACCGTGTCGCGCACGTACGGCACTTCCTCGACGCCGTCCGCGACATCGCAGGCGGGGCGACCATCATCGATCCCGACATCGTGGTCGCACTGGTCGGGGCCTCCCGCAGACGAGGTGTGCTGTCGACACTCACGCCGCGTGAGGAGGAGGTCCTGGGCCTGATGGCTCAGGGCCTGACCAACCCGCGGATCGCGCAACGGCTCGTCGTGTCCGAGGCGGCCGTCCGGAAACACGTCGGCGGCATCTTCGCCAAACTCCCGCTGGCCGACGACGGGGACCGTCGCGTCCTCGCGGTGCTCACCTACCTGAACGAGGCCTGACCCCGGTGCTGCGGCGGCGGCCCGCCGATCAGAAGACGCCGCTGTAGGCGTTGAGTGCGGGCTGCCCGCCCAGGTGTGCGTAGAGAACCTTGGAGGTGGGCCCGATCTCGCGGGACCGGACCAGGTCGATCAGGCCGGCCATGGACTTTCCCTCGTACACCGGGTCGAGGATGACCCCTTCGAGGCGGCCGGTCAGGGTGATCGCATCGATGGTCGACTGCACCGGGATGCCGTAGCGCTCGCCTGCCCAACCGTCGAGGACGGTGATCTCGTCGTCGGACAGATCCCGGCCCAAACCGATGAGTTCGGCGGTGTTGCGGGCGATGCGGGCGACCTGCGCGTGTGTCTCTGCCAGGGTCGCCGACGCGTCGATCCCGATGACCCGCCGCGGGCGGCGTTGACCGGCGAACCCGGCGATCATGCCCGCGTGGGTCGAGCCGGTGACCGTGCAGACCACGATGGTGTCGAAGAAGATCCCCAGCTCGTCCTCCTGGCGCTGCACCTCGTAGGCCCAGTTGGCGAAACCGAGCCCGCCGAGGCGGTGATCGGAGCCTCCCGCGGGGATGGGGTACGGGGTGCCCCCGGCGCGGCGCACGTCCTCGACGGCCCGGTGCCAGCTGTCCTTGAATGCGATGCCGAATCCTGCGGGATCGAGACGGACGTCGGCGCCCATGATGCGCGACAGCAGGATGTTGCCGACCTTGTCGTTGACCGCGTCTGGCCAGTCGACCCACTTCTCCTGCACCAGCACCGCTTTGAGGCCGAGTTTGGCCGCGACGGCGGCGACCTGACGGGTGTGGTTGGACTGCACGCCGCCGATTGAGACCAAGGTGTCGGCGCCCTGCTCCAGCGCGTCGGGAACGATGTACTCCAGCTTGCGGGTCTTGTTCCCGCCGAAGGCGAGGCCGGAGTTGACATCCTCGCGCTTGGCCCAGATCTCGGCGCCGCCGAGGTGTGCGCTGAGCCTGGGCAGCGGATGGATCGGGCTGGGTCCGAAGGTCAGCGGGTAACGCGGGAAATCGTCGATGGCCATGCGTGCTCCAGAGTTCGTCGCCGTCCCGCGGGGCGCAGTCCGTGCCCCGCCAAGTATGCAACATGCAATATATCGATGCATTCCGGACCCCTGACAGATCGCCGTGAATCGAAGGCCCGGAACTGGTGACCGGGGACGGATCCCGTCCTAGGCTTAGGTCAGGCACTAGATCTCAGACCTGAGTGAGCGTGGAGCGCGCGATGACAACCACGAACGTGAAATGTCCCCACTGCGAGACTGTCAATCGGCTTCCCGCCGCCGCGAACGGCACGCCGCGCTGCGCCAGCTGCCATGAGGCGGTGCCCTGGATCGCCGTCGCCGGCGACGCCGATTTCGCCGAGGTCGCGGAGCGCTCCAGAGTGCCGGTGCTGGTGGATCTGGGGGTCACCTGGTGCGATCCGTGCCGGACGGTCGGCCCGACGCTGGAGCAGCTCGCCACAGAGCACGCGGGGGAGCTGAAACTGGTCAAGGTGGACGTAGACACCGCACGGCGGACCGCGGCGCGGTTTTCTGTCCAGTCCGTGCCGACGTTGCTCGTCCTGGCGGAGGGCGCGGTGTTGGCCCGTCAGTCGGGCGCCGCGCCGGTGGCTTGTTTGCGAGCATGGCTGGACCGCGCGTTGAGCGGGACGGGGTCCGAATCCGGGGCGGCGCAACGGTGATCCGCGCGGGCGGAGTTCGTGACCTCTGACCGGGAGGTCTGGCAGAACCGGCGATTCGGGGCGCACACTCGAGGTGTCGTCGAATCTAAGGGGCCGCGATGATGGAACAACTTCACGACTTCTTCGGTGAGGTCTTCGCGCGGCATTTCCGGCCCGCGATGGACATGTATCCGCGCTGGGGCGTCGGGGTCGTCGAGCGGATGTTCATGCTGACCGACGCCGTTCAGGATCCGCTGGAACAGAGCCGCCACGGTGCGATGGAGTGGGGTGGTACCGAGATCCCGAACGCCCGGATCACCGAGGAGTTCTTCGTGATCACTCAGCACGGGCTGATGTACGCCGCCGAGGTGAACGGGGCTCACCGGGCCCTGCACTACCTCGCCACGCCGCCGGCACTGTTCGATCCGTTCGTCGATCATGCCGAGACGTCCGAACTCCGCGAGGGGGAGGTGGTGGTCGTGGACAGCCGGTTCGGCCGCGATCTGGCCTCGGCTCATCCGATGGACGCCGCGTTGCGCCGCATCCTCGACGAGCATCTGGCGCTGCGGGTGAACCTTCCGCGAGTCGGTTCGACCGCCTGATCCTCAGCTGACCGACCTACCGGATACGGGCGTCCTGGATCGGTTCGCCGGTGCTCAGGTGGTCATCGATGAGCCGGTCCACGTGCTCGGGAGTCATGTCGCCGTACCAGACGTCGTCGGGCTGAACCGCGAGTACCGGCGCGTGGTTACAGGGGAACATGCAGCCGGCCGCGGTCATCAGGACGTCGCTGTCCCGGAGCCCACGCCGCGACAATCCCTCGGCGAGGGCGGTCCAGGTCTTTTCCGCGCCGCGGGCGCTGCACCGCGGCCCCCGGCAGACGAGCACATGGTGACGGTAGGCGGGGACCTCCGCCCAGGCCGCCGAGGTCAGCGGCGACTCCGACCCGGTGACCGGCCGTGCCTTCTCCAGGGCGGAGGAGACCGCGGCAGCATCGACCGGGTCGGTGTCGAGCAGTCTGGTCGCGACCACGACCTCAGGCGCTCCGGCGCCACGTTCACGCCACCAGTGCGAGGCGATCCGGCGCAGCCACGAGTTGCCCGGCGCCAGTTGCCCGAAGGCGACGCCGACCAGCTCGATCCGCCCGGCCCCGCCGTCGGCGAGTTCGGTGAGCACGGTGCGCAGGGACGGCTCGGTGATCTGTAGGAAGGCCAGGCGGACACCGAGGGCGGCAGCGGTGGCCGCGAGGTCGCCGGCGGCGTTGGCCTCCCGGATCGACATCCCGACGAGGACCCGGACCGCTTCGGTAGGGGCATGAGATGGACGCACGAGGGGCACAACCTTTCTCGGGGTAGACCGCCCCGAGCTCGAAAGGTGCGGTGGGGCGAGTATCTGGCTCACGCACGCTGGACAAAGCGCCGCTCACAGTGGCGGTACCGCGCCGGAATCGCACCGGCTTCCTCGGATCCCATCGCAATGGACGGACCAGAGGCTAGCAGGACCGCCACTGCTAACGCCGCGGTCAGAGCCGGCGATAGCCAGGTATGGCTCCCGTCCGCGCTACCGCCGCGCTCGCTCTCGCCCTGATCGCGCCCTGGTCGGGGATGGCGACCGTCCACGCGCAGCCGGTCGCATACCTGCCGCCCGTACCGGTGGTGGCGTCCCCGACGTGCGGGGGCACCGTCAGGGCGGAGGCTCAGGTGGCGCCCGTTCAGACCTTCGATCAGGTGGAGAACGGCGTCCGGGTGACGATCAACTACGACGCCGGCAGATATGACGGATCCTGCTCGCTGACCGTCACCGCGGCGTGGGCCAATCTCGACACCGGGGCCTCCGGCCACGCTGACATCACCGCAGTCTCGACGATCGACGGGCACTACGGATTCATCGGCTATGCGAACACGATGTTCCAGACGGGCAGCGGCACCGTGGTCGTCACGCTCAGCTCGCACCCGGGCGCCGAACTGCGGGTCACCGCGTAGCCGCCCGTTACCGTGAGGGCATGGGCCGGCGCATCTATGTCGTCACCCACCCGGAGGCGACGCACCACGTCGACGGCCTGGTCGGGGGCTGGCACGACTCCGACCTGACGGCGCGCGGCGCCCGGCATGCCGCCGCCATCGGCCGTGCGCTCGGTGACGTGCTCGCGGGCCGCGGGGCCGAGGTGTTCTCCTCTGATCTGCTGCGCGCCCGACGCACGGCCGAGGCCGTCGCGGCGGCACTGAACACCGCCCCGGTGCTCGACGAGCGATTGCGCGAGAAGTCCTACGGGGTGGCCGAAGGCCGGCCGCAGAGCTGGCTCGATGCGCGGTTCATCCCGCCGCCGGTCACCGGCGACCGAATGTCGCACGACGAAGGAATCCCCGGTGCGGAGACCAAGGGTGAGTTCGCCGCGAGAATCTACTCCGCTGTGGACGAGATACTCTCTCGGCCAGCACAAGACATCGTGATCGTGACCCACGGGTTCGCCTTGACCTATGTGATCACCGATTGGCTCGGGGTACCGATCGCGCATGCCGGCCGCGCCGGCTTCACAGCGGCCCCCGGGAGCATCACGACCCTCGCCGAGGACGACTACTTCCACAACAGGCAGGTCAGCGTGCTCGCCGATGTCAGTCACCTCGCCGGCGACACCGCGGCCGCTACGGATCGGCCTGCAGGAGGTGGTCGAGCACTTCCCGGGTGAGCGCGACCCCGAAGAGTTTCAGCCGCCCGAGGGGGATGGACTCGATCATCTTCAGCATCCCGGTGCCCAGGCTGTCCTGGTCGGGCATGGCCGCGGCGCTCTGCTGGAACATCGAGATCAGCCGCGGCCCGGCGACCGGATCGGCGAGCACCTCACCGATCGTCGAGTTCTCGGTGAGCGGGACTCGCACGCCGTCACCGTCGAGGTGAATCGCGATGGTGTGCACGATATTTCGGCTTGAACTCCCGATCCGCAGGACGTACTCGCCGCCCTCGACCACCCAGTCGTCGACCCGGTCGTCCCAGTACGCGAAATCCGCACGGGGGATGCGCACGGTCACCGCGCCGGTGGCACCGCGCGCCAAATCCACGACCTGGAATCCCCGCAGCTCCTGCGGAGCCCGCGCGATGTCCGACACCGGTTTGGCGGCGTAGATCTGCACCACTTCGCGGCCGTCGCGAGGTCCGGTGTTGGTCAACGAAACCGTGACCACGATCTCCTCACCCTCGACGGCGGCTGCGGCCGTGTCGTAGCGAAAAGTCGTGTAGGACAACCCATGCCCGAACGGGTAGGTCACCTCGATGGCCCGGGCGTCGTAGCCGCGGTAGCCGACGAAGATCCCCTCGCCGTAGAGGACCCGGGAGTGTTCGCCCGGGAAGTTCAGGAATGACGGCGCGTCCTGCAGGCGCTCCGGCACCGTCTCGGCGAGACGGCCGCTGGGGTTCACCAGGCCGAACAGTACGTCGGCGACCGCCGAGCCGCCGCCCTGGCCGAGAAGGGCACCGTCGAGGACGGCCGCTGCCAGCCGGTCCACCTCGGCCAGCCGGACCACACCGCCGTGGCACAGCACGACGACCGTGCGCGGTTGCGCCGCCGCGACGGCCTCCAGCAGACGCAACTGCCCAGCCGGCAGCGCGATGTCCACGCGGTCGTAGCCTTCGGATTCCGCGTGGTCGGACAGTCCGAGGAACACCACGGCGGCGTCGGCTGCCGCGGCGCCCGCGACCGCGTCGTCGATGAGGCGCTGCGGGTCGTCGCCGGAGCCGTAGCCGGGCGCATAGGTGACGGCACCGGCCGCACGGGCGCGGATCTCGTCCAGGGGGATGTCGAGTCTGGCGGCGTTGACGTGCGAACTCCCGCCGCCCTGGTACCGGGGGTGGACGGCGAACTCCCCGACGACGGCCAGCGCTCCGTCAGCGCGCAAGGGCAACAGGTCACCGGTGTTCTTCAGCAGCGCGATACTGCGGCCCGCGGCTTCACGGGCCAGCGCGTGGTGGGCGTCCAGGTCGGCGACGACGGGGTCGGTGTTTGCCGCGGCGCGGACAAGCAGCGTCAGGACCCGGACCGCCGCGGCGTCGACGACGGCCGGGTCGAGCCGCCCCGCCTCGACCGCCGCGACGACGTCCGCGTCCAGGGAGGGGTCGCCGCCGGGCATGGCCAGGTCAAGACCGGCCACAAGTGCGGCGACCCGGTCGGTGACCGCGCCCCAGTCGCTGACCACAGCGCCGGCGAAGCCCCACTGGTGACGCAGCACATCGGTGAGCAGCCAACGGTTCTCGGACGCGTAGACACCGTTGATCTTGTTGTAGGAGCACATCACCGTCCACGGCCGGGATTCGGTGACCACCCGCTCGAAGCTCTTCAGGTAGATCTCCCGCAGCGCCCGCGGACCGACCCGGGAGTCGGAGCGCATCCTGTCGTATTCGGCGTTGTTGGCCGCGAAGTGCTTGACCGACGCTCCGACGCCCCCGGCCTGCAGTCCCTCGACCCACGCGGCGCCCAATGTGCCACTCAGGAAAGGATCTTCGGAGAAGTACTCGAAATTGCGCCCGCAGCGCGGATCGCGCTTGATGTTCACTGCGGGCCCCAACAGGATGCCGACTCCGAGCGCGCGGGACTCGTCGGCCAGCGCGCGACCCACCCGCGCGACCAGTGCGCGATCCCAGCTCTGCGCCAGACCGGCGGCCGGGGGAAAGCAGGTCGCCGGCGCACTCGCGGCGAGCCCGAGATGGTCGGCGAGGCCAGGCTGTACCCGCACGCCGTGGGGGCCGTCGGTCAGTGTCAGCGCGGGGAGCCCGGCGGCGGACTTGGTGTGCCAGAAAGACTCGCCGCTACCGAGCCCGGCCCTGACCTGCAACGGCAACGACGCCGGGTCTGCCGCAGCGCCGGATGAGGTTCCGTGCGGCGGTTCGGAGATGCTCATCCTGCTCCCAGCGGATCAGCGCGGTCGTGCGGCCGAGCATAGGACCGATTCCGCCGGCCGGCCAGAGCCGCGGCTGGATGAAATGTCAGGCGGTGCCGCGCCGGTTCGTGGGACCATCGGGGATGACCGAGGCCCGCCCGCCCATTCCGCCCTACGATCTGGACACCGCCCGGCAGAAGGTGCAGGCGGCCGAGGACGCCTGGAACACCTGCGACCCGCACCGCGTCAGCCTGGCCTACACGGTCGACAGCGTGTGGCGTAACCGCGACCAGTTCGTCACGGGCCGCGCTGCCATCGTCGAGTTCCTCACCGCCAAATGGGAGCGCGAGCGCAGCTACGCGTTGCGGAAAAGCCTGTGGAGCTACACCGGAAACCGCATCGCGGTGCGCTTCCAGTACGAGTGCCATGACGGGTCCGGCCAGTGGTGGCGCAGCTACGGCAACGAACTGTGGGAGTTCGACGACAACGGTCTGATGCGCCGGCGCGAGGCCAGCATCAACGACGTGCGGATCGAGGAGGCCGAGCGCCGCATCTTCGGTCCCCGCGGCGACGACGAACGCGGCGCCGACGTCGAGCTCCCGCTGTGCTGACGGCCGCCGACAGCAGGGATCGGGCCACGCTGGCGTCGGTGAACGTCGGAATGCCCGCCGACGTCGATTGGAACGGCCGCGTGGTGCACACGGGTAGCTGGAAGTCGCCGGTGGCGGGGCCGCGCACGGTCCGGCGGCTCAACATCGACGGCGACGGTCAGGGTGATCTGGCCGGACACGGCGGGGAGAATCGCGCCGTGCTGGTCTACCAGCTGGAGTCCTACCGCCACTGGGCCCGCGAACTGGGCCGCGACGATCTCACGCCGGGCGTGTTCGGGGAGAACCTCACCGTCGACGGCCTGCCCGACAGCGAGGTGTGCATCGGCGACCGGTACCGCATCGGCGACGTCGTGCTCGAAGTGACGCAGCCGCGGGTGACCTGCTACCGCGTCGGGATGCGTGTCCGCGAGCCCCGGATGGCGGCGCTGCTCGTCGCCCACCGTCGACCGGGCTTCTACTGCCGCGTCCTCGCCGAGGGGCAGATCGAAGCGGGGCAGCAGATCGAACAGATCAGCCAGGGGCCCGAGGCCGTGACGGTCGCCGACATCGACGGCCTGCTCTATCTCCCGGGGCATCCCCGCGACAGTCTCGAGCGTGCACTGCGCATCCCGGCGCTCAGCCCAGGATGGAAGGGATCGCTGGAAAGCCTGCTGGCGCAAAGTGATTCCGCGGTATCGGGGAACAGCGGGTTGACCGGCGCCGCCACCGGGCCACCGGCCTGGCCGGGGTTCCGCGCACTGCGCGTCGTCGCGGCCAGGGCCGAGAGCCGCGACGTGCGTTCAGTGACCCTCGCCGATCCCGACGGCACACCCTTGCCGCCGCGGCTGGCCGGACAGTCGATAGCGGTGCGCGTCCCGATCGGGGACACGACGGCCGTGCGCAGCTACTCGTTGTGCAACAGTCCGGCCACATACCTGTACCGGATCGCGGTCAAGCGGGAAACACACGGTAGCGCAAGCAATTACGTCCACGATCAGTTGCCGGTCGGTGCCGAGATCGATATCGCCGCGCCCCGCGGCGACTTCGTTCTCGACGCGGCGGAACGGCCGCTGGTGTTGCTGTCGGCCGGGGTGGGTGTCACGCCCCTGCTGTCGATGTTGCATGCCGTCAGCGAGCAGCGATCCGACCGGCCGCTGTGGTGGATCCACGCCGCGCGTAACGGGGTCGAACACCCTTTCGCCGCCGAGGCGAGCGAGGCGTTGCGCCTCCTCCCGGGCAGTCGCAGTGCGGTCTTCTACAGTCGGCCGAGGCAGTCCGATCGGCTCGGCATCGACTACGACCGCAGCGGCCGCATCACCGCCCAAGCACTGGCTGAACTGCAGATCCCCAGCGAGGCCTCGGTATTCGTGTGCGGCCCGGATCTGTTCATGGCCGACGTCACCCGCGTGCTGGTCGACCACGGAATGCGCCGGGACGCCATCCACGTCGAGGCCTTCGCCGGCCGCGCCGCCGTCACCCCGGGAATCGCCGCCGCGTCCGCCCTGCCACCGCATCAACCCGCGGGGCCGACAGGTGACGGGCCCGTCGTCCAGTTCGCCCGCAGCGGTATCTCCGCACCCTGGGGTTCGGGATACGCCAGCCTGCTGGAGTTCGCCGAAGCGTGCGACATCCCCACCCGGTGGTCCTGCCGCACGGGGGTCTGCCACACCTGTGAAACCGGGCTACTGGCCGGGCGGGTCCGCAACGACCCCGGACCTCTGGAGGAGCCCGCCGAAGGCAACTGTCTGCCGTGCATCGCGGCGCCGGTGACGCCCGTCGTCCTGGATCTCTGACCGGATCCTATTGTCCCCCAAAACGACACCCACCGATTCAGGGCGCGGTCGGCGGCCCGAGGTTATTCGTGGCCCACTCAAGCGCGGTCGTCGTCTCGATCCCGTTGCGGGCGTTGAACGTCGCCGACTTCGGCCAGGCCACGCCGACGCCGCGGGCGAACACGGCGCGGTACTTCTTCATGGGGTCCTGCGGATCCGTCGCAAGGTCGGCATCGAGATGCTCGATCGACCAGCGCACCCGGTTCACCTCGGTGCCGAGCACGTCCTCGACCACATCGGCGAGCCGGCCGTAACTGAGGGTGTCCCCGGCGACGTAGACGACCTTGTCGGCGGCACTCGGTGGCGCATGCAGCACCGCGGCGGTGAGTGTGCCGATGTCCTCGGGGGTGGTGACGGTGACCTCGGTGTCCCAGTCACCCAGCGCGTGCACAGTGCGCGAAGGCAGATCGACCACACCGAACGCGGGATCGAACAGGAAGCTGGTGAACATCCCCGTGGAGATGATGCGCCAGTCGGTGTGGTTCTGGCTTCGCAGCATGTCGCGCACGTCGAGCTGCTCGTCGAACAGCGTCTGCGGGCTCCCTCGGCCGATCAGGTCGTAGTCCACCCCGAATTGCCAAGGCAGATAACGGCCTACCCGTGCCGACAGGGCCGCCTCGGCGAGTGTGACCTGGGTGCCCGCCCCGGCGGCAAAGCCAAGGCAGCTGACCACCGTGTCGTATCTGCCGAAAAGGTCGGCCAGTTCCGGCGCCGGGGTGGTGGCGACGTCGCCGTACTCCACGGTCGCCCCGGCGGCCGTGAGTTCCCGGAGCAGTTGCGCTCTGCCCGCGGAGGGGGAGGATGTCGGGCGAAGCAGCACCGCGATGGTGTCACCGCTTCGGCGGTTGCGGATCTGCGCCGACAGCGCATCGATGACTGCCGTCCCGAGTTCGCCGGCGCCGACGATCAGGAACGATTCGGTGTCACGTGCTTTCACGGCGTGCCTTCCTTGCCCGGCTGATCGCGGTGATGCCGGGCCGAAGGGTGCAACGCAGTCCACGCCCCAGGTGTTTCCCGGCCCGCTGACGACCGGGCCGAAAGCGCCTCGGGTGGGACGCAGGAGTCTAGGGTGGGGTTCATGGCGGAGCTGGTCGATCTGCTGTCCGAAGAGCGCATCGCGCTCGACGTGCACGCCGACACCTGGCAGGCGGCGATCAAAGCTGCCGGTCGGCTCCTAGACCAGGCAGGCATCGCCGATGCCGCCTACACCGATTCGATGATCGCCAACGTCGAGGCCAACGGTCCCTACATCGTGGTGGCCCCGGGCTTCGCCTTCGCGCACGCCCGCTCCTCGCCGGCTGTGCATCGCACCGGGATGTCCTGGGTGCGGCTGGCCGAACCGGTCGAATTCGGACACAAGACCAACGACCCGGTGACGCTGGTGGTGGCGCTCGCCGCGGTCGACGCGGGCGCGCACACCGCCGCGATGGCGCAACTGGCGAAGGTGCTGGGGGACCCGGCCCGGCGCGCGGCGCTGGACTCCGCGAAGACGCCCGCCGAGGTGATGGAGCTGCTCGGCGGCCCGCGGCCGACGACGAGCGCCGCCGCGCCTGCCAAGGCCAACAACCTGATCCTGACGGTGTGCGGAAACGGGCTGGGCACCAGCCTGTTTCTGAAGAACACGCTCGAGCAGGTGCTGCAGACGTGGGGCTGGGCGCCGTTCATCACCGTCGAGGCCACCGACACCATCTCGGCGAAGGGCAAGGCCAAGAGCGCCGACCTGATTCTGACCTCCGGTGAGATCGCCCGGACCCTCGGCGACGTCGGGGTGCCGGTCAAGGTGATCGACAACTTCACCTCCACCGCCGAAGTGGACAGCGCGCTGCGCGATTCCTACGACGTCTAGGAGCCCGATGAACTGGCTGGTCGGCATCGCCGAATTCCTGGTCAATGAAATTCTGGCGGTCCCCGCCTTCCTGATCGGCATCATCACCGCGGTTGGCTTGATAGCCCTGCGCAAGTCCTCCGGACAGGTGATCGGTGGCGCACTCAAGGCCACGCTGGGCTTTCTGTTGATCAACGCCGGAGCCGGACTGGTGGTCAGTTCACTGGAACCGCTGGGCGTGATGATCCAGGGCGCCGCGGGCACTCAGGGCGTGGTCCCCACCAATGAGGCCATCGTCGGGATTGCGCAGGACGAGTACGGGGCACAGGTGGCCTGGCTGATGATCCTGGGGTTCGCCGTCAGCCTGGTGCTGGCCCGGTTCACGCCGCTGCACTACGTGTTCCTCACGGGTCACCACGCGCTGTTCATGGCTACTCTGTTGACGATCGTGCTGGCCACCGCGGGGCTGGACACCCCGATCGTGATCCTGCTCGGCGGCTTCCTGCTCGGCGTGGTGATGGTGTCGCTACCGGCGCTCGCGCAACCGTGGACTAAGCGCATCACCGGCGACGACAGCATTGCCATCGGTCACTTCGGCACCCTGGGCTACATCGCCTCTGGCATCACCGGCCGGTTCGTGGGCGGGAAGAAGAGTCAGTCCACCGAAGATCTCAGACTGCCGGAATCTCTGCGCTTCCTGCGCGATTCGATGGTCGCCACCGCCTTGTCGATGGTGCTGATGTATCTGGTCGTCTCGCTGCTGTATCTGGCCAGAGCCGGTCAGGAGACCGCATTCGCCGCATACGCCGACGACACCGGCGCCGGTGCCGCCGTGGATGTCGGCAACTTCTTGATGAGGGGCGTCACCGAAGGACTCAGCTTCGGCGTGGCCGTTGCGGTGATCCTGTTCGGCGTGCGCACCATCCTTGGCGAACTGGTACCGGCGTTCCAAGGAATCGCCGAGCGGGTGGTGCCGGGCGCGGTGCCCGCGCTCGACGCACCGATCGTGTTCCCGTACGCGCAGAACGCGGTGCTCATCGGATTCATCTCGAGCTTCGTCGCCGGTCTGGTGGGGCTGGCGGTGCTGTCGGTCTGGCTGGGGCCGGCGTTCGGTTGGGTGCTGGTGCTCCCCGGCCTGGTGCCACACTTCTTCACCGGCGGCGCGGCCGGGGTGTACGGCAATGCCACCGGTGGTAGACGGGGCGCGGTCGCGGGCGGGTTCGTCAACGGCCTGCTGATCACGTTCCTGCCCGCGCTGCTGGTGCGGGTACTCGGCTCCTTCGGTGCGGAGAACACCACCTTCGGCGACACCGACTTCGGCTGGTACGGAATCCTTCTCGGCAACGCCGCCAAGCTCGGCACCGTGTGGGGCATGGTGACGATGCTGATGATCGGTGTGATCCTGCTCAGCCTGGCGATCCTGGTGCAGAAGCGCCTGGTCGACGCCGACTGGGATCCCTCGCCGGGTCGGCCGCTTCCGGTCGGTGCCGGCGCGGCGGCCGGCTCCACCTCGGCGCCGACGGGCGGGCGCAGCTACCCGAAGATCGCCCCGCCGGCCGGAGCGCCGCCGCCGCCCCCGCCGCCGCAGGCCTGACGGTCAGGCGTGGGGCCACTGATATCGTGGCGACGTAGCCTGAATACGTTGCGGCACAATTTAATATCGGGACGAGCTGCCCGCGGGTTCGACGTGGATGAACGTCTCGGTGTGGGGCAGCGCCGCGTCGATATCGGACTCAAGGCGGTCAGCCAGGTCGTGCGCGGCTTGCACGGTCCACTGCCCGGGCACGGTGACGACGACGAACACCAGACGCTGCCGGCCGGATTCGACGGTGCGCAGCGGCGCGAACTCGACCGGGTACTCGCTGCGGTAGCGGTCCAGGACCGCCTCGACCGCCGCGTGATCGCGTTCGGGCAGCGCCGCGCTGAGCAGATTGCTCATCGATCCGCGGAGCAACCGGTACCCGGTCCAGAGGATGTTGACCCCGACCGTCAGCGCCACGATCGGATCGAGCGGGTACCAACCCGTCAGCGCCACAAGGGATATGCCGACGATCACGCCCGCGGAGGTCCACACGTCGGTCATCAGATGCTTGCCGTCGGCCACCAGCGTGGGCGAGCGGTGTTGCCGGCCCACCCGCTGCAGAACGATCCCCACGACGAGGTTGACCACTGCCGCGGCGGTGGACAGGGCCAGCCCTAGTCCGGGCTGCACGAGCGGCTCGGGACTCATCAGGCGTTCGACCGCGCTCCAGATGATCGCGGTGGCCGCCACGAAGATCATCGCTCCCTCGACCAGAGCCGACAGGTACTCGGCCTTGCCATGGCCGAAGTGGTGGTCGGCGTCGCGGGGGCGGGCGGCCACCCGCAGCGCCCAGATCGCCACCACGGCCGCAACCAGATTGACACCGGATTCCAATGCATCGGAGAGGAATCCGACCGAACCGGTGACCGCCGCGGCACCGGCTTTCAGCGCCATGGTGGTGATCGCGGCGGTCAGGCTCAGCAGCATGAACCGCTCGAGCAGGCGGTGCTCCTGCTGCTTGGACAGTGAAATCGCCGTCATCTCCGCCCCGTCCGTTCTTCCGCGGCGGCTCCGCGCAGCCGTGTGCGCAGCACCAGCTTGCGGAGTTCGTCGAACCACAGCACGGTCGAGGCCATCGCAACCGCGACCACCCAGTGGGTCAGGTCCATCGGAGCTGTGCCGAAAGCTGTTTGCAGCAGCGGTATCTGCACCACCGCGACCTGCAGCGCGACACCGAGGCCCACCGAGGCCCACAGCCAGCGGTTGCTGAACAGGCCCCGGAACGCACTGGTGGTCTCCGACCGGGAGTTGAAGGCGTTGAAGAACTGCGCGAACACCAGTGTGGTGAATCCGGCGGTGCGCGCCACGTCCAGCGAGTCCGATCCCTCGACCAGGCCGCCCGGCAGGAAGATGTCCATCGTCAACAGCGTGGCGATGCCCATGACCAATCCGATGGACAGGATGCCCCGCCACATCACGCGGTTGATGAGGCGATCGGTCGGGCGTCGCGGCGGCCGGGACATCACGTCATCGATCTCCGGATCCACGCCCATCGCGAGGGCAGGCCCGGAATCGGTGACGAGATTGATCCACAGAATCTGCGTGGCCAGCAGCGGTACGACGATCGTCTCGCCCTCCGCGGCGGTGATCCCGATGAAACCGGCGAGCACCACACCGAAGAACACGGTGAAGACCTCACCCATGTTCGACGACAGCAGGTAGCGCAGGAACTTCTTGATGTTGTCGAAGATGGCCCTGCCCTGGCGGACCGCGATGACGATGGTCGCGAAGTTGTCGTCGGCGAGGATCATCTTCGCGGCTTCCTTGGTCACCTGTGTCCCGGTGATCCCCATCGCCACACCGATGTCGGCTGCCTTCAGCGCGGGCGCATCGTTGACACCGTCGCCGGTCATCGCCACGACCTCGCCGCGGGCCTGCAGCGCGTCGACGATCTGGAGTTTGTTCCGTGGTGCGACTCGCGCGTAGACGGAGGTCGCGGCCGTCACCTCTTCGAGCCGGTCGGGGGAGAGTGCGTCGAGCTCGGCCCCGGTGACCGCGACGGCTCCCGGCCCGACGATGCCGAGGTCCTCGGCGATGCGCGCCGCGGTGGTGGGGTGATCGCCGGTGATCATCATGACCCGCACACCCGCCCGGTGGGCCTCGGCGACGGCGTCGGCCACCTCGGGGCGGGGTGGGTCGATGATCCCGACGACGCCGAGATAGACGAGATCCTGTTCGTCATCGGCGTCGAGCTCGTCGGCGGTGTCGGCGTCGACCCGGCGGTAGGCGACCCCCAGGGTGCGGTAGGCCTGCGCGGACAGTTCTTCGACCGCGACGGCTGCGGCGGCGCGCCGGTCGGGATCGAGCGGTACCACCTGATCCCCGACCTGAACGGCGGTGCAGCGCTTCAGCAGCACGTCGGGCGCGCCCTTGGCCACCACCGCGGCGCCTGTGTCGTCGCCGGTGACCCCGGTGTTTTCGTCGCTCCGAGCGACCAACGCGGACATCATCTTCCGCTCCGACGTGAACGGGATCTCGCCCAGCCGCTCGAACTGCCGCGCGCGGTCGCGGGCACCCTCGAGCTTGTGGGCGGCCACCAGGAACGCCGCCTCGGTCGGGTCGCCCTGGATCTGCCATTCGTCGTCGTGCACGGTCAGCTGCGCGTTGTTGGCCAGCATGCCGCCGATGAGCACCATGCGTGCCTCGCGCGACAGTGCCGGATCGGACAACGGCCGGCCGCCGGCCAGCGCGGCGCCCTCGGGACGGTAACCGACGCCGGTCAGCTCGACCTCGCCCGAGGCGGTGCGGATGCGCTGGATCGTCATCTCGTTCTTCGTCAGGGTGCCGGTCTTGTCCGACGCGATCACGGTGGCCGAACCCAGCGTCTCCACCGAGTGCAGCTTCTTCACCACCGCGTTGCGCCGGGCCAGCTGCTGGACCCCGATGGCCAGCACGACGGACAAGATGGCGGGCAGCCCCTCGGGGACCGCCGCAACGGCGAGGGAGACCCCGAGAAGCAGCACGGTGACCAGATGGCTCAACGTGGAGATCTCGTTCACCAGCGCCGTGACGGCCATGACCACCACGGCGATGACGATGACCGTGACGCCCAGCAGCTTGCTGACCCGCGCGATCTCCTTCTGCAGCGGGGTCGGGTCCTCCGTGGTGGTCTCCAGCATCTCGGCGATCGCACCGACCTCGGTGCCCATCCCGGTGGCGGTGACGACCGCCCGTCCCACCCCCTGGACCACCGAGGTGCCGCGGAACACCATGTCCGTGCGGTCGCCGAGCGGCATGGGTTGTGCCAGCGTGGCGGCGGACTTGGTCACCGGCTCGCTCTCGCCGGTCAGCGACGCCTCGGCCAGGCGCAGCGCCGCGGCCGTCAGCAGCCGGGCGTCCGCGCCGACGGCGTCGCCCTCGTTGAGCACGAGAACGTCCCCGCACACCAGGTCAGCCGACGACACCGTGCGCAGTTCGCCGTCGCGCAGCACCGTCGAGGTCGCTGACGTCATCGACTGCAGCGCCTTGACGGCTGCCTCAGCCCTGCTCTCCTGGACGAACCCGAGAATGCCGTTGAGCACGACGATCGCGGAGATGACCAGCGCGTCGACGGGTGCGCCGGTCGCGCCTTCGGCGGCCCAGGCCGCCATCGAGATCGCGGCCGCGACGAGCAGCAGATAGACCAGCGGATCCTGGAACTGGCGAAGGATCTTTCGCCACACCGGCACCGGCGCCTTGGCCCGCAACGTGTTGGGTCCGTCGCGCTGGAGGCGGCGGTCGGCCTCCGCCGAGGTGAGACCGGTCGCAGGGTCGACTGCCAGGTCACGTGCCACCTCGGCGGCGTCGCGTGTCGACGGATCGTGCGACGCGCCGACAGACACTGTCACCTGACCGATGATGCTCCCGGCGACGCGCCGAACCAAGGGGAAAGCAGTAACGATCTCCCCGCCGGGGTCACTCCTTCAGGTGGCGGGCGAGGAAGCGTTCGATCGCGTGGTACATCTCGATCACGTTCTCGGGGTTGACCGCGCCGTGGCCTTCGTCGGTCTGGACCAGGTATTCCACTTCGACGCCGCGGGCACGCAGCGCATTCACCAGGTTGTCGGACTCCGCGTGCACCACGCGGACGTCGTTGGCGCCCTGGATCACCATCAGCGGTGTGCGGATCTGGTCGACCTTGGTGATGGGCGAGCGGGCCATCATGTCGGCCAGCTGCTCGGGGTCGTCGGGGTCGCCGACGTAGAGGTGCCAGTTGTTGGCCAGGTGCGGGCGTCCCACCGGCGGCAGGGTCCGCATGAAGTTGGCCAGGTCGGAGATGCCGACGTAGTCCACGGCGGCGGCGAAGACGTCCGGGGTGAACGTGATTCCGACCAGCGCCGCGTAGCCGCCGTAGGACCCGCCGAAGATCGCGACCCGCTCCCGGTCGGCGTAGCCCTGCTGGACGGCCCAGTCGACAGCGTCGATCAGGTCGTCGTGCATCTTGCCCGCGAACTCGCCGATCGCGGCCTTCAGGAACGATGCGCCGAAGCCCAGCGAGCCGCGGAAGTTGACCTGCAACACCGCGTATCCCCGGTTGGCCAGTAGCTGCGCGGCGGGGTTGTACTCCCAGCTGTCGCGATACCACGGGCCACCGTGCACCATCAGGACCATTGGCAGCCCGGTCGGCTCCACCCCGACCGGCAGGGTCAGATACGAGTGCAGCGTGAGGCCGTCCCGTGAGGTGATCGCCACCGGCTGCATCGGGGCCAGCTGCTCGGGATCGAGGTGCGGGTACGGCCGGTACAGCAGCCGACTCTCGCCGGTGTCGTGGTCGTACAGATAGGTGGCGTGGGGATCGCGGTCGTGGGTGAAGCTGACCACCCAGCGCCGGCCCTTCTCGTCGGATGTGATCCGGCCGAGGTCGCCGTCGGACAACTTCTCCAGATTCGCGAGCACGTCGGCGAAGTGCGGCTCGAGCGCATGGATCACCTGTCGCTCACGCTGGTAGCGGACACCGATGAGCGCGCCGGTGCTCCGGTCCTGGATCAGGGTTTGTGACCGGAGGGGATCGAAGAGGCCGTGGATGTCGAGATCGAATTCCGGGTGGCTGTCCACCTCGGTCTCCGCGCCCGTGGTCAGATCGACGCGGACCAGGCGGGTCCGGTCGGTGCCCTTGCTGGAACCCATCCATGCCCCGGTGCCGTCCGGGGTGAGCACGAGTGGGTAGATGCCCAACGGGTGATCCGACCCGTCGAACGTCGCGATGGGGGTCAGTGTCGCCGCGTCGCCGTCCCACCGGGACAGTTCGACATGACCGTCGGGGGTCAGTGACGTCGCGAACAGGTGGCCGTTGTCGCTGCAGAGCCAGTTGAACGCGGTTCCGGGATTCTCGGCGAGCAACGTGGACTCGCCGGTGGCGATGTCGATTTCGTACACGTCGAACAGTTGGACGTCGCGCTGGTTCGTGATCACCACCGCCTTGCCGTTCTTGACCTCCCGTATCGGTGCGGCGATCACCCCGGGAAACGGGGTCAGGTCCACGGGTACGGCCTCCGGATCGTCGAGATCGATGCGGAAGAGGTGCCAGTTCTCGTCGCCGGCGGTGTCCTGGAGATAGATCATCCAGCGCGGGTCGTCGGTCCAGTCGAAATGGTGCACGCTGCGCTGCTCGTCGGCCGTCACGCACCGCGCCTCGTCGGAGTCGAGGTCCTGGACCCACACGTTGAGGCGGTTCTTCCACGGTGCGAGGAACGCGATGCGGCGGCCGTCGGGCGATATCATCGCTCCGGCGCGGGTGGGTGGGTTGAAGAAGTCTTCGACGGAGATGTGCTCGGGCAGTGCCATGGGGGCCCTTCCTGGGGTCAGCAGCGCAGAGTCGATCACCGGGCGTGGGTCAACGGCCGGGATGTGTGCGTATTCGGTTGTCGTTCCTGGGGTTTTCGGTCAGTCCGCGACGGGTCCGCCGAACCGGCCGTTGGTGGCGTCGGTGACGGCCCGGTCGATCATGTCGAGTGCCTCGGCCTGGCTGACCTTCTCGTTGTCGATGATCACCCGACGGCCCACCTCCTCGTCGATGACGCGGAACGCGCCGGTCACCGCGGCGGCGCACAGGCGAACGGTCAGGTGCTGCTCAGGTAGGTGAAGCCGTTCGGCGACAACGGGTATGAAATCACGCTCCATCTGGTCGTGCACCATCAGATAGGAGGTCCGCAACGCGGGTTCCCGCACCGACACGGCGGCGATGCGCAGTGCGCTCCGCACATCGACGATCTCCTCTTCGGTCAGCGGATTGCGGGCGGTGTAGGCGGCGAGGTGGTCGGCGAGGGACAACTCCTTCGGCCACTGCCGGGCCAGTGTGATGAAACGCTGTGCGGATTGCGCCAGCACCGGCTCCACGCAGCTCTCCTTGCTGCGGAAGTAACGCCACACCGTGCGAGTGGAAAGCCCTGCCGCCGAGGCGATGTCGTCCCCGCTGGTGGCGGAGACGCCTCGGTCCCAGAACAACTCACACGCGTGTCGCGAAACCTGCAGGCGTGCCTGTGCCTGCTTGTCGCTGGTGCTGCCGATCTTCACGACCTCCTGTCACTTAGTGACAGCACCACTGTGTCACTAAGTGACAATCCTGTCAAAGCTGTGATCAGGGTCGGTCCCGGGAAGGCCCGTCCCCGGATTCCGCGAGCTTGTGCAGGCCGGTGTCCCAGCGGGCGCCGCGGGCGCGTGAGCACAGCAGGTGGCCGACCCCGTACAGCGAGGCAGCGGCGAGGGCGACGCCCGCCCAGATCAGCACCGCCGTCGTCACGGCCTGCGCGGGCGCGGATCCGATCGAGGCCGGTGCGGGAACCTGCCTGCCGTCCTCGTCGACCCACACGTCGACGGTGTCGCCGGGCTCGACCGTCGCCGACGCCCGCACCGTTCCGCTGTGTTGGACGCCGCCGACGATCCACGTGGCCGGCACGTCGGCGCGGCGGGTCCGGTCACCGCGCGCCGGCACGTCGCCCACCGTCGCTTCGACCATGAATCGGTTCTCGGCCTGCGCGACATGGGTGTGGCGCAACGAGTCGTAGACCGCCGTGCCCGCCGCGGCGGCGATCGGGAACGCGAACAGTGCCATCGCCACGGCCAGCACCAGCAGCGCGGCCTCCATCCGGTCCACGGTGCGGACGAGCGGGTGGCGGCCACGCAGCCGCGTGAGCAGGGGCAGTCGAGGAAGGTCGAGAGTGAACGGCGTCCAGCCGTCGTCCTCGGCCCGGTGGGTACCGGCCTCGCGCTCACTCCTGGCTCTGTGCGGGCGCACCGTGCTTCCCTCCTGTGCGGTGATCTCCGGCGACGTAGACACGTCCGGCTCTACTCCATGGTGGCTACGATCGGCGCACAGGGCTTGGACGCATGACACAAGGACGCGGCGCCTCCTTTGTCGCGTCGCGACAAGTGGTGGCGTTAACCTTCCTCCCATGACTGATACCGGCCTGATCGAGTCCGTGGCAGCCGCCGGCGCGGCCATCGAGGAAGCGGTGGCGGTGTTCATGCTGCACCCGCAGACCTACGCCGGGAGCGTCGCCGCAGGCTATGAGAATCCGCTGGCGGGGTATGTCGCCGGTCGCGGCGGCGTCCTGGGCGAGGCCACCGGCGCCACCGTCAGTTCGGTGTTCGCGGTGTTCGAGCCGACCGGCCTGGCGGCGATGTGGGACGAGGGCGTCGCGGTGCGCGGCGCGGCCGGGGCGGCGGAGGTCTACTGGAACCAGACCGCCGAGTTCGGCCGCCAGTACCTTGCGGCAGCCGACGGACTGGACCGCATCGCGGCGCTGGGGCAGAAGGTCATCGCGGCGACGCCGGCCGCGAGCCTGCCATTGTTCGCCGGCTGGCGCGCGATGCCGCTGGCCGACGATGTCCCCGCCAGGGCGCTTCAGGTGATGTTCGTGTTGCGGGAGTTGCGCGCCGGGCTGCACTTCAACGCGCTGTCCCTGTCGGGCGTCAGCCCGGTGGAAGCGCACATGCTCAACAAGGGCCCCGGGTACACCGCGATGTTCGGTTGGCCCGAGCCGTACGCCGACGGCGCGGACAAGAAGGAGAGCTTCGTCGAGGCCGAGCGTGCAACCAACCGACGGATGGCCGAGATCGTCAGCAGCACACTGAATCCCGCGGAGACCGAGGAACTTGCCCGACTGAGCTCCGCCGCGCTGGGGACGTTGAAGGCCGCCGTTCCGAGGTGATCCACCCGCGACTTGTCCTGCCCCTCAATCGATCTGCGTTGGGGATAGGTGCTGTACGCCGGGGGCGGACTCAGCGCGGCGTCACGTCGGTGCTGTTGAGGCGACTGGCGGCGAACGCCGCGCCCCGGGCGGTCAGATCGCCGTTGTAGCTGCCCGGGGTGTGCATGGCGAAGTTCAGCCCGTCTGAACACACCGGGTCCTCGATCGCGCACAACGCACTCGTCTTCGTCGCGTAGAGCGGACCGATGGTCACCGACGGCTCGCCGAGGAAGTTCATCGCGCGGGGGTTCGGCATGCCGAACAGGACAACGGCGGCGACGTGCTCGGCGACCTCGGGCTGCAGCGGCTTGGGAACCGTCGCGGGATCGACGCCGTCGGGCACCGCGGCCGAGGTCACAAAGCCGGCCACCGCCGCGCCCTGCGAGTATCCACCGAGCACCAGATCGGTACTGGGACAAGTGTTTGCCATCGAGAGGATTCGGGTGCTCGCATCCCGGACACCGTCCACGCCGGTCGCCCATTGATCGGTGGCCGGGTAGTTGACCGGGTAAACGCCCAGAGATCTGTCGCCGATCTGCGGGCGCAGTGCGTCGATGAACGCCTGCCCCGTCGGACCCACCCCGGGCGGCTCATGGGTGCCGCGCGCGAAGATCACCTCGACGTCTGGGCATTCCTGGGCAGAAACCGGCGACGACAGGCTGGTCGAGATCGCCATCATCGCCAACGCCACCGTGCCGGGTAACCCCAAAGCCTTGCTGATACCCACCTTCAACTCCCCTCCGATGCTCCGACCCCATTGAAGCAGGTAGCGGTGCGCAGAACGTGGAACGTGTTGGTGCGCAGTGGTTTACACGCAACAAAACGAGACTTCGCCGCATCGGCGTCGATACGGCACCGCTCCGGTCAACACCGCTTCGTCCCATCGCATTCCGCGTCGAAAGCGAGGGGACCCACTCGCAGGCTACCCCCGGGCCCGCGAGGTCGATACCCGGACCGCGGAACTTCCGGCGCCGAGCCCTGGCCGGTGCCGGCTCGAGATCAGGCCTTGCCGTAGTCAGCCGACTACATTAGCGTGTAGTCAGCTGACTGCATGCGCGTCCGGAGTATCGATCGCCGACCCCCGTTGCGCAGTCCGGCAATCCGTATCACAACGTCGTTCCGCGGGTGCCGATAGCGAAAACCCCTGTGTCGCAACAAGAGGTGCGGGCATCTCACGCTCGGATCGCGTTGGAGGAGAGACGATGACAGACAACACTCTCAGCGGCCGGGAGGCCTCGGATACCGACCACTGGCTGAGGTCCTACTACGCCCTGCGCGGCGTGGTGTCGCTCGTCTGGGTCGCCGCCGCCCTGGTTGTCGGTCCCCAGTCGCCGATCGTCGCAGCTGTGCTGCTGTTGAGCTATCCGGCCTGGGACGGCCTGGCCAACACCGCCGACGCCCGGCGCAACGGCGGTTTCCGGCGTAACCCCACGCAGACGTTCAATGCCGCGGTCAGCAGCGTGACCACCGTCGCCGTGGCCTTCGCGCTCGCCGCGAGCATGAACGCGGTCCTGGGCGTCTTCGGAGTCTGGGCCGCGCTGTCGGGTCTGCTGCAGCTGGCGACGGCGGTGCGCCGTTGGAAGCTCGCCGGCGGCCAGTGGGTCATGATCCTCAGCGGCGCGCAGTCGGCGTTCGCCGGCGTGATGTTCCTGCGGGAGGCGGGTGCCCCGGTGGTGCCGAGCGTGGCCGACATCGCACCGTACGCCGCGTTCGGGGCCCTCTATTTTCTCGTGTCGGCCGGCTGGTTGAGCGTGTCGTCCGCGCGACGACGCCGGCGTACCGCCGGTGCCGCCGCGGGCGATCGCGCCTACGAGGGGCGCTGACGTCGGCGCGGAGGCGGCGATGCCTCAGTCGTGCGCCAGCCCGCGGGGGTCGGCGAGATGCTCGCCGAGGGCGCCGGTCACGGGTTTGGGGACGGCGCGGCCACGGCGGTCGCTCAGCCCCGTCGCGGCCCTCAGATACGGGCCGAAGAGTCGCCAGCCCAACTGGAGGGCGAGTGCGTCCGCGGTGGCGACCCGAGCCGCGTAGTCGTCCTCGCACTGTTCGCGGGCGGCCGCGACGAGCTGCTCGATGTTGGGAAACCGATGCTGGAGTCCGCCGACGTCGAACCCGTCCAGCAGCGCGCGGGCGATCACCCGCCAGCTCCGTTCGGCGCGGGCTTCGACCTCCTCGGCCGGCATGCCCGCGTCGCGTGCGGCCACCAGGTCTTCGGCGAGATGGTCCAGTACGGCCGCCACCACCGCGTCCTTGTTGCCGATATGGCGAAAGATCAGTCCGGCGTTGATGTTCGACCGCGCGGCGATGTCACGAAGCGTCGTCGCCGCCGGGCCGCGTTCGGCGAACAGATCAGCCGCGTGTGACAGCACGATCGGTCGGATGCGGGCTCCGGCGTCGGTGGTGCCGCCCTCTGCCGTAGTCACCCGACTACGTTAGCGCCCCGCTGGTGCACGGCCGCCGACGGCGCACTACTTGACGGTGCGTCGAATAAAGTCGACACTGTGTAGATTAGAGCGATCAGGAGGCTCCCGTGACGACATTCCTCATCACCGGCGTGAGCAGTGGCCTGGGACGGGCGTTCGCGACCGGAGCGCTGGAGGCCGGGCATCAGGTGGTGGGCACGGTGCGCAGACCCGAGGACGCCGAGGCGTTCCGGTCGCTGGCGCCGGGGCGCGCCCATGCCCGCGTGCTCGACGTGACCGATGACGCGGCCGTCCTCGCGACGGTGGCCGACGTCGAGTCGGCGGTTGGGCCCCTCGACGTCGTGATCGCGAACGCCGGTTACGGCCTCGAGGGTGTGTTCGAGGAGACGCCGTTGTCGGAACTGCGCGCGCAGTTCGCCACCAACGTCTTCGGGGTCGCGGCCACGCTGCAGGCCGTGCTGCCGTACATGCGGCAACGGCGCGCCGGGCACCTGATGGCAGTCACGTCGATGGCCGGTCTCATGGCGGTCCCCGGGATGTCCGCCTACTGTGCGAGCAAGTTCGCCGTCGAGGGGATGCTGGAGAGTCTGCGTAAAGAGGTGGCCCCGTTCGGCATTCACGTCACCGCGATCGAGCCGGGCTCGTTCCGCACCGACTGGGCGGGCCGTTCGATGACACGTGCGCAGCGTTCCATCGCCGACTACGACGCGTCGTTCAACCCCCTCCGCGAGGCACGCGTCAGAGCGAGCGGCAATCAGCTGGGCAACCCGGCGAAGGCGGCCGATGCCGTCCTGGCGATACTTCAGGAGGCCGACCCGCCGGCGCATCTCGTTCTCGGCTCGGACGCTCTGAGGCTGATAGGTGCAGCCCGCGCGGCCGTCGACGAAGACATTCGGCGCTGGGACCGCCTTTCCCGCAGTACCGATTTCGCTGACGGTGCGCAATTGGCGGCCGGCTAGGGCTGTCCGGGGAAACAGTGACCAAATCCTGGCCCTCGCGTCGTACGGCCCCTGCCGCACGCAAGGGTGACCTGCGCGAGCGGCAGATCCTCGATGCCGCTGAGGGCCTGCTGTCGGCGACCGGCTATGCCGACATGACCGTCGGCGACATCGCCGGGGCGGCCGGGATCACCCGGGGGGCGCTGTACTTCTATTTCGGCTCGAAACAAGAAGTGCTCACGGCGCTGGTCGCCCGCACCGTGCATGAACTGCAGGAGAAGGCAGCTTCCGCACGCGCCGACACCGGTCCGGTCGACCGGGTCATCGCGGCTGCGCTGCGCCGCACCGCGGACCTGTGGCGCGAGCACGGCCCGGTGATGCGCATGGCCGTCGATCTCGGATCCGCCGTGCTCGAAGTCGACCGGCTGTGGACCGGTGCCGCCGAAGCATCCATCGACGCCATCGCCGAGATCCTGCACCGCGGAGGTGTCCCGGCCGGCGACGGGCCGGCCGATGCGCAGGCACTGGCGGGGGTCTTGTGCTGGATGATCGAACGCAGCTTTTACCAGGCGTCCAAAGTCTCCCCGGAGGCACTCGATCGCGCGGCGCAGACCTGCGAGGCAGTATGGAGGCGGATGGCGGCATCGGGCTGAGCCGCCGTGTCCAGTGCGCAGCGGGACCAGACACGGGGGCGGCATGACCGACCATCACGAGGAATCCGCCGGATCGGGGCGACTCGGTGACCTCGTGGCGCGTCGGCATTCGTCACGAATGTTCCTCAGCGACAGGCCCGTTGCGACCGCGCTCCTCGAGGAGGCGGTGACGCTCGCGATGCGCGCGCCGTCGAACTCCAACTCCCAGCCCTGGGAGATGTACCTGGTGACGGGTGATCGCCGCGATCAACTGGTGGCGGCGTTGTTGGCGGCCGCGGACGAGCGCCCGCCGCGCCTGGAATCGGCGGG
>NZ_BCRS01000057.1 GCF_001552715.1 Mycolicibacterium vaccae NBRC 14118 = CIP 105934 | reverse complement strand
CACGGAGGTGGCCCTGTTGCATGTCGAGTACCGAGATTGCACCCACGGAGGTGTTTTCCCGCATTCGGGCGACGTGAGTGCAATCTCGGCGAGAGAGGCGCGCGAGGGACGGTCAGCGGGGCGCGAACCGGCGGTCGGTGTAGCTGCGCAGATTGTGCAGAAAACGCTGAAACATCCAGCCCATCACGGGTTTTCCGGCAGCCAGACCGAAGCGTCCTGCCAGGCCGTTGGGCTTGATGGCCATGATCCAGGTGAGGTGGCAGCCGTCGGCCGTGGGGACGACTCGGTAGTCCTCGGCGAAGGCCGAGATGCTCGATGTGGTGGCCTCGTTGAACCGGAAAGCCATGCGGGTGAACGGTTCCCACGTCAGGAACTCCTCGGCGCCGGTGATCCCGCCGCGCATGTCCACGGTGCGGGTGGTCCCGACCCCGCGTGGCTCCGGGCTGGTCCACGTCACCTTGGTGATGACGCTTGCCCAGTGCGGCCAGGAGGTCTCGTCGGCGAGGACCTCGAACAGCTGCTCCGGCGTGATGGCCAGGTCGACGGTGCTGACGAAGCGGTATGGGGCGGTGTCGACGAAGTCCAGGCCCACGCGTTCGCAAGGATGCATGACCATACACAGTAGGCCACGGTGATTGGTCTGCCAGGCTTTCAGCCCGGTCCGTCACTCGCGGCCGCCAACAACGGCACCAGCACCTCACTGATCGGTGCGGGCAGCCCGTGCGCCCGTGCCTTCCGCAGGATCACCCCGTTGCGGATGTCCCATTCCAGCGGTACCCGCGCCTCCCGATCGGTCAGGATCGACGTCGTCAGGTCCTCCGGGAGCGACGCGAACATCCTGCCCAACTGCTCGGGCACGTCGTCGTCGAGCACCGCCCCCTCGGCCCGGGCGACGGCCAGGCACTCGGCGCCGTAGCGGTGCGTCAACTCGGCGATGTCGTCGCGCCGGAACATCCCCGACCGCCGCCCGGTCAGCACCATCAGCCCGGCCACCGCGTTGAACAGCAGCTTGTGCCAGGCCGCGCTGACGTAGTCCGGGTCGTTCTCGACGGTCAGCCCGGGCACCCGCAACTGGCCGGCCAGGCGGCGTCCCGCGTCGTCGTCGGGCAGGACCAGCCGGGCCGCGGTGCGCAGCCGCACCCAGCCCTCGGGCTGGCGTTCGGCGGAGATCCACACCACCGACGGCACCACGGTCGTGCCGGGGCGATAGCGGCCCACCCGCTCGACCTGTTCGACCCCGTTCTGCAGCGTGCACACGATGGTGTCGTCGCCACAGAGGCGCTGCAGGAACGCCGAGGCGCCCGCGTTCTGGGTGTCCTTGACGCCCCACAGCACCACGTCGACCGGCTCGGCGACGGACTCGGGATCGGTCACCACGGGGCCCGGGGCCACCAGCGGACCGCTGATTCCGGTCTCGGGATCGATGCGCACCTCGATCGACTCCCGGGCGCTGCGGCCGCAGACGATCACCTGGTGACCCGCGGCGTGCAGAAGCGCCGCGACCGTGGCGCCGATGGCTCCCGGACCCACGAGAGCGATTCGCGTAACCATGCTCGCCAAACTACCCAGCACCGGCCACTAGACTGTCCCGTTGACTATCCCCCGCGAACAGGAGTACTTCGTGCTGCGCACCCGCACCGCCGGTTCATTGCGCCCCGCCGACGCCGGTCAGACGGTGACGCTGGCCGGCTGGGTGGCGCGCCGTCGCGACCACGGCGGCGTCATCTTCATCGACCTGCGCGACGCCTCGGGGGTGGCGCAGGTCGTGTTCCGCGAGGGGGAGGTACTCGCCCAGGCCCACCGCCTGCGGTCGGAGTTCTGCATCGCCGTCACCGGCGTCGTCGAGATCCGCCCGGAGGGCAACGCCAACCCGGAGATCGCCACCGGCGAGGTCGAGGTCAACGCGACGTCGTTGACGGTGCTGGGGGAGAGCGCGCCGCTGCCGTTCCAGCTCGACGAGACCGCGGGCGAGGAGGCACGGCTGAAATACCGCTACCTCGATCTGCGCCGTGAGGGTCCGGGCAACGCAATCAGGTTGCGCTCCAAAGTGAATGCGGCCGCCCGCGCGGTGCTCGCCGAGAACGACTTCGTCGAGATCGAGACGCCGACGCTGACCCGCTCCACCCCGGAGGGCGCCCGCGACTTCCTGGTGCCCGCGCGGCTGCAGCCCGGCTCGTTCTACGCGCTTCCGCAGAGCCCGCAGCTGTTCAAGCAGCTGCTGATGGTGGCAGGCATGGAGCGGTACTACCAGATCGCCCGCTGCTACCGCGACGAGGATTTCCGCGCCGACCGCCAGCCGGAGTTCACCCAGCTCGACATGGAGATGAGCTTCGTCGACGCCGACGACGTGATCGCGGTGTCCGAACAGGTGCTGCGGGCCGTCTGGGCCACGATCGGCTACGACCTGCCGCTGCCGTTGCCGCGGATCAGTTATGCCGAGGCGATGCGCCGGTTCGGTTCCGACAAGCCCGACCTGCGTTTCGACCTGGAACTCGTCGAATGCACCGACTACTTCAAGGACACCCCGTTCCGGGTGTTCCAGGCGCCCTACGTCGGCGCGGTCGTCATGTCGGGCGGCGCCTCACAGCCGCGGCGCACCCTCGACGGCTGGCAGGAGTTCGCCAAGCAGCGCGGCCACAAGGGCCTGGCCTACGTGCTGGTGGCCGAGGACGGCACGCTGGGCGGCCCGGTGGCCAAGAACCTGACCGACGCCGAACGCGACGGTCTGGCCGCGCACGTCGGCGCCCAGCCGGGGGACTGTGTGTTCTTCGCCGCGGGCACGGCCAAGGCCGCGCGGGCGCTGCTGGGCGCCACCCGCATCGAGGTCGCCAAGCGTCTGGACCTGATCGACCCGAACGCGTGGGCCTTCACCTGGGTGGTGGACTGGCCGATGTTCGAGTCCGCCGACGAGGCCACGGCGTCGGGCGACGTGGCGGTGGGCTCCGGTGCCTGGACCGCGATGCACCATGCGTTCACCGCGCCCAAGCCCGAGTCCGAGGGGACCTTCGACACCGATCCGGCCGGTGCGCTGTCCGACGCGTACGACATCGTGTGCAACGGCAACGAGATCGGCGGCGGTTCGATCCGTATCCATCGCAGCGACGTCCAGGAGCGGGTGTTCGCGATGATGGGAATCGACCACGACGAGGCGCGGGACAAGTTCGGGTTCCTGTTGGACGCCTTCACATTCGGGGCCCCGCCGCACGGCGGCATCGCGTTCGGCTGGGACCGGATCACCGCGCTGCTGGCAGGGGTGGACTCGATCCGGGAAGTGATCGCGTTCCCGAAGTCCGGCGGCGGCGTCGACCCGTTGACGGACGCGCCCGCGCCGATCACCGCGCAGCAGCGTAAGGAATCCGGGATCGACGCCAAGCCCGAGAAGCTGGACAAGGCATGACAGAAGCGGACGACGCCGGACTCGGCGAGTTCAACCGCAGGATCGTCGACGAGTTCCGCGCCAACGGCGGCAGGGTCGGCGGCCCGTTCGAGGACTCCGCACTCCTTCTGTTGCACACCACCGGCGCGAAGTCGGGCATGTCGCGGCTCTCGCCGCTGGCGTACCTGGTCCTCGACGACAGGATGCTGATCATCGGTGCCTATGCCGGTGCGCCCAAGCATCCGGCCTGGGTGCACAACGTGCGGGCGAACCCGAAGGCCTACATCGAGATCGGTACCGACGCCTACGACGTCGACGTCCGGGAACTGCCCGAGGCCGAACGCGAGGCGCTGTATCCCAGGATCGTCGAGAGCGCACCGAGGCTGGCCGAGTACCAGGCCAAGACCGACCGCGTCATACCGGTGTTCGAGCTCACACGGGCGTGACGCTGGACGACGCTCACCTGAGGCTGCTCTGCGAGAACGCGCCTGCTCTGGCGGTCGACTTCTATGACGTGCTCATGCAGCACGACCGCGCCCGGGTGTATCTGGACCACGAGGTCGTCGAGGAACGCCTGAAGCCGTCGCTGACCAGTTGGTTGTGTGAGCTGTTCTCCGAGAACGCGTTTGCCGACGAGGCCGCGTTCGAGGCGCGCCAGCACAAGATCGGCGAGATCCACGCGCGGATCGGGATCTCCGCCCCTCTGGTCAACCTTGCGGCGTCCCGGCTGCAGTCCCGGATCGCGGAACTGATCCGTGCCTCGGACCGGTCCTGGCAGAGCCGGTATGACTCGTTGAGTCTGGTTTACGAGCGCATCAATCGTGCGATCGCCCTGATGGGGGAGTCCTACGTGCACCGGGTCGAGGGCCGGGTGCGCGCGGAGGAGGCGTACCGGCTGTTCTCCATGGACCAGGACATGAACCTGGAGCGGGAGAGTCAGCGGGCCGGGTTGATGCACTGGGCGCAGGAGACGCTCTTCGGATTCCTGCAGGACAGCGCGGGCACGGAACTCTCACCCCTGGCGCAGGCGCCGTTCGGGGTGTGGGTGCGCCATCGTGCCGTGGTGATGTTCGGCAATACGTCTCAGCTGCAGGCGATCACCGTGGCCATCGCACGGGTGGACGGGCAGGTGCTGCCGTCGCTGGCGGCGGGCGGGCCGGATGCGGTGCGGGAGCTCCGCCTGGCGGTCGACGAGATCGCCACGCTGCTCAGTGACATGTTCCAGGACGTCTCGGAGATGGAGAACGGCCGAGATGCGTTGACCCGCACGCTGAACCGGCGTTTCCTGCCGTCGATCCTGAGCAGGGAGACGAAGTTCGCGTCCCAGCACGGACTCGGCTTGGCGGCGTTGTTCATCGACGTCGACCACTTCAAGAAGATCAACGACACCTACGGCCATCATGCCGGAGACGTGGTGTTGCGCCGGGTCGCCGAACTGATATCCGAGTGCATCCGGTCGACCGATTTCCTGTTCCGGTACGGCGGAGAGGAATTCCTGGTCCTGCTCGTGGAGTCCGATCCGCAGACGAGTGTCAGTACCGCAGAACGGATCCGGACGGTTATCGCCGAGGAGGCGTTCGTCGTCGGCGAGACGACGATCTCGGTGACGGTGTCGAGCGGGGTGGCCGTGCACGACGGCCATCCGGACCCGGAGCACATGATCAAGCGGGCCGACGACGCGCTCTACCGGGCCAAGCGCAACGGCCGCAATCAGGTGGTCGCGACGGGCCCGGTGCCGAGCGGTCAGTCGGGGTCGAGGGTCAGAGCCGCTCGATGATCGTGGCGTTGGCCATGCCGCCGCCTTCACACATCGTCTGCAGCGCGTAGCGTCCGTCGCGCTGCTCCAACGCATTGACGAGCGTGGTCATGATCCGTGCCCCGCTGGCGCCGAGCGGATGACCGATCGCGATCGCGCCGCCGTTGACGTTCGTGCGCGACAGCAGGTCGGCGGCGGCGCCGCCACCCACCTCCGCGGCCCAGGACAGCACGACCGGCGCGAATGCCTCGTTGACCTCGAACAGGTCGATGTCCGACAGCGTCAAGCCGGACCTCGACAGCGCTTTCTCGGTGGCCGGGATGACACCGGTGAGCATGTACAGCGGGTCGGAGCCGACCGCGACGGTGGTGTGGATCCGCGCCAGCGGTCGCAGCCCCAGCCGGCGCGCCGCCGCGCCGCTGGTGATCAGCACCGCGGCGCTTCCGTCGGAGAGCGGTGACGAGTTGCCGGGGGTGATGTGCCAGCCGATCTGCGGGAACCGCGCGCCGAGGGCCTCGTCGTAGAACGCGGGCCGCAGCCCCGCCAGCGTCTGGACGGTGGTGTCGGGGCGGACGATCTCGTCGGCGGTCAGGCCGGCAACGGGCGCCAGCTCGTTGTCGAACAGCCCGTCCTTGGCGGCCCGGGCGGCCTTCTGGTGGCTCCACGCGGAGAACTCGTCGAGCTGGGTCCGTGACAGGTGCCACTTGGCGGCGATCAGTTCTGCGCTGATTCCCTGGGCGACAAGGCCTTCGGGGTAGCGGGCGGCCATGTCGAGGCCGAACGGGTTGCTGCCGGGCAGCACCGAGGAGCCCATCGGCACCCGGCTCATCGACTCCACGCCGGCCGCGATCACCACGTCGTACGCGCCGGCCAGCACGCCCTGCGCGGCGAAGCTGATCGCCTGCTGGCTGCTGCCGCACTGGCGGTCGACGGTGGTGCCGGGCACGGTCTCGGGGAAGCCGGCCCCGAGCAGCGCGTTGCGCGCGATGTTGACCGCCTGGTCACCGACCTGGGTGACGGCGCCCGCGATGACGTCGTCGACCTCGGCGGGGTTCACCCCGGTGCGCGTCACCAGTTCGCGCAGGCTGTGTGCGAGCAGATCTGCGGGCAGCACGTCGTGCAGTGCGCCGGTGGGCTTGCCCTTGCCGACCGGAGTGCGGACGGCGCCGACGATGACGGCGTCGCGATCGGAATAGTCGGCCATGGCATCCTCCTGGAACGCGTAGCTGAGTATGATTCGGTGTACCTAGATGTAACACCTAGGTATAGTGATAACAACCCAGCTGTGGAGTGATGTGCATGACAGTCCTGCAGGGACCGCTGGCCGACCGCAGTGCGTGGTCGGCGGTGGGCCGGTGTCCGATCGAGAAGACGATGGCGCTCGTGGGCACCAAGTCCGCGATGCTGATCATGCGCGAGGCCTACTACGGCACCACCAGGTTCGACGACTTCGCCAAACGGGTGGGCATCACCAAGGCCGCCGCGTCGGCGCGGCTGTCCGAACTGGTCGAGGCGGGGCTGCTGACCAAACGCCCCTATCGCGAACCCGGCCAGCGGGCCCGCGACGAGTACGTGCTGACCGAGGCGGGCACCGAGTTGATGCCGGTGGTGTGGGCGATGTTCGAGTGGGGGCGCAAACATCTCGACGACGACGCGGCACTGCGGCTCACCCACCTGGGGTGCGGAGCGCAGGCCGGCGTCGAGATCGTCTGTGCCGCAGGGCATCCCGTACCACCCGACGAGCTGGGGATCCAGCTCGCCGGGCGGACACGTGATCACCCCAGCTGAGCGCGGAACTCCCGGGCTGCCGTCATGAGTTCCTCGACCCGTGACTTGTCGACGGCGTTGGCGAACAGGCCGTCCTTCTTGAAGTAGGTGCCGACCACCGCGCCGTCGGCGACGCTGAGTTGCGCCCCGACGTTCTCGGCGCGCACACCGGTGTTGACGAACACCGGCACCTCGCCCGCGGCGGACTTCACGACCCGCAGCGCCTCGGCGTCGGTGGGGGCACCCGCGGTGGCGCCCGATACACAGATCGCGTCCGGCCGCGTCGCGAAGACCGTGGTCCGGGTGATCGAGGCCAGGTCGCGGTGGGCCAGGTACTGCGCCGACTCCGGGACGATGTTGAAAAGCAGCTTCACGTGCGACCCGCCCACCCGCGCGCGGTGCCGGGCGACCTCGCCGACGTTGGTGTCCCACAGCCCGAAGTCGCTGGCGTACACCCCCGTGAAGATCTCGCGGACGAACTTGGCGCCGGTGGCCACCGCCAGGTCGATCGACGCCCGGCCGTCCCACAGCACGTTCACCCCGTAGGGCACCGAGATGTCGGGCAGCAGTTCGCCGATGATCCGGGCCATGGTGATCGCGGTGATCGGTTCGGTCTTGGTCAGGTACGGCAGGCTGAACTCGTTGCTGATCATGACGGCGTCCACCCCGCCGTCCTGCAGCGCGTGCAGTTCGGTGCGGGCGCGGTCGACGACGGCGGCGATGCCGGCAGCGGAGTCGTAGCCGGGGTCACCGGGCAGCGCGGACAGGTGGAGCATGGCGATGACGGGCTTGGTGACGTTGAAGACCTCGTCGAGCCAGGTGGTAGTCACTTCTGATGCCTTTCTCTTGCGGTGAAGTGTGGTGAGTGAGGGCGTTCGGTGCGGAGCTCAGTCCATGTAGGCGCCGCCGTTGACGGCCAGCGCCTCACCGGTGATGAAACGGGCGTCCTCGGAGAGCAGGAACGCGACCGCGCGGGCGACGTCCTCGGGCTGTTCCAGCCGGCCCAGCGGCGTGTCGGCGATCATCATCGCACGCACACCGTCGGGGGTGGTGCCCCGCAACTCGGCTTCCCACTCCAATTCCCTTGACTGCATGGGAGTCTCGACGAAGCCGGGGCACACGCAGTTCACGGTGATGCCGTGCTCGCCCAGTTCGCAGGCCATCGCCTGGGTCAGGCCGACGACGCCGAACTTCGACGCGACGTAGTCCGCCAGAAAGGGCACCCGGCCCTGCTTGCCTGCCATCGACGCGGTGTTGACGATCATCCCGCGCGTTCCCGCGCGCACCATCTCCCGCGCGGCGGCCTGGCCGCAGATGAAGACGCCCTTGAGGTTGACGTCGAGGGTCTGCTCGTAGCGCTCGACCGGCGCGTCGAGGAAGCGGTGCATGAACGAGATCCCGGCGTTGCTCACCCACGCGTCCAGCCCGAACCGTCCGGCGATGTCGGACGCGACGGCGGCAGCCGCCTCGGGGGAGGTGACGTCCAGCGGCGCCGACTCATGCCCGGCCGTCGGATTCGGCAGTGCCGCTGCGACCTCGGCCGCGGCCCCGCCGTCGACATCGGTGACGACCACCCGCCAATCCCTTTGGGCCAGTGTGTCGGCGATTGCGCGTCCGATACCGGAGCCCGCGCCGGTCACCACGACAGTTCTCGTCATCTGTGCTACTCGTTTCCTATCTTTTCTGCTCAGCCGACAAGACGTCGGCCGGTGGTGGTGTCGAAGAGGTGGGTCGCGCCGGGGCGGACGGCCAGGTCGACGGCGGTGCCCTCGGAGATGCCCGACAGCCGCGAGGTCTCCACCACGCTGGTCAGTTCGGTGCCGCGCGCGTCGATCGTGACGATGGCGCGCGGGCCCAGATGTTCGATCAGGATCACCCGGGCCGCCCCGTCGCCGTCGGAGACGGTGGGCAGCAGGTCGTCGGGCCGCACACCCAGAGTCACGGGGCCGGCGGCGGTCGTCTGATCCACGGCCAGGCTGAATCCGTCGGCCATCGTGAACGCGGTGCCCGAGACCTCGCCGTCGATCAGGTTCATCTTCGGGCTGCCGACGAACGCCGCGACGAAAGTGTCTGCGGGACGGGCGTACACCTCCTGCGGCGTGCCCTGCTGGGCGATCTGGCCGTCGCGCATCACCACCATGCGGTCCGACAGCGTCATCGCCTCTTCCTGGTCGTGGGTGACGTAGACCGAGGTGATGCCGAGGCGCCGCTGGATCTGCAGAAGCTCGGTGCGGGTCTCCACCCGCAGCTTGGCGTCGAGGTTGCTCAGCGGCTCGTCGAACAGGAACACCGAGGGCTCACGGATGATCGCCCGGCCGATGGCGACCCGCTGCTGCTGGCCGCCGCTGAGGTCTTTGGGCTTGCGGTTCAGCAGTTTCGCCAGACCCAGCGACTCGGCGATCTCGGCGGCCCGGGCAAGTGCCTGGCCCCGCGGTGTCTTGGTGGCACGCAACGGGAATGCGATGTTCTCGGCGACCGTCAGGTGCGGGTAGAGAGCGTAGTTCTGGAACACCATCGCGATGTCGCGGTCGCGCGGCTGCAGGTGGGTGACGTCCCGGTCGCCGATGGTGATGGTGCCGGAGGTGACGGTCTCCAGGCCGGCCAGCATGCGCAGCGAGGTCGACTTGCCACAGCCCGACGGGCCGACGAGCACGGTGAAGGATCCGTCGGGCAGCTCGAGGTCGAGGTCGCTGACGACAGAGGTGTTTCCGTACGCCTTGTTGACGCCGGAGAAGCGAACGGTTGCCATGGTGCGCAAAAACCTATCTATGCCTAGAACTTCACCGCGCCGCCGCTGATGCCCTGCACCAGCTTGCGTTGGATGAAGAAGCTCGCGATGACGACGGGGACGACCGCGATGAGGATCGCCGCGCTCATCGAGCCGATCTGTACCCCGCGGAACGTGTTGAAACCTGCGATGGCCACCGGCAGGATCGCCGCCTTACCGGGAGCCAGGATGAGTCCGTAGAACAAGTCGTTCCACGACAGCGTGAACCCGAAGATCGCCGCCGCGCCGATGCCCGGATAGACCTGCGGCAGCACCACCATCCGGAACGCCGCGAACCTGCTGAACCCGTCGACCTGGGCCTGTTCCTCCAGCGACCTCGGGACGGCCTCGAAGAAGCCGATCAGGAACCAGGTCACCACGGGCAGAACGAAACTCAGGTGCGCGAAGATCACCGGGATGAGCGTGTCGGTCAGGCGCAGCGCGTAGGCCATCGTCAGGAACGGGAAGACCAGCACTGCCGGCGGCAGCACCTGGGCGGCGAGCATGCCGAACTTGGTGAGGGTGCCGCCGGCCCGGTAGCGCGCGATGGCGTAGGCGCCCATGCTGCCGACCACGACGCTGATGCCGACGGTGACCAGCGCGACCAGTGCGCTGCGTCCGGCGGCGCCGAGAATGCCGGAGGCCAGCACGTTGTGCCAGCTATCGAAGTTCGGCGTGAACGCGATCAGGAACGGATCATTGAGCTGCTCGGCCGTTTTCACACTGGCCAGTGCGATCCAGACGATGGGGAAGAGCACCGAGATGCCCGCGGCCCACAGCAGTGCCACCCGCAGGACGGTGACCACAGAGCTGCGCGTCATCGCGCTGCCTCCTGTCTGCGCGTCTTCTCCATCCGTCGGAATGCGATCACGATGACCGCCAGCACGACCACCATCACGATGAACGCCATCGAGGATGCCGAGCCGAGCCGGAAGAACTGGATGCCGGTCTGGTAGATGAAGTACTGCAGCGTCTCGGTTTCGGTGCCGGGCCCACCGCGGGTGGTGGCGAACACATACTCGAAGACCTTCATGGCGTCCAGGCTGCGCAACAGGATCGCGACCACGAGCACCGGTGCGAGCAGCGGCAGCGTGACCCGTCGCAACACATACAGGCCGCCGGCGCCGTCGACGCGCGCGGCGTCGAGCGGTTCCTTGGGAATCGACTCCAGGCCGGCGAGCAGCAGCAGCACCATGAACGGTGTCCACTGCCAGACGTCGATGAACGCGAGGGTGTACAGGGCACGGCCGGGCCCGAAGAAGTCGTACTCGATCCCGAGCCCGTCCAGCATCGCCGGGATCGCCCCGAGCTGGTCGTTGAGCAGGAACCGGAACGTCAGCCCGACCGCGATCGGGGTGATGAACATCGGCGCCAGCAGCATCGCGCGGGTGAGATCCTTTGCCCACCGCTGCTTCTGCAGCGCCAGCGCGATGGCCAGCCCGATCACCAACTCAAACCCGACGGCCACCAGGACGTAGAGCGCGGTCGTGCCGAACGCACCCCAGAACGCACCGTCGGAGAACGTCGCGAGGTAGTTGTCGGCGCCGACCACGGTAGGTGCTCCGCGATCGGTCAGCTTGTAGTCGGTGACGCTGAGATAGGCGGCGTAGATCAGGGGGAAACCGACCACCCCGACGAAGAGGGCGGCGAGGGGGGCGACCATCCCGTGCTGAAACCTCAGAGGTGACTTCACGGTCGGTCTCGCTCCTTTCGCGGGGTGGTCGGTTTCCGGTTCGGGCACAGGGCTAGCCCTGGATCTTTTCGGCCTCGGCCTGTGCGGCGGCCAGAGCGTCCTCGACGCTCTTCTTGCCGGCGACCGCCTCGTTGAGCTCGGTACCGACGGCCTGGATCATCTCCTCGCCGCTGGGTCCCTGGGTCAACGGCGCCGCGTCGGCGAGCAGCTGCTCGACGGTCCGGTAGTACTCCTCACCGAACTGTCCCTGCAGCACTGCAGGATCCTGCAGCGTGCTCTTGCGGATCGCCGCGCCACCCTTCTCGGTGCGCACGACGTCGTTGGGCTTGGCGGTGATCCAGGAGACGAACGCCCATGCCGCGTCGGGCGTGGCCGAGTTCGCCGGGATCGCCCAGCTCCACGAGCCCAGCACCTGCTTGCCGCCGGGGATGGTGGCGAGCTTGATCTTGCCGGCCGCGGGACCGGAGCCCGGTTCGTTGAGGGCCGGCAGCTGCCAGTTGTAGTTGATCATCGACGCGGCCTGGTTCGCCGACACCGAACGCTGCGCCTCGTCCATACCCCAGCTCAAGCTGTTGGCCGGTGCGGCGGTGTTGTAGGTGTCGATGTAGGCCTCGAGGGCGCGCTTGGCTTCCGGGGTGTTCAGCGTGACGTTGCCGTCGGCGTCGTAGATCGATCCGCCCGCGGCGAAGAGCCAGTTGCCCCACTCCTCGAAGATCTTGTAGCCACGCTGCGGCTGCATCGCGATGCCGGCCCGGTCGCCGCTCTTGAGCGCCTTGCTGGTGCTGACCAGTTCGTCGAGTGTCGTCGGCACCTGCTGGTCGGCAGCAGCGAGATCGTCGCTGTTGTACAGGTATCCGAGCGCGTAGTTGTAGAAAGGCACGCCGTAGCGGGTCCCGTCGACGGTGGTGATGTCGGTCAACGGCTTGAAGAAGTCGCCGGCGTCGTAGTCGGGGGTGCTGTCGATGCGGGAATCGAGCGGCTGCAGGAAGTTCGCGTTGGCGAAGTCGACCATCCACGGGTTGTCGACGACGATCAGGTCGTAGGTCGGCGACGACGACTGGAACGACGACACCAGCTTGTCGCGCATCTGGTCGAACGTCAGCGACTCGATGTTGATCTCGACGCCCGGGTACTCCTTGTTGAAGTCGGCCACCATCGACTTGACGATGTCGGTGTCCGGCACGTTCTCCATCAGGATTCGCACGGTGCCCGAGACGTCGGTGGGCACCTCACCGCTACCGGTGGACTCGGCTTGTTCCGGTCCGCCGCTGCCGGCGCAGGCCGACAGCGCCAGCGCGCCGGCGGCGAACATCGCGAGGAAGGCGGTACGGGTCTTGCCGCGCCGCCTTTGGGTGGGGATTTGAGCGAATCTCATTACAGTGCTGTTCCTTTCATCGGGTGGTGCGGGCCAGAGTGTGCGAGATCGGGGCCATCGCGGTACCGAGCTCACGCCAGGTGGCGTAGGCGGTGTCGTAGGCCGCGCGACGAGCCGGATCCGGGACGTAGGGCGCGTCCAGGGTGATGAAGCGTGCCGCGTCCGACCAGTCGTCGAGCGCACCGATGCCGATCGCGGCGATCACCGCGGCGCCCAGCGAGGCACCGGGGTGGCCGCGGACCGGATGCATCTCATGGCCCAGCACATCGGCGTGAATCTGTTTCCACAGAGTCGATTTGGAGCCGCCGTTGGTGATCATCACGCGGGTGAACGGGATGCCGATCTCGCCGAAGACCTCGACGTGGTGACGGAACCCGAACGCGATCGCCTCCAGCACCGAGCGGTACATGTCCGCCCTGGTGTGCCCGAGGTGCATGCCGGCGAAGACGCCGCGCAGGTCCGGGTCGTGCAGCGGGCTCTTCTCGCCGAGGAAGTAGGGCAGGCACAGGATCTCGGCGGGCGGGCGTGCGGCGGCCTCGTCGTCGAGTGCGGTCAGCTCCACCGCGTGCGGGCCGCCGATCAATGCCTGGAACCACCGGATCAGGCTGCCGCTGGTGGCCATGCAGCCGTTGGGCAGCCAGTGGCCGGGCACCGGGTGGGCGTCCAGGTACAGGCGTTCGTCGACGACCTTGGTGTCGCTGGCGACCAGGATGTCGCCCGCTCCACCGAGTTTCACCAGCGCGTCGCCGGGATCGTTGACCCCGGCTGCGAACGCCGACAGCACGTGGTCGGCCCCGCCGACCACGAGTGCGGTGCCGACCCGCAGGCCGGTCTCCGCCGCGGCGCGGGCACTCAGTTCGCCGACCCGGGTGCCGGGACGGCGGATCGGGGCCAGGGTGGCGGCGTCGAGGTCGGCTGCGCGCAGGACGTCGGTCGCCAGGTCTCCGTCGATCTCGAACAGGCCCGACTCCAGCGCCCAGTTCTGTTCGACGTGGACCGGTGCGCCCAGCGCGGACAGCACCCAGTCGTAGGAGCCGGTCCAGTGCGCGGTCTTGGCGTACACCTCGGGTTCGTGCTCGCGCAGCCACACCGTGGTGGGCGCCACCGACTGCTGGGTCAGTGCCGACCCCGTCAGGCTCACCAGGTCGGTGCCGGCGAGTGTCTCGGCCAGCGCGGCGACCTCACGGTGGGCGCGGGCGTCGTTCTGAAGTATCGCGTGCCGCAACGGGTTTCCCGCCGCGTCGACCGGGACGACGGCCGGCACCATGCCGGAGGTGGCCAGGGCGCCGATCTCCTCGGGCGCCACGCCGCTGGTGGCCACCACCTCGCGAACCGACTCGACGACGTTGCGGTACCACTGCGCGGTGTCGGCCTCGGCGAAGCCCGGCGCGGGGGAGTGCAGGGCGGTCTCCCGGCTCGCAGTGGCCACCAGCCCGGCACCATCCGCTGCGGCCGTGTCGAGCAGCACCGTCTTGGTGCCGGTGGTGCCGATGTCGACACCGATGGTGTATCTGCTCATCGCCGCCCTCCGGCCGCCTGTACGGATGAATCGTCTTGTCCGGCAACACAGATCACTTCGACGCCGGCTTCGCGGGCGGCGACCAGTGCGGGGTGGTCCGGTGGTCCGTCGCTGACGATGGTCTGAACATGGGCCAGCGCGGTGATGCTGACGAAGGTGACGCGGCCGAGCTTGCTCTTGTCCGCCGCCACGATCACGCGGTCGGCCCGCCGGCTGGCCGCGCGCTTCACCCGGCTCTCGGCCTGGTGGTAGTCGGAGATCCCGCGGTCGCCGTCGATACCGGCCACGCCCATCACATAGGTGTCGCAGTTGTAGTTGGCCAGCATGTCCTCGGCGGTGGGCCCGATCAGGCTCAGTTCACCGGCGCGCAGCTCCCCGCCGGTGAGCATCACGGTGGTGTCCGGCTCGTCGACCAGGGCCAGCGCGGCCAGCACGCTCGGCGTGACGACCGTCAGGCCGAGGCCGCGGCCCTTGAGCGAATTGGCCACGGCCAGCGCGGTGCTGCCCGAGTCCAGGATCAGCGTCTCGTTGACGCCGATCAGGTCGGCCACGACGTCGGCGATGTGGATCTTCTCCTGCGCGGCGTCGGCCACCCGGGTCGCGAACGACGGCTCGGTGTCCTTGCCCTGCACCGCGATTGCGCCGCCGACCACCCGGCGCAGCACGCCGAGGCCTTCCAGCACCTCGACGTCGCGGCGGATCGTCATCTCGGACACGTCGAACTCCGCGGCCAGGTCGGCGAAGTTGATCTCGCGGGCGGACCGGACACGTTGTTCGATCCGCTCCCTGCGGGTCTTCACGTCTAAGGTCACGACACACTTTCTGTTCAAAATTCACAGAAACCCCATGCCGGGTCTCAGAATCTCTGGGATTTCTGGGTGAGGGGTGTGAATCTATAACACGATCGTGTGGAGACGCCACATTTCCACGCCAATTGGTCAATTCCGGTTCGTCAGCCGGTTTACTGGCGCCGGTGCTGCATTTGCGGGTGATCGTTCCCGGGGACATGCGCGACCAGGTACTGGCCGTGTTGCGGCGGGAGGTCGGCGTCGCGCACATCCTGATCTACCCCGGCGCGTCGCTCGATCCGGCCGGCGACGAGATCTGCGCCGACATCGCGCGGGAGTGCGCCAACAACCTGATCAAGGAGCTCAAGCACCTCGACGCCCAGCACCGCGGTGCCATCACGCTGACGGTGCTCGACACCGTGCTGTCCACCAGGGCACACGAGGCCGAAGACCAAGCCGACGGCGACCCCGCCGACGCACTCATCTGGGACGAGCTGATCGCCCGCACCCGCGAGGAGTCGACGTTGTCGGTGACGTTCATGACCTTCCTCACGCTGGCGTGCCTGCTGGCGGCGATCGGCGCGGTCACCGACTCGATGATCACCGTCGTCGGCGCGATGGTGCTCGGACCCGAATTCGGGCCGCTGGCAGCGCTGTCGGTGGCTCTGGTGACCCGCCGGGCCGACCTCGCCCGGCGGGCGGCCATCGCGCTGCTGGCCGGTTTCCCTGCCGCGATGGGCATCACCGCGCTGCTCACCCTCGCCGGAAGGGCGGTCGGCTGGCTGAGCTTCGACACCATCGGCGACATCCACGACGTCGACTTCATCTTCCAGGTGGGACCGATCTCGTTCGTGGTCGCGCTGCTGGCCGGCGCCGCGGGCATGCTGTCGCTGATGTCGTCGAAATCGGCCGCGCTCGTCGGGGTCTTCATCTCCGTCACCACGGTTCCCGCCGCCGGATTTGCCGCCGTCGCGGGCATCCTCGGGCACTGGGACGTCGCGGCCCAGTCGGCCGCGCAGCTCGCGGTCAACCTCGTCGGCGTCGTGCTGGCCGGCGTGCTCGTGCTGGTGCTGCGGCCCCGGGGAAACCTGATCCCGCGCACCGCCCAGACCTGATGCATCCTGCATCGCGCACCGCGGTGTGGTGGGATCTACCGCTATGGGTATCAAGGTGGCCCTGGAGCACCGCACCAGCTACACGTTCGACAGACTCGTCGAGGTCTATCCGCACGTGGTCCGGTTGCGTCCCGCGCCGCACTCGCGCACCCCGATCGAGGCCTACTCGCTGACGGTGGAACCGGCCGATCACTTCGTCAACTGGCAGCAGGACGCGTTCGGCAACTTCGTGGCCCGGCTGGTGTTCCCGTCGCGCACCCGCAGCCTGACCATCACGGTCGGGCTGATCGCGGACATGAAGGTGGTCAACCCGTTCGACTTCTTCATCGAGGACTACGCCGAGCACGTCGGCTTCACCTACCCGCCGGCGCTGGCCGAGGACCTCAAGCCCTACCTGCGGCCGGTCGACGAGGTCGGCGACGGTGCTGGGCCGGGCGGCCTCGCCCAGGCGTGGGTGGAGAACTTCACCGTGGCGTCCGGCACCCGCACCATCGACTTCCTCGTCGCGCTCAACCGCGCGGTCAACGCCGACGTCGGTTACTCGGTGCGGATGGAGCCGGGCGTGCAGACCCCGGACGTCACCCTGCGCACCGGTATCGGATCGTGCCGGGACTCGGCGTGGCTTCTGGTCTCCATCCTGCGTCAACTCGGGCTGGCCGCCCGGTTCGTGTCGGGCTACCTCGTCCAGCTCACCTCCGACGTCGAAGCGCTCGACGGCCCGTCCGGTCCGGCCGCGGACTTCACCGACCTGCACGCCTGGACCGAGGTCTACATCCCCGGAGCCGGCTGGATCGGGCTGGACCCGACCTCCGGGCTGTTCGCCGGCGAGGGGCACATCCCGCTGTCGGCCACACCCCACCCGGCCTCGGCCGCGCCGATCACCGGCGCGACCGAACCCTGCGAGACCACACTGGAATTCAGCAACGTCGTGACCCGCGTCCACGAGGACCCGCGGGTGACCCTGCCCTACACCGAGCAGGCCTGGGCGGCGATCAACGCGCTGGGTGCGCGCGTCGACGACCGGTTGGGCGCGGCGGACGTGCGGCTGACGATGGGCGGCGAGCCGACCTTCGTCTCGATCGACAACCGCGTCGACCCGGAATGGACCACCGACGCCGACGGCCCGCACAAACGCGAAAGGGCCTCCGCGCTGGCCGCCCGGCTGAAGGCGGTGTGGGCGCCGCACGGCCTGGTCCAGCGCAGCCAGGGCAAGTGGTACCCGGGAGAACCGTTGCCGCGCTGGCAGATCGGTCTCTATTGGCGGACCGACGGCGAACCTCTGTGGGTGGACGAGACGCTGCTGGCCGACCCCTGGGCGGAGGATCGGGACCCGCGCACACCGGCACCGGACGCCCCGGCCCGGCTGCTCGCCGCGATCGCCGAGGGCCTCGACCTGCCCGCCGGTCAGGTCCGCCCCGCCTACGAGGATGCGTTGGTGAGCCTGGTCAAGGCCGTGCGCCGGCCGGAAGGCGACCCGGTGCCCGCCGAGGACGACCTCGGCGGCGACAGCCCCGACGCGCGCGCCGAACTGCTGGCCCGGCTGGACACCCCGGTCACCGACCCCGCGGCGTACGTGCTGCCGCTGCACCGCCGCGACGACGACACCGGGTGGGCGAGCGCGGACTGGCGGCTGCGCCGCGGCCGGATCGTGTTGCTCGACGGCGATTCCCCGGCCGGTCTGCGCCTTCCGCTGGACTCGATCAGCTGGCGTCCGCCCCGCCCGGCGCTGCCTGCCGACCCGATCGAGCGCCGCCCACCGCTGCCCGGCCGGGGAGCGGCCGAGCACGACCCGGCGACCCCGGAGGAGGAGGACACCGACCGGTTGCCGACGACCGCGCTGGTCGGCCAGGTCCGCGACGGTCTGCTGTACGTGTTCCTGCCGCCCAGCGAGGAACTGGAGCACTTCGTCGACCTCGTGCACCGGATCGAGCTGGCCGCCGCGGCAACCGGATGCCCCGTCGTGATCGAGGGCTACGGCCCACCCGACGACCCCCGGCTCACGGCCATGTCGATCACCCCGGACCCGGGCGTCATCGAGGTCAACGTCGCCCCGACCGCGTCGTTCGCCGAGCAGCGCGCACAGCTGGAGACGCTCTACGCACAGGCCCGGCTGGCCCGGCTGTCCACCGAACAGTTCGGCACCGATGGCACACATGGCGGCACCGGCGGAGGCAACCACATCACCCTCGGCGGCATCACCCCGGCAGATTCGCCGCTGCTGCGCCGCCCCGATCTGCTGGTCTCACTGCTGACCTACTGGCAGCGGCATCCGGCGCTGTCGTACCTGTTCGCCGGCAGGTTCATCGGCACCACCTCGCAGGCGCCGCGCGTCGACGAAGGCCGTCCCGACGCCCTGTACGAGCTGGAGATCGCGTTCGCCGAGATCGCCCGGCTGACCCGGGAGCCGGGTGGGCCGTACGCGTGGATCGCCGACAGGGCGTTGCGCCATCTCCTCACCGACATCACCGGCAACACCCACCGCGCGGAGTTCTGCATCGACAAGCTCTACAGCCCCGACAGCGTCCGCGGCCGACTCGGACTGCTGGAGCTGCGCGGCTTCGAGATGCCGCCCCACCCCCAGATGGCGATGGTGCAGTCCCTGCTGGTCCGCTCGCTGGTCGCGTGGTTCTGGGACGAACCGCTGCGCGCACCGCTCATCCGGCACGGCGCCAACCTGCACGGCCGATATCTGTTGCCGCACTTCCTGATTCAGGACATCGCGGAGGTCGCCGCGGATCTGCGCGGCCACGGCGTCGAGTTCGACACCAGTTGGCTGGACCCGTTCACCGAGTTCCGCTTCCCGCGCATCGGGACCGCGGTGCTCGGCGGTGTCGAGATCGAGCTGCGCGGCGCCATCGAGCCATGGAACGTGCTGGGGGAGGAGGCGACGACCGGCGGGACCGCGCGCTACGTCGACTCCTCGGTGGAGCGGCTGCAGGTCCGGCTGATCGGCGCGGACCGGCAGCGCTACCTCGTCACGGTCAACGGACACCCGGTGCCGCTGCTGGCCACCGACAACCCCGACGTACAGGTAGGCGGGGTGCGCTACCGCGCCTGGCAGCCGCCGAGTGCACTGCACCCCACGATCACCGTGGACGGTCCGCTGCGGTTGGAGCTCGTCGACGCCGCCACCGGCATGTCCCGCGGCGGATGCACCTACCACGTGTCCCATCCCGGCGGTCGTGCCTACGACACCCCTCCGGTCAACGCGGTGGAGGCCGAGTCGCGGCGGGCCCGGCGATTCGAGACCAGCGGCTTCACCCCGGGCAAGGTCGATTTGGCCGGTCTGCGCGAGAAGCAGGCCCGGCAGGCCACCGATGTGGGTGCACCGGGCATCCTCGATCTGCGGCGAGTGCGTACCGTTCTGCAGTAATGGCCTACCCCGCACCGTCTCCGACGCCCCACCCGGGCGCCGGACCCGCAGACCTGGACAACCCGCTGGCGCCCTACGGCACCATGCGGGCTCAACAGGCGCTGTTCGACCTCCAGCCGCAGTTCAGCGGCCCCGCCGCGGGCTACGACGAATTCATCGACGCGGCAGGTCAAGTCAGGCCGGCCTGGCAGGAACTGGCCGACTGTGTGCGCGAACGCGGTCGCTACGGCCTGGACCGGCTGCGTGCGGTCGTGCGCGGCCTGGTCGACAACGACGGCATCACCTACATCCAGACCGACGGCGACGACACGGTGGCGGGGCCGTGGCACCTCGACGCGCTGCCGCTGATCGTCTCCGCGTCCGACTGGGACCGGTTGGAGGCGGGGCTGGTGCAGCGGTCGCGCCTGCTCGACACGGTGCTGACCGATCTCTACGGCGAGCGGTGCGCGCTCACCAGCGGGGTGCTGCCCCCGCAGCTGCTGTTCGCCCATCCCGGATATGTCCGGGCCGCCCACGGCATCGAGCTGCCCGGACGCCACCAACTCTTCCTGCACGGCTGCGACGTCAGCCGCAACCGCGCCGGCGACTTCGTCGTCAACGCCGACTGGACGCAGGCGCCGTCGGGGGCCGGGTACGCGCTGGCCGACCGGCGGGTGATCGCGCACGCGATACCGGAGCTCTACGAACAGGTCGGTCCGCAACCGGTGTCGCCGTGGGCCCAGGCGCTGCGGCTGGCGCTCGTCGAGGCCGCCCCGGAGACCGCCGAGGAGCCCGTGGTGGTGGTGCTCAGCCCCGGCATCCACTCCGAGACGGCGTTCGACCAGGCCTACCTGGCCAGCGTGCTGGGGCTGCCGCTGGTCGAGAGCGCGGACCTGGTGGTCCGCGACGGCAAGCTGTGGATGCGGTCGATGGGCACCCTCAAGCGGGTCGACGTGGTGCTGCGCCGGGTGGACGCCGCCTATGCCGACCCGCTCGACCTGCGACCCAATTCCCGCCTCGGGGTGGTGGGCCTGGTGGAGGTGCTGCGCCGCGGGGCGGTGACCGTGGTCAACACCCTGGGCAGCGGTGTGCTGGAAAGCCCTGGGCTGCTTCGCTTCCTGCCAGAGCTGGCCGAGAAACTGTTCGGCGAGTCGCCGCTGCTGCCGACCGCCCCGCTGTACTGGGCCGGCATCGACGTGGAACGGTCGCACGTGCTGGCCAACCTGTCGTCGCTGCTGCTCAAACCGGTCACCGGGGGAGAGGCCATCGTCGGGCCGGAGCTGTCGTCGGCCCAGCGGGAGTCGCTGGCCGCGCGCATCGCCGCCACCCCGTGGCAGTGGGTCGGTCAGGAACTGCCGGAATTCTCGTCGGCCCCCGCGGACTTCCTTGACGGCGGGCTGTCGTCGTCGAGCGTCGGCATGCGGCTGTTCACCGTGTCCCAACGCGGCGGCTACGCCCCGATGATCGGCGGCCTGGGATTCCTGGCGGCCCCGGGCGCCGACGGTTATCGACTTAAATCGGTTGCGGCCAAGGATATCTGGGTTCGTGCGCCGAGCCGGATCACCGCGGAGACGATCCCGGCGCTGCCTGTGCTGGCCACCGCGAGCCCGACCCAGGAGGTCAGCTCGCCGCGCGTGCTGTCGGACCTGTTCTGGATCGGCCGTTACGCCGAACGCGCCGAGCACATGGCACGGCTGCTCACCGTCACCCGCGAGCGCTACCACGAATTCCGGTACCGGCGCGCGATGGACGGCAGCGAGTGCGTGCCGGTACTGCTGACCGCGCTCGGCTCGATCACCGGAACCGACACCGGCGCGGGCGCCGACTACACCGAGAGGGTCGCGACCGCGCCGACCACCCTGTGGTCGCTGACCGCCGACCGGCACCGGCCCGGCTCCCTGGCCCAGTCGGTCGAACGTCTCGGCCTGGCCGCCCGCGCGGTGCGCGACCAGATGTCCAACGACACCTGGATGGTGCTGACCGCACTGGAACGCGCGCTGCTGACCGCGCCCGGCACACCGCCGGACTCCAAGGCCGAGGGCGACGCGTTCCTGGCGTCGACGAACAGCCTGACGCTGGCCGGGATGCTGACGCTGTCGGGCGTCATCGCCGAATCGATGGTGCACGACGTCGGGTGGATCATGCTCGACATCGGCAAGCGGATCGAACGGGCCCTCGCGCTGACGGCACTGCTGCGGGCCACCATGACCACGGCACGGACCCCGGGCGCCGAGCAGACCATCACCGAATCGACGTTGGTGGCCTGCGAATCGCTGGTGATCTACCGCAGGCGCAACCCCGGGAAGTTCAGCGTGACCGGCCTGGCGGAGCTGCTGCTGTTCGACGCCGACAATCCGCGCTCGCTGGTGTATCAGCTCGACCGGCTGCGGACCCACCTGCGGTCGCTGCCCGGCGCCTCGGGGTCGTCGCGGCCCGAGCGGATGGTCGACGAGATCGCCGCCAGGCTGCGCCGTATCGAGCCCGGCGAGTTGGCGGAGATCGCCCCCGACGGCCGACGGGTCGAGTTCGACGCGCTGCTCGGCGCCATCCACCGCGACGTGCGTGAGCTCGCCAGCGTCATCACCGCGGTCCACCTGTCCCTGCCCGGCGACATGCAGCCGCTGTGGGGCCCGCACGAACGACGGGTGTTCCCGTGACCGGCCGCTGCTACGAGATCACCCACCGCACCGAGTACCGGTATTCCGACGTGGTCACCAGCTCCTACGGACGCGGATTCCTGACGCCGCGCGAGTCGGCCCGTCAACGGTGCCTGTTCCACGAACTCGTCCTGGACCCGGAGGCCGCCGACAGCTCGACCAGCCGTGACGGATGGGGCAACGTCAGCTCGTATTTCCACGTCACGCAACGCCACCGGGTGCTGACGGTGACCAGCCGCTCCGTCGTCGAAGTGGATCCGCCGCCCCCCGATCTGTACGACGGGCCGTCGGCCCGCGCGCCGTGGGAGATCGCCCGCCCGATCGGGCCCGACGGGGCGGCGGCCGTCGAGTTCACCCTCGACCTGGACCCACCCGAGCTCACCGACGAGATCCGCGCCTATGCCGCACCGAGTTTCACCCCGGGCCGGCCGCTGATCGACGTGCTGTGCGATCTGACGGAGCGCATCTACACCGATTTCACCTACCGCTCGGGTTCGACGACGGTGTCGACCAAGGTGAGCGAGGTTTTGGCGGCGCGGGAAGGGGTATGTCAGGACTTCGCGCGGCTGGCGATCGCCTGTCTGCGGGCCAATGGTCTGGCTGCCGGTTACGTCTCCGGGTATCTGGCCACCGACCCTCCCCCCGGGAAGGAACGCATGGTAGGAGTCGATGCGACGCACGCGTGGGCGTCAGTGTGGACCCCCCAGAACCTGTGGCTCGGACTGGATCCGACCAACAACCAGATGGTCGACGAGCGCTACGTGACGGTCGGATACGGCCGGGATTACGCCGACATACCGCCGCTGCGCGGGATCATCTACACCGATTCGGAGAGCAGCGTGATCGACGTGGCCGTCGACGTCGCGCCGTGCCAGGGAAGAGTGCCGAATGCGTGACTTCACATGCCCGAACTGCGGTCAGCGGTTGGCCTTCGAGAACTCGGTGTGCCTGAACTGCGGTAGCGCACTGGGATTCTCGCTCGACGACATGGCGCTGCTGGTGATCGCGCCCACCGAGGAGAGCGAACACGCCGGCGCGGTCGATGAACAGCGCTTCCAGCTGTGCGCGAATCTGCATCTGGCCGAGTGCAACTGGCTGGTCGAGAAGGGCCCGATCGCCAAGCTGTGCGTCTCCTGCGCGCTGACCCGGACCCGGCCCAACGACGCCGACACCATCGCGCTGGCGGCGTTCGCCAATGCCGAGCGCGCCAAGCGCAGGCTGATCGCCGAACTGCACGAGCTCTCGCTGCCCATCGTCGGACGCGATGCGGACCCCGACTTCGGGCTGGCCTTCGATCTGCTGTCCAGTCAGTTCGAGAAGGTCTTCACCGGGCACGAGAACGGCGTGATCACACTGGATCTCGCCGAGGGCGACGACGTCCACCGCGAGCAGTTGCGGATCTCGATGGACGAGCCCTACCGGACCCTGCTCGGGCACTTCCGGCACGAGATCGGCCACTACTACCAGTACCGGCTGATCGGCACCTCGCAGGACTACCTGGACCGCTACCACGAACTTTTCGGGGATCCGGGGGCCGACTACCAGGCCGCGCTGGACCGGCACTACAGCGAGGGTGCGCCGCCGGGCTGGGAGGACGACTATGTGTCCTCCTACGCGACCATGCATCCGGCCGAGGACTGGGCCGAGACGTTCGCGCACTACCTGCACATCCGCGACACGCTGGACACCGCGGCGGCGTTCGGGCTCGCCCCGGCGACGGCGACGTATGACCGGAGGATGTTGGGCCCCAGCGGTTTCGACACGCTCATCGACCTCTGGTTGCCGCTGTCGTGGGCGCTGAACATGGTGAACCGGTCGATGGGCAAAGAGGACCTGTATCCGTTCGTGCTGCCGCCGCCGGTGCTGGAGAAGATGCGCTTCATCCACACCGTGATCGACGAGGTCACGTCGAACCCGGCCAAGCTGGCCGAGATCGGCGCGCCTGCCGAGGATCAGAGTCAGCAGCTCGGCTAGCCCATCAGCTTCTGCATGAAGCGGTGCGCGCCGAGCACCACCTTCGCGCGGTCGGGATCGTTGCGCCGCGCGACGTCGTCCTGGTTGCCGCTCACCACGTGCACCGGTCCGTCCGGCAAGTGCCTGAGGCCCTCGGCGGCGACGTCGGCGGGCTCGGAGACGCGCAGGCCGGGCACGTCGAAGTTCAGTCCGACCCGCTCCATCGCCGGGGTGCGGGTGACGCCGAGCACCAGCTCCAGCACGTGCACGTCGTACTCGCGCAGTTCCAGCCAGAGGCTCTCGGCGAAGATCCGCCCGAACGCCTTGACCCCGCCGTACACGGTGTGCCGCGCCGAACCGAGGTAGCCGGCCATCGACCCGACCAGCAGGATGCCGCCGCGCCGGCGGTCCCGCATCGGGCGCGCGTAGTGCTGCACCAGGGCCATCATCGCGGTGATGTTCAGGTCGATGACCCGCCCGAACTCGGCGAGGTCGGCGTCGAGGAACTCCTCGCTGCACGTGTTGGCGCCGGCGTTGTAGATCAGCAGCCCCACCTCAAGGTCGGCGGTGGCCTCGATCACCGCGTCGGCACCGTCGACCAGATCGACCGCCAGCGTGCGGGTCTGCACCCCGTGCTCGCGGCATCGGGCAGCGGTGCGCTCCAACGGTTCCGGCTTGCGGGCCACCAGCACCAGGTTCACCCCGGCCCGCGCCAGCAGGTCGGCGAACTCCGCTCCGACGCCTTCCGATCCTCCGGCCACGACCGCCCAGGGCCCGTAGCCCGCCACATTCGTCATCCACCGATCATCGCGTCCCGCGCCGGGGTGTCGGTGCCGGGGTATGTCGGCGGTGGGCCACTACGATCAGCCGGTGGCTGATCGCTATGGCGCCGACATTCTGGCCAACAACCCCCACCAGGCACGCAAGCCGCGTTCGACGGAGCAGCCGATCGAGATCGGCATGGTCGTGGAGGACGCGCAGACCGGCTTCGTCGGCGCGGTGGTGCGGGTCGAGTACGGCCGGATGGTGCTCGAGGACCGGAACGGCCGTACCAAACCTTTCCCGGTCGGGCCGGGCTATCTGATCGACGGCAAGCCGGTCATCCTGACCGCACCGAGGAAGGCGGCGCCGGCCGCGCCGACCCGCACCGCGTCCGGATCGGTCGCGGTCAAGGGGGCGCGCGCGAAGGTCGCGCTGGCCAGCCGCATCTACGTCGAGGGCCGCCACGACGCCGAGCTCGTCGAGCAGGTGTGGGGCGAGGACCTGCGGATCGAGGGAGTGGTCGTCGAATACCTCGGCGGCGTCGACGACCTCGCCGCGATCGTCGCCGATTTCCGCCCGGGCCCGGGGCGCCGCCTCGGCGTGCTCGTCGACCACCTCGTCGCCGGATCGAAGGAAGCCCGCATCGCCGACGCGGTCCGGCGCGGTCCGGGCGGGGAGCACACGCTGGTGGTCGGGCACCCGTACATCGACATCTGGCAGGCGGTGAAACCGGCCCGCCTCGGCATCGCCGAATGGCCGGTGATCCCCAAGGGTCAGGACTGGAAGCACGGCGTGTGTGAGGCGCTGGGCTGGAAGCACCGCGACCAGGCCGACATCGCCGCCGCCTGGCAGAAGATCCGCGGTCGGGTGCGGGACTGGACCGACCTCGAACCCGAGCTGATCGGCCGGGTCGAGGAGCTGATCGACTTCGTCACCGCACCCGTGTAAGCAGGGAGCGTGTCCGACAGTCTGTTCGATGTGCCCGGGGAGCGGGCGGCGTCTGCCGCGGCCCCGGTGGGCGCCCCTGGAGGGACGGTGTCGCCACTGGCGGTCCGGATGCGCCCGGCATCCCTGGACGAGGTCGTCGGGCAGGGGCATCTGCTCACGCCGAACTCGCCGCTGCGACGACTCGTCGAGGGCTCGGGTGCGGCGTCGGTGATCCTGTACGGCCCGCCCGGCACCGGCAAGACCACGCTGGCGTCGATGATCTCGCAGGCCACCGGTCGGCGGTTCGAGGCGCTGTCCGCGCTCGCGGCCGGGGTCAAAGAGGTGCGGGCGGTCATCGAGGAGGCCCGCGTCGCGCTGCTTCGAGGACAGCAGACCGTGCTGTTCATCGACGAGGTGCACCGGTTCTCCAAGACCCAGCAGGACGCGCTGCTCGCCGCGGTCGAGAACCGGGTGGTGCTGCTGGTCGCGGCCACCACCGAGAATCCATCGTTCTCCGTGGTGGCGCCGCTGCTGAGCCGATCGCTGATCCTGCAGCTGCAGCCGCTGACGCCCGCCGAGGTCACCACGGTGATCCGCCGCGCCATCGAGGATCCGCGCGGCCTCAACGGCAAGGTGAAGGTCACCGACGACGCGATCGAACAGCTGGTGCAGCTGTCGGCGGGCGACGCGCGCCGGGCACTGACCGCACTGGAGGTCGCCGCCGAATCCGGGCAGGACGTGACCGTCGAGGTCGTCGAGCAGTCCCTGGACAAGGCCGCGGTGCGCTACGACCGGGATGGCGACCAGCACTACGACGTCGTCAGCGCGTTCATCAAATCCGTCCGCGGCTCCGATGTCGACGCCGCGCTGCACTACCTGGCCCGGATGCTGGTGGCGGGGGAGGACCCGCGGTTCGTCGCGCGCCGGCTGATGATCCTGGCCAGCGAGGACATCGGGATGGCCGACCCGACGGCACTGCAGATCGCGGTTGCCGCGGCGCAGACTGTGCAGCTGATCGGGATGCCGGAGGCGCAGCTGACGCTCGCGCACGCGACGGTGCATCTGGCCACCGCACCGAAGTCGAACGCGGTGACGACCGCGCTCGGTGCGGCGATGGCCGACATCCGTGGCGGTAAGGCCGGCCTGGTCCCCGCCCACCTGCGCGACGGTCACTATTCAGGCGCCCAGAAGCTGGGCAACGCGGTCGGTTACAAGTACGCCCACGACCATCCGGGCGGTGTTGCGTCCCAGCAGTATCCGCCGGACGAGCTAGTCGGCGTGGACTACTACCGGCCCACCAACCACGGCGTCGAGCGGGAGATCTCCACGCGGTTGGAGAAGCTGCGGGCGATCATCCGGCGCAGACGCTGACGCGGCTGCCCTTGACGCCCCCGGCGCTGTTCCGTACCGTCGTAATCAACCAATTGGTTTATCAATAGAAAGATTGATTATTGGACCGTGCCGTCGATGGAGAGGCAAGCCTCGACCGGGCCTTCATGGCCTTGGCCGATCCGGTGCGCCGCGCCCTGGTGGCGCGCCTGTCCCGGGGCCCGGCGACGGTCAACGAGCTCGCCGCTCCGTTCGCCATCACGAAACAGGCGGTGTCCAAACACATTCAGGTACTCGAGCAGGCCGGTCTGGTCACCCGCACCCGGGATGCCCAGCGCAGGCCCGTGTACCTGGACGCCGCCGCGCTGGAGGCGCTGACCGCCTGGATCGACCGGTACCGGTTGGACGCCGAACGCAACTACCGCCGGCTTGACAGCCTGCTGGCGGAGACTTCGCCCACCGCACCGAAGGAGACACCGACATGACGAACGCGCTGACGCTCAACGCCCCCGTCGACACCCTGGCCATGGAGTTCACCCGGGAGTTCGACGCTCCCATCGCCGCGCTGTACCGGGCGCACGCCGACGCCGATCTGGTCAAACGGTGGCTCGGCCCGCACGGGCTGGAGATGACCGTGCAGGAGTGGGAATTCCGCAGCCATGGCGGCTACCGCTACACACACACCGACGAGCACGGGACCTACGTCTTCAACGGCACGTTCCACACCGTCCGGGAGAACGAACTCATCGTGCAGACCTTCGAATTCGGGGGCGCGCCCGACATGGTCAACATCGAATACCTGTGGTTCGACGATCTCGGCGACGGACGGTCACGCCTACGTGGCCGCTCGGTCTGCCCGAGCACCGAAGCGCGGGACGCGCTGCTGTCCTCCGGTATGGAAGGCGGGATGTCCGAGGGCTACGACAAGCTGGACGCGCTGCTGCCGCAGCTGTGAGCACCCCGCACATGAGGTGACCCCGACTGGTCGGGGGCCCAGCCGGGATCACCAAAATGGGAAATCTTCGAGCGCCTAGCGCAGCATTCCCGAGCGGCGGCCGCCGGTGACACCGGGACGGCGGCGGCTCATGAGCGCCGCCACCAGCGCCACACCCACGACCGCGACGACGACCTGGACCAACAGCTCCAGCCAGTCGATACCGCTGGTCGCGGTCGGGATCCCGATGGCACGGGCCAGCGCGGTGCCGATGAACGCCGACACGATACCGACCAGGATGGTCAGCAGTATGCCGATCGGCTGCTTGCCGGGCAGCACGAGCCGCGCCAGGGCGCCGACGACGATGCCGACCAAGATTGCGGTGATGATGCCGGTGATGGTCATTTTTCCTCCAAGTGGTGGCGGGCTGCCGCAGACATACCCTGGCCCCCACGGCAATAAACGCAGGCGTCAATCGCCTCGGGACTCGTACTCTCGGACGCGTGAACACCGAAGTGCTCGACGTCGACACGTCCCGGCGCCGCACCGTTGACCTGACCTCGGCGGTGCGCGAGTTCTGCGCCGCCCAGGGGGACGGCCTGTGCAATGTGTTCGTCCCGCACGCCACGGCGGGCCTGGCGGTGATCGAGACCGGCGCGGGTTCCGACGACGACCTCCTGGACACGCTGGAACGGCTGCTGCCCCGCGACGACCGCTACCGGCACGCGCACGGTTCGCCCGGCCACGGTGCCGACCACGTGCTGCCGGGGCTGGTGTCGCCGTCGGTGACGGTGCCGGTGGCCGACGGGCAGCCTCTGCTGGGCACCTGGCAGAGCATCGTGCTCGTCGACCTGAACAGCGACAATCCCCGTCGCTCGGTGCGGCTGAGCTTCGTGTCGGGCTGACGGTTCGGGCGAGACTGCGACCGGTACTGTGGTGCGGTCGAGTATTCGCAGGTTAACCGAAGGACAACAGGACGTGGAGACACACGAGATCAGGAAACGCTTCCTTGATCACTTCGTGAAGGCGGGTCATACCGAGGTGCCGAGCGCCTCGGTGATCCTCGACGACCCGAACCTGTTGTTCGTCAACGCCGGGATGGTGCAGTTCGTCCCTTACTTCCTCGGCCAGCGCACCCCGCCGTGGAATCGTGCCGTCAGCGTTCAGAAGTGCATCCGCACCCCGGACATCGACGAGGTGGGCATCACCACCCGGCACAACACCTTCTTCCAGATGGCCGGCAACTTCAGCTTCGGCGACTACTTCAAGAAGGCCGCCATCGAGTTCGCCTGGACGCTGCTGACCAACCCGGTCGACCAGGGTGGGTACGGCTTCGAGCCCGAAAGACTCTGGGCCACCGTGTATCTCGACGACGACGAAGCCATCGGTTACTGGCAGGAGGTGGCCGGGCTGCCGCTGGAGCGCATCCAGCGCCGCGGCATGGCCGACAACTACTGGTCGATGGGCATTCCCGGACCGTGCGGGCCGTCCTCGGAGATCTACTACGACCGGGGCGCCGAGTACGGCGTCGAGGGCGGACCCGAGGCCAACGAGGACCGCTACATCGAGATCTGGAATCTCGTGTTCATGCAGAACGAGCGCGGCGAGGGCACCTCGAAGGAGAACTTCGAGATCCTCGGGCCGCTGCCGCGCAAGAACATCGACACCGGCATGGGCATCGAGCGCGTGGCGTGCCTGCTCCAGGGCGTGGACAACGTCTACGAAACCGATCTGCTGCGCCCGGTCATCGATCTGGTCGCAGGCCGCGCGCCGCGCGGGTACGGGCAGGGCATCCACGACGACGACGTCCGCTACCGGATCATCGCCGACCACAGCCGGACCGCGGCGATCATCATCGGTGACGGCATCAGCCCCGGCAACGAGGGCCGCGGCTACGTGCTGCGCCGCCTGCTGCGCCGCATCATCCGCGCCGCCAAACTGCTCGGCGTCGACGAGCCGATCATGGCGTCGCTGATGGAGACGGTCCGCGACGCGATGAGCCCGTCCTATCCGGAACTGGGCACCGACTTCGAACGCATCCAGCGCATCGCGGTGGCCGAGGAGACGGCGTTCAACCGGACGCTGGCGTCCGGGTCCCGGCTGTTCGAGGAGGCGGCCCGCGCCACCAAGGCCGCCGGCGCCGGAAAGCTCTCCGGCCGTGACGCATTCACGCTGCATGACACCTACGGCTTCCCGATCGAACTGACCCTGGAGATGGCCGCGGAAGCCGACCTCAGCGTCGACGAAGAGGGTTTCCGCGGGCTGATGGCCGAGCAGCGGGCCCGCGCCAAGGCCGATGCGGCCGCGCGCAAGCAGGCCCACGCCGACCTGTCGGCCTACCGTGAACTCGTCGACGCCGGACCGACCGAGTTCACCGGCTTCGACGAATTGACCAGCGAGGCACGGATTCTCGGCATCTTCGTGGACGGCAAGCGGGTTCCGGTGGTGGCACACGGCGGCCGCGAGGGCGCCCACGAGCGCATCGAGCTGATCCTGGACCGCAGCCCCTTCTACGCGGAGTCGGGCGGGCAGATCGCCGACGAGGGCACGATCGCCGGCACCGGATCCTCGGAGACGGCCAAAGCGGCGGTCACCGACGTCCAGAAGATCGCGAAAACCCTGTGGGCGCACCGCGTCAACGTGGAGTCGGGTGAGTTCGTCGAGGGCGACACCGTGCAGGCCGCCGTCGACCCGCGCTGGCGCCACGGCGCCACCCAGGGCCACTCGGGCACCCACATGGTGCACGCGGCGCTGCGACAGGTGCTGGGGCCCAACGCGGTCCAGGCCGGGTCGCTGAACCGGCCGGGCTATCTGCGGTTCGACTTCAACTGGCAGGGCGCACTGTCGGATGACCAGCGCAGCCAGATCGAGGAAGTCACCAACGAGGCCGTCGAAGCCGACTTCGAGGTGCACAGCTTCACCACCGGACTGGAGAAGGCCAAGGCCATGGGGGCGATGGCCCTGTTCGGCGAGAACTACCCCGACGAGGTCCGGGTGGTCGAGATCGGCGGGCCGTTCTCCCTGGAGTTGTGTGGCGGCACCCACGTGAGCAGGTCGGCACAGATCGGCCCGGTGACGATCCTGGGTGAGTCCTCGGTGGGCTCGGGAGTGCGTCGCGTCGAGGCCTACGTCGGTCTGGACTCGTTCCGCCACCTGGCCAAGGAGCGCGCGCTGATGGCCGGCCTGGCGTCGTCGCTGAAGGTCCCGTCCGACGAGGTGCCCGCTCGGGTCGCCACGCTGGTGGAGCGGCTGCGCGCCGCAGAGAAGGAACTCGACCGGCTGCGGCTGGCCAACGCCCGCTCGGCGGCGGTGAACGCCGCCGCGGGTGCCGAACAGATCGGCGACGTGCGGTTGGTGGCGCAGCGGATGGCCGGAGGTATCTCGGCCGGTGATCTGCGCTCCCTGGTGGGCGACATCCGCGGCAAGCTCGGCAGCGACGCCGCGGTGATCGCGCTGATTGCCGAGGGCGACAACGACTCGGTCCCGTTCGTGGTGGCGGTCAACCCGGCGGCGCAGGACCACGGATTGCGTGCCGACGAGCTGGTCAAGGTCATGGGCGCCGCGGTCAACGGCCGCGGCGGAGGCAAGGCCGATCTCGCCCAGGGTTCCGGCAAGGGAGCTGCGGGCATCGACGCGGCGCTGGCGGCGCTACGCGCGGAGATCGGCCGGAGCTGACCGAGTGCCCGACACCGACTCGACCAGCCGCACGCCTGACCGGCCGGGCGATCCGAGCACGGCTCCGGATCCTGGGCGTGGGCGGCGGCTCGGTGTCGACGTGGGCACCGTGCGGATCGGGGTCGCGGTCAGCGACCCGGACGCGGTCCTGGCCACGCCGGTGGAGACGGTCCGCCGCGAGAAGCGCGGAGATCGGCATGTGCGCCGGCTGGTCGCACTGGTCGGGGAGTACGACGTCGTCGAGGTCGTGGTCGGACTGCCGCGGACGCTGGCCGACCGGGCGGGGACCTCGGCGCAGGACGCGGTAGACGTCGCGGACACGCTGGCCCGGCGCATCGCGCCGGTGCCGGTCCGGCTGAGCGACGAGCGTTTCACGACGGTGACAGCACAGCGTGCCCTGCGGGAGGCAGGTGTTCGTTCCCGCGGCCAGCGATCGGTGATCGATCAGGCCGCGGCGGTGGGGATTCTTCAGAACTGGCTGGACCAGCGGCGGGCGGCGTTGCCCGCACACGGAGAGGTCTCGGATGACTGACGACTGGCGGAGTGACCGGGCCGAGCCGCTGGCGGTGGGACCGCCGAGGCAGCGGATGACCCGGCGGGAACGCGCCCGGCAGGAGCGTCTGCGGCGCAGGCGGCGCGTCGCCGTCATCTTCTCGCTGACGATGCTCGTGGTCATCGTGATCGGCGCGGTGTTCCTCGGGTCGCGGATGTGGCACTCGCTGTTCGGCGGCGCCGGCGACGACTTCGCCGGCGGCGGCGTCAACGACGTGGTGATCCAGGTGCACGACGGCGACTCCACCACTGCGATCGGGCAGACCCTGCACGACAACAACGTCGTGGCCAACGTCAAGGTGTTCGTCGAGGCCGCCGACGGCAACGCGGCGATCTCGTCGATCCAGCCCGGCTTCTACAAGGTGCGCACCGAGATCCCTGCCGCCGACGCCGTGGAGCGGCTTGCCGACCCGGACAACCGCGTCGGCAAGCTGGTGATCCCCGAGGGCCGCCAGCTCGACGACGTGCGCGACGTCAAGACCGACGCGGTCACCGCCGGCATCCTCACGCTGATCGCCAACGCGTCGTGTGTGGAACTCGACGGGGACCGCCGGTGCGTCGCCGCAGAAGACCTGAAGAACGTCGCGAGCGGCGCGAACCTCGCCGAGATCGGTGTGCCGCAGTGGGCGACGCGTGCGGTGGAGGCGCTGGGCTCCGATCACCGCCGGCTGGAGGGGCTGATCGCACCGGGCTCGTGGAACATCGACCCGTCGGCCAAGCCGCAGGACATTCTCGCGACGCTGATCTCGGACAGCGCGGTCCAGTACGAGGCGGGCGGTCTGCTCGCCGCGGCCACCGCCGCCGACATGTCGCCGTACGAGATCCTCACGGTCGGATCGCTGGTGCAGCGGGAGGCCACTCCGGAGGACTTCTCGAAGGTGGCCCAGGTGATCTACAACCGGCTCGACGAGAACCGCACCCTGGAGTCCGACTCGACGGTGAACTACCCGCTGGACCGGATCGAGGTCGCCACCACCGACGCCGACCGCGCGCAGGCCACCGAGTGGAACACCTATGTGCGCCCGGGCCTTCCGGCCACGCCGATCTGCTCGCCGGGTTCGCCCGCGCTGCTGGCCGCCGAGCATCCGGAGCCGGGGGACTGGCTGTACTTCGTGACCGTCGACATGAGGGGCACCACGCTGTTCGCCCGCGAGTACGAGCAGCACCTGGCCAACATCGAAATCGCCCGACGCAACGGCGTCCTCGACTCGGCGCGATGA
>NZ_BCRS01000056.1 GCF_001552715.1 Mycolicibacterium vaccae NBRC 14118 = CIP 105934 | reverse complement strand
GGCGGGTGTCGGGGTGGGGGCAGTCTCGGGCGGTGCCGACGCGGCCTCACTCCTGCGGACGAACTGCTTGCGCGGTGCTGCCGGCGCTGCCGGGACGATCTCGTCGCCGGCCGGGATCGAGATGTCCAGCCGGGTCTCGATGCGCTCGACGCGCTGCAGCAGCGCGGCCTCGGTGTCACTGGCCGAAGGCAGCAGCAACCGGGCGCACACCACCTCCAGCAGCAGTCGCGGCGCCGTCGCCCCGCGCATCTCCCCCAGGCCGGCGTGCACCACCTCGGCGTAGCGGGTCAGCGTCGCGGTGCCGAGCCGGGCCGCCTGTTCACGCATCCGCTCGAGCACGTCCTCGGGACCGTCGACCACACCCCGGGCCGCCGCGTCGGGGACGGCCTGCAGCACGATCAGATCCCGGAACCGCTCGAGCAGGTCGGTGGCGAAGCGACGCGGATCGTGGCCGGCGTCGACGACGCCTTCCACCGCACCGAACAGCGCGGCCGAGTCGTTGGCGGCCAACGCGTCGATCGCGTCGTCGATCAGCGCGACGTCGGTGGCACCGAGCAGCGACAGTGCGCGCTGGTAGGCGACGTGGCTGGTGCCCGCGGCGTCGGTGTGCGCGCCCGCCAGCAGCTGGTCGAGGACGCTGAGCGTGTCACGCGGGGAGCCGCCGCCGGCACGGATGACCAGCGGGTACACCGCGTCGTCGACGTGGACGTTCTCCGACGCGACGATCTTCTCGATCAGCGAGCGCATGGTGCGCGGCGCCAGCAGCCGGAACGGATAGTGATGGGTCCGCGACCGGATGGTGGGCAGCACCTTCTCCGGCTCGGTGGTGGCGAACACGAAGATCAGATGCTCGGGCGGCTCCTCGACGATCTTGAGCAGCGCGTTGAAGCCGGCCGTGGTGACCATGTGCGCCTCGTCGACGATGAAGATGCGGTACCGCGACTGGGCCGGTGCGTAGAAAGCGCGGTCGCGCAGCTCGCGGGTGTCGTCGACGCCGCCGTGACTGGCCGCGTCGAGCTCGGTGACGTCCATGTTGCCCGACCCGTTCGGCGCCAGCGCGACGCAGGAGTCGCACACGCCGCACGGGGTGGCCGTCGGCCCCTCGACACAGTTGAGGGAACGGGCCAGGATGCGCGCCGATGAGGTCTTGCCGCAGCCGCGCGGCCCGGAGAACAGGTACGCGTGGTTGATGCGACCGGAGTTGAGCGCCGTCGACAGCGGCTCGGTGACGTGTTCCTGGCCGACGACCTCTGCAAACGTCGCCGGTCGGTACTTGCGGTAGAGAGCCACGGAAGCAGGCTACCGACCCGGTCCGACTACTTCTCGGGGGGCAGCGTCAGCAACTGCTCGGCGGCCGAGTACAGCGCGCAGGTGGCGAGCCCGTCGATGGCCTCACGCAGGTCAGAGAGGCCCGGGAAGGTCGGCGCGATCCGGATGTTCTTGTCCTCCGGGTCTTTTCGGTACGGGAACGATGCTCCGGCCGCGGTGACGGCGATGCCGGCGTCCTTGGCCAGCGCGACCGTGCGCTTGGCGGTGCCGGGCAGCACGTCGAGGCTGATGAAGTAGCCACCCTTGGGTTCGGTCCAGGACGCGATCTTGGCATCGCCGAGCCGGTCCTCCAGGATCTCCAGCGCCAGCGCGAACTTCGGCGCCAGGATCTCCCGGTGGCGGCGCATCTGGGACCGGACACCGTCGGCGTCGCCGAAGAACCGGGCGTGCCGCAGCTGGTTGACCTTGTCCGGGCCGATCGACTTCTTGCCCGCGTGCTTGAGGTACCAGTCGAGAGTGGCCTGCGAGCCGCCGAAGAAGCTCACCCCGGCGCCGGCGAAGGTGATCTTGGAGGTGGACGCGAAGATCAGCGGCCGGTGCGGGTGCCCGGCGGCTTCGGCCATACCGAGGACGTCCAGCGGCTCGACGAACTCGTCGGTGAGGGTGTGCACCGCGTAGGCGTTGTCCCACATCAGACGGAAATCGGTTGCCGCGGTCTCCATCTGGGCCAGACGGCGGACCGTCTCGACGGAGTAGGTGGCGCCGGTGGGGTTGGCGTAGACGGGCACGCACCACATGCCCTTGATCGCCGGGTCGGCGGCGACGAGCTCTTCGACCCGGTCCATGTCGGGGCCGTCCTCGCGCAGCGGCACCGGGATCATCTCGATGCCCAGGCTCTCGGTGATCGCGAAATGGCGGTCGTAGCCGGGTGCGGGGCACAGGAACTTGACCCCGGGGCCGTCGCGGAGGTCGTCCACCCACGGGCGGGCCGAGTCGACGCCGCCGTGCAGCAGCGAGAACACCACGGTGTCGTGCATGAACTCCAGGCTGGCGTTGTTGCCGGCGATCAGGTTGGGCACCGGAACGCCCAGCAGCTCGCCGAAGATCGCGCGCAGTTCGGGCAGCCCCTGCAGGCCGCCGTAGTTGCGGGTGTCGGTGCCCTCCCGGTCCAGGTATGCGTCGCGGCCGCTCCCCGGCAGCGCCAGCAGCGCGTTGGACAGGTCGAGCTGCTGCGGGGACGGCTTGCCTCGCGTCAGGTCGAGGCGGAGGTTCTTGGCCTGGAGCTGGGCGTAGTTGCGCTGCTGCAGCTCGTGCTGCGCGCGCAGATCGTCGAGGCCCAGCGAATGGAACGACACCGTTCGCCTTTCACCGTCGTGCGAATGAAGTAAGGGGACCCCGCGCACCCGCCAGAGCCCGTTGACCCTTGCTGCCTTCCGGCCCTGGGGGAGTTCACAGGATGGACGCCGCGCGGGGTCCACGGCGAGTGTAGTACCCCGGGGCGGGGGCGCGTCCACGAGGAGCTCCGCGGGGAGATTTGGGGGACCGCCGGATCAGTCGGCTACGATTGCCGACGGAGGATTCGCCTAGTGGCCTATGGCGCTCGCCTGGAACGCGGGTTGGGTTAATAGCCCTCAGGGGTTCAAATCCCCTATCCTCCGCAGTCGCCCGAGGTGCGACCGGCTGTCGACTCGCTGGTCGCACCTCGGGCAACACGATGGAGGAGGAGTATGGGCCGCACCGTCGCGGTGATCTGGCACGGGTCGTTCTCCATCGCCGCCGGGGTCCTCTACTTCTTCTTCGTCCTTCCCCGGACGCCCGAGCTGCTGGGCGACATCTCCCCCACACTGGGCACCGTGCTGCGCATCGTGGTCGGCGCACTGATCGGCCTGGCCGCGCTTCCCGTGGTGTTCACGCTGCTGCGCACCCGTCGCCCCGAGTTCGGCACGCCGCAGATGGCGCTGAACCTGCGCACGGCCTCGATCGCGCTGCACGTGCTGGCCGGCGTGCTGATCATCGGCACCGCGGTCACTGAGATCTGGGTGCCGCTGGATTCGGCCGGCCAGTGGTTCTTCGGCATCTACGGGGCTGCGGCCGCGCTGGCGCTTCTCGGCGTGCTCGCGTTCTACCTGGCGTTCGCCGCCGAACTGCCGCCTCCGCCGCCGAAACCGCTCAAGGCCAAGGCGCGCAAGGAGCGCAGGGGCCGGCGGGCCGGTTCCGACGCGGACGCCACCGAAACCGACGGCGAAACTGCCGACACCGACACGTCCGACACCGAGGACGAGGAGACCGAGACCGCCGAGGAGACCGAAGCCGTCGAGGACGAACCGGCGCCCACGGCCGACGCCGCATCGGACAGCGAGGACGCGCCCGACACCGAGGACGAGTCCGACGGCAAACTCCGCAATCGCCGGCCTGACGGCAAGACATCGGTGCTCGGCAGGCGTAAGCGCACCCGCGGCGGCGTCGCGGTCGAGGACTGAGAAAACGGCCCACGTCGACAGCAGCCGACGTCGCAGCCACTATTGATGGGTATGGGGCTCATTCGCAGACAACGGATACTGTTTTTCGCGCTGGCTGCGGCCCTTGCTCTGGTCACCCCGGTGACGCCGGCGGCCGCCGTGCCCGCCGATCCGGTCTCCGCGGCGGCCCAGGCCGAACCTGCGGTGGTGCGCATCGACACCGAGGTCGACTACCAGGGCGTGATCGGTCTCGGCACCGGGATCGTGCTGAATCCCGGTGGCCAGATTCTGACCAACTTCCACGTGGTCCAGGGCGCCGACCGCATCACCGGGACGGTCAACGGCCGCCCCTATCCGGCGCAGCTGGTCGGATACGACCGCGGGCGCGACATCGCGGTGCTGCAGCTGATCGGCGCCGCCGGCCTGCCTGCGGCGGTCATCGGTGACGCCTACGCCCTGGCCCCCGGGCAACCCGTCATCGCGCTGGGCAACGCGATGGGCACCAATGCACCGTTGACCCGTGAGGTCGGCACGCTGACCGGCTTCGGCCGCACCGTCGAGGCCGAGGACACTCTGACCGGGTCCAAGGACGAGCTGACCGGGCTGTTCGAGTTCGCCGCGCCGGTCCGCGCAGGCGATTCCGGCGGCCCCGTGGTCGACGGCGCCGGCCGGGTCGTGGGCATCACGACGGCGGCGTCGGTGAACTTCCGGATGGGTCCCGGCGGCAAGGGTTTCGCGATTCCGATCAATGACGCGATGGCGGTGGCCGACCAGATCCGCGCCGGCGTGCCCTCCGACACCGTGCACATCGGCCCGCCGGTGCTGCTCGGCGTCGGTGTGCGCACCACACCCCGTAACGAGCCCGGGGTGCTGATCCAAGAGGTGATGAACGGCGGCCCGGCCCAGCAGGCCGGACTGCTGCCCGGCGACGTCCTGATCGTGCTCGACGGCGTCCAGCTCGACTCCGCCAAGACCCTGACAGCGGTGCTGGACCGCCACTATCCCGGCGACGTACTGGACCTGACCTGGATCGACCGGGCCGGGCAGACCCGCACCGGCAAGGCGGCTCTGACCCCGACCGTCTGATTTCACCGAATCCGACCGGGCCACCAGCACCGTACCTATGCTGAGCGAGTGCCCAACAATGTGTCGTATCGGGTCGTCCAGTGGACGACGGGAAACGTAGGCAAGTCCTCGGTGGCGGCCATCGCCGGCAATCCGAACCTCGAACTGGTCGGCCTGTACGCCTGGTCCGAGGACAAGGTGGGCCGGGACGCCGGTGAGCTCGCCGGCATCGCGCCGCTCGGGATAGCTGCGACCAATGACGTCGACGCGCTGCTCGCGCTGAAGCCGGACGCCGTGGTCTACAACCCGATGTGGATCGACGTCGACGAGCTCGTCCGGATCCTGGAGGCAGGGGTCAACGTCGTCGCCTCCGCGTCGTTCATCACCGGGCGCAACCTCGGTCCCGACCGCGACAAGCTCGCCGACGCGTGCCAGCGCGGCGGGTCGACATTGTTCGGTTCCGGCGTCAGCCCCGGCTTCGCCGAGCTGCTCGCCATCGTGGCGGGCACCGCATGCGACCGCATCGACAAGGTCACGATCGCCGAATCCGCCGACACCACGCTCTACGACTCCCCCGACACCGAGCGGCCCGTCGGTTTCGGCACCGCGATCGACGACCCGGACCTGCAGCCGATGGCCTCCCGCGGCACGGCCGTGTTCGCCGAAGCCGTGCAGCTGGTCGCCGACGCGCTCGGCATCGAACTCGATGAGATCAAGTGCGTGCCCGAATACGCGCAGACCACAGAAGATCTCGCGATGGCGTCGTGGACGATCCCGGCCGGTCACGTCGCCGGCGTGTACGCCAGCTGGCAGGGCGTCCACCAGGGCAGGACGGTCATCGACATCAACGTCCGGTGGAAGAAGGGCCAGACCCTTGAGCCGGACTGGCAACTCGACGGCGACGGCTGGAAGATCACCATCGACGGGCGGCCGACGGTCAACATGCAGGTGGGCTTCCTGCCGCCGCAGGACATGATCGAGAACGCCAAGACGCTCGAGGATTTCTTCGTGCTGGGTCACGTCATGACCGCGATGCCGCCGATCCACGCGATCCCGGCCGTCGTCGCGGCAGCGCCGGGCATCGCGACGTACAACGACCTGCCACTGCCGACACCGCGCGGGGTGGTGCCGACCGCCTGACCGGCGCGGTGCTCACAACAGCAGGCAGGTACCTGCCGCGGTGCTCTGGGCGAGATCGACATCCGGGTCGTCGCGCGACCCTCAGACGACGGAGCTGACGACCGCGACGTCGATCTCGGCCGGAGGGTCCCGAGAACCTAACCGAGGTCCCGCAGCGTCCGTGCGACCACCTCGACCACCTTCTGGGGTTGTTTCTCCAGGTAGAAGTGGCCGCCGGCGAAGGTGTGCACCTCACCACCGCCGGTCGTGTGCCCGTGCCACGCGCGGGCGTCGTCGACGCTGGTCTTCGGGTCGTCGGTCGCGGTCATCACCACCACCGGCGCGCTGATCCCCACGTCGGGCCCGCGGTGATAGTCCTGCAGCGCGCGGTAGTCGTTGCCGAAGGCGGGCAGAAATGTCGCCAGCAGATCGGGGTTCTCCAGCACCCGCGGGTCGGTGCCGCCGAGTTCACGCATCACGCGGACCAGTTCGGTGTCGGTCTTGGCCTGACGTTCGTCGCCGTACCGACTGGGCGCCCGCGACCCGGACGCGAAGACCGTGAGGACCTTCCGGTCTCCCGCGGCTTCGCAGCGTCGGGCCACCTCGAAGGCGAGCACCGCGCCCATGCTGTGCCCGAAGAACGCCAGCGGCGCGTCAGGCACCGCGCTCAACGCGGCATGCGCCTGGTCCGCGAGCTCGTCGATGGTCTCGATGAACGGTTCGCTGTAGCGGTCCTGGCGCCCGGGATACTGCACACCGAACACGTCGAACTCCGGTGCCAGCGCCGCCGACATCGGGAAGTAGTAGCTGGCCGAACCGCCGGCGTGCGGGAAGCAGACCAGTCGGATCCGGGCGGTCGGCGACGGATGGAAGTTGCGCATCCAGCGACTGCGCGCAGCAGGTGTGGTCATGGCGCCGGCGACCCCACCACCCGGACGACCCGCGCGGACAGCTGCGCACCGGGCGGCCCCTCGACGACGACGTCCTTGAGGATCTGGGCCTGGTCACCTTCCACGGTGAACTGTCCGGGCTGCGGCACGTGCCCGCCCACCACCTCATACTCCACGGTGAACGGGGCCTCCGGGAAAGGGTGCAGCCCAACATATTTGGGGTCGATCGTATAGGTGTAAAAGCAGGCCCCGGCCGGGTCGCAGTTCTGTGCGGTGACGACGACGCCGATGAGGAACTCCTCGTTCGTGGGCACCGACGGGGGCGGTGGCGTCGGCGGCCTGCGCTCCGGGGCGCTGATCTCCTGCTGGCCGCGGGTGCCGAAGATCATCATCGTCGCGACTCCGATGCCGCTGACGAGCATCCCGACGATCGCCAGGGTGGCCAGCAACTTCCGGAGGGTGGCGGTCGACATGCACAGCAGGGTATCCGGCCGCGCTGGTCACCGACGCGGTTGCCTCGCTATGCGCGGTGCCGGAACAGTCGACGATGTGCGCGCTTCTCGTCACCACTCACGTCCGACCAGCGTCCCGCCTGATAGGTCTTGGCCTGCATGGTCCCGGCTCGGATGACCTCCAGTGAGCCGTCCGTATGTCTGATGTAGCGGTCACCGAAGCGGGCGAAGTCGTCGGTGACACCGTCGTCGCGCGTTACGTGCACTGTCATGGTCAATCCCTATTCATGGACGATCTCAGCTGCCGCGGTACTCAGCAACTGCGGATAACGGATCTCCGGATGCCCCGCGTGGCTGGGAGGTCCAGCTCCACCCTCTGACTCCCAGCGCAGCCGTGCGTCGGTGGCCTCGTCCAGGCTTTTCCGTTCGAGCGGCGAGAGGTTCGGCAGTTCTGCGGAAAGTTCTTCGCTGCGAGACCACCATGCGCCATCGGCAAACCCCACCCGAACGGCGCTCGGTGTCAATCGCGGTCTCGGGTTGCCGTACGGAGCTTGCGGCCCATGGTCGTTCCGAGTTGCTTGTGGCGTCATGGCGACGCTCCCGTCTGCGGCCGAAACGATCGGCCCATTAGGTCGACGACTTCGATCCGCGGGATGCAACCGGGCGGCAAAGCGCCGACTGGTTCAACCCTACTCGCAGTTACCCGAACCGATGCCAGACGCCGGCCCTCTACTTCGGGTTTCCCTCTTCGTCCCAGTGCGCGGCGACTTTCTTGCTGGGCTGCACCCGCGGCGGTTCGCCCGGCATCTTCGGGTAGTTCGGCGGGTACGGCAGGTCCCCGAGCCCGCGGTCCTCGTCGGCCTTCGCCATATCCAGCAGCTTGTCGATCGACTGTGCCGTCTCGTCGATGCCGGCCCACGGATCCGGTCGGCCGGCGACGAACTCCGGCACCGTCAGGATCGTGTAGTCGTCGGGGTCGGCGCCACGCAACTCGTCCCACGTCAACGGCGTGGACACGGTCGCGATCGGGGTCTTGCGCGCCGAGTACGCCGACGCGAAGGTGCGGTCGCGGGCGTTCTGGTTGTAGTCGATGAACAGTCGCTCGCCACGCTCCTCCTTCCACCAGGACGTCGTCACCGCATCCGGGGCGCGCCGCTCCACCTCACGGGCCAGGGCGATCCCGGCGCGTCGCACCGCGGTGAAATCCCAGTCTGTCGCGATGCGCAGGAACACATGAACGCCACGGCCGCCCGAGGTCTTCGGATAGCCGACCAGACCGAGTTCGTCCAGCAACGGCTTCAGCACATCCACCGCCACGCTGCGGGCCTCCTTGAATCCGGTGCCCGGCTGGGGATCGAGGTCGATGCGCAGCTCGTCGGGATGCTCGGTGTCCGGGCAGCGCACCTGCCACGGGTGCAGCGTCACCGTTCCCATCTGCGCGGCCCACGCGATCGCCGACGGGTGGGTGATCTTCAGCGCGTCCGCGGTGCGACCGGACGGGAAAGTGACAGTGCAGGTTTCGAGGTAGTCCGGGTGCTTCTGCGGCACCCGCTTCTGGTAGATCTCCTCGCCGTCGATGCCGTCGGGGAACCGCTGCAGATGCACCGGACGGTCGCGCAGCAGCATCACCATCGGATCGGCGACGGCCAGGTAGTACTCGACCAGCTTGCCCTTGGTGCCGTCCTTGCCGAGCTTCGGGAAGTACGGCTTGTCCGGGTTGGTCAGCCGGACCTTGACGCCGTCGACGTCGATTTCGGTTGCGGGGCTTGGCATCAGGAGCTCTCCAACACGTCGTAGAGGTCGTAGGTCAACGGCACGTCGAGCTGGTCGAAGGTGCAACTCGCCGGATCCCGGTCCGGTCGCCAGCGCAGGAACCTCACCGCGTGCCGGAACCTGCGGCCGTCGTCGGTGTTGCCTTCCATCTGGTCGTAGGCGACTTCGCAGACCCGCTCGGGCCGCACCGGGATCCAGCGTTTGTCGGCCGCGGAGTTCCATCGGCTCGGCTCGCCGTCGCGCATGTCGTCGCCGATGCGCAGGGGTTCCAGGTCGGCCAGCAGCTTCAATCGCGCCTTGGCGGTGAACGACGCAGCGCCGCCGACCATCTGGAGTTCGCCGTCCTCGCGGTAGAGGCCGAGCAGGATCGAGCCGATGCCCTCCCCGCTCTTGTGGATGCGATACCCGATCGCCACGCAGTCGGCGTCCCGGTGGTGTTTGACCTTCACCATCTCGCGCTTGCCCGGCAGGTACGGTCCGTCGAGCCGCTTGGCGATGATGCCGTCGAGTCCGGCCCCCTCGAACTCGTCGAGCCAGCGCGCCCCGAGTGCGGGGTCCTCGGTGGTGCGGGTGACGTGACACCACTGCTTGTGATTCACCGCGCCGACGAGCGCCTCCCGGCGGTTCCGGAACGGCTCCTTCAGCAGCGAGGTGTCACCGACGGCCAGCGCGTCGAAACCGATGAAGTGCGCGGGTGTCAGTTCGGACAGCATCCGGATCCGGGACTCCGCGGGATGGATGCGCTGGCTCAGCGATTCCCAGTCCAGTCGGGTCCGGCTCCTGCCTGCCTTGTTCCTCGCGTCCGCGGCGATCTCGCGCGGGACGACGATCTCTCCGTCCAGGACACAGCGGGGCGCGAGTTCGTCGCGCACCGCGTCGAGCACCTCGGGGAAGTAGCGGGCCAGGTCCTTGCCGCTGCGCGACAGCAGCACGACCTCATCGCCGTCGCGGAAGGCCAGCGCGCGGAACCCGTCCCACTTGGGTTCATAGGACCAGACGCCCGGCTGGTCGGGCACCGCGGTCTGCGCCTTGGCCAGCATCGGCTCCAGCGGTGGTGTCACGGGCAGCTGCACGGTGTCCATCCTCACGTATGCGCGGGTCGCAGAGGAAGAGACTTCCCGCGCGAGCCGAATTCATCACGCAGCGGCGGTGAGATGGGTGCGCGCGGACCGCACGAAGTCCACGACCAGCGGGTTCACCTCGCCGACGCGGGTGGCGACCACCACCGGGCTGGCCGGGAAGCCGTCAAGCGGAACGGTCGCCAGGCCGGGGCGAAGGGAGCTGCGCCGGTCGCCGACCGGTAGGACCGCGACAGCCTGTCCGCCGGCGACGAGTTCGATTCTGTCGTCGAAACTCTCGATGACAGGCACCTCGGACATCGGGCCGGGGTCACTGGGCCGAAGGGACTCCACCGGGTAGAGGGGTTGTATCCCGCCGTGCGAGCAGATGATCGACTCGTCGCGCGCGAAGTCGTCCAGCGACACCGACGATCGGCCGGCCAGAGGGTGGTCTGCCGACATCACCAACATCCGCGGCTCCTCGTAGAGCACGGTGAGCCGGACGTCGTCGGTCGGGATGAACAGCGGAGCCCTGGCGACCAGCACGTCGACGTGGCCCTCGGCGAGGGCCGAGTGCTGGTGGCATCCGAGGTGACGCGTCCCTATGTCGGCGTCCGGGTGGCGGCTCCGCAGCACACGAACGGCCGGGGTGATCACCAAGTCTTCGACGTATCCGATGACCACCTTGCCTGCCGGCGTGTAGGCCCGCGCGGTGACCACCGCCTGACGCGCGGCCTTGAGCAGCGCCTTCGCCTCGGGCAGGAACGCCTTGCCGGCCTCGGTGAGCAGGACACCCTGCGGGGTGCGGTCCAGCAGCTGAATGCCGAGACGGCGCTCCAGCCGCTGGATCTGTCTGCTCAATGACGGTTGCGCCAGGTGCAGCTCGGCGGCCGCACGACTGAAGTTCAGATGCCTGGCCACGACGGTGAAATACCGGACCAGCCGCAACTCCAGGTCGATTCCCAGGTCGTTCACCGGCGTTCACCCATGGCCGGTGCAACCGGCGCGACCACCACAGGTATTCCGTTTCCGCATTGCGAGGTACCGATCAGGTCTTGGACACCCGGCCCGGACGGCCGAAGACTGGGCGGTATGGGTAGATACGACGGCAAGAACGTGGTGATCACCGGAGGCAGTAGCGGCCTGGGGTTGGCGGCGGCGCAATACCTGGTGGACCACGGCGCTCGCGTCCTGGTGACCGGCCGACACCGCGACACGCTGGAGGATGCGGGCCGGCGACTCGGCAACAACGCCATCACCGTCCGCAGCGACGCGAGTTCGTTGGCCGACATCGACGCGCTGGCCGGCCGCGCCGAGGACGAATTCGGCACTGTGGACGCGCTGGTGGTGTGCGCAGGCATCGGCAGCTTCGATCCGTTCGACGCGGTGACCGAGAAGACCTTCGACGAGGTGTTCGCGATCAACACCAAGGGTCCGTTCTTCACGGTGCAGCGGCTGGCGCCGCTGCTGGCCGAGGGCAGTGGCGTGGTGCTCACGACGTCGATCGCGAACCAAACGGGCTGGGATGCGCTCAGCGTCTACTCGGCCAGCAAGGCAGCTCTGCGTTCGATGGCGCGGACGCTCAGTAAAGAGTTGCTGCCCAGGGGAATCCGGGTCAACGCGATCAGCCCTGGCTCGATCGACACCGGCAAGTTGGAGAAGGAAGTGCCGGCGAAGGCCGCGCAGCTCAAGGCAGAGTTCACCGAGAGCAGCCCGATGGGACGTTGGGGCCGCCCTGATGAATTCGCGCCGGCGGTGGCGTTTCTGGCGTTCGACGCGACATATGTCGCCGGTATCGAACTGGTCGTCGACGGCGGCGAGTCACAACTGTGAAAGGGAATCTGACAGTGCGTCCATACGAGGGAAAGCGTGTCGTCATCACCGGTGGAACCAGCGGCATCGGTCTTGCCACCGCCGAGCTGCTGCTCGAGGGTGGAGCTTCGGTGCTGGTGACCGGGCGGACACCGGCATCGATGGAGAACGCGCGGGCGATCCTGGGCCCGGACGCGATCATCGAGGAAAGCGATGCCGTCTCAGGCATCGACGCCCTCGTGGGCGTCGTGAGCGACATGCTCGGCGGCGTCGACCTGCTGGTGCTCAATGCGGGCGGCACGGTGACCTCGACCGTCGAGGCCACCACCGAGGCCGAGTTCGACCAACTCTTCGCGCTCAACACCAAAGCTCCGTACTTTCACCGTGCAGAAGTTCCTGCCGTTGATGCCCTCGGGCAGCGCCGTGGTGCTGACGACGTCGGTCAGCAACACCCAGGGCGTCGCGACCACGAGTGTCTACTCGGCGACCAAGGCGGCACTTCGGTCCATGACGCGAACGTTCGCGCGCGAGTTCATCGACCGGGGCATCCGCGTCAACGCCGTCTCCCCCGGCCCCATCGACACCGGAATCCTCGAGCGCAGCATGCCCGCCGACGAGGCGCGACAGTTCCTCGATCAGATCAAGGCGGGGAACCCGATGGGGCGGTTCGGCGAGCCCGAGGAGGTCGCCAGAGCGATCGCGTACCTCGGGTTCGACGCGACGTACACCACGGGCTCGGAGCTGCTCGTGGACGGCGGGGCCTCCGACCTTTGAACGAACAGCGGCGCCATACATCCGTACAGGGAGGATCGGTGACACAATACGTCCATGGCGACCTCGTCGCGGCGCGTCGGCGCTGAAACCTCCAAGACCCGGGACACGTTGCTCGACTGTGTAGAGACGATGATGCTCGAAGAGGGCTACGCGAGCGTGACCTACCGCGCGCTGGCCGCTAAAGCCGGTGTAACCCCGAGCCTGGTGCAGTACTACTTCCCCACCCTCGACGACGTGTTCATCGCTGCGATCCGGCGCTATTCCGAACGCAATCTCGCCCACCTGAACAAGGTGATGGAGAAGCGCGCCGAGGATCCGCTGCGGGCGCTGTGGGAGTACAGCTGGGACGAGGCGACCGGCACGCTGATGACGGAGTTCATGGCGCTGGGCAACCACCGCAAGTCCATCCGCACCGAGATCGCGGCGGTGACGGAGAGTGTGCGCACGCTGCAACTCGAGGCTCTGACCGCGAAATTCGGTGCGGACGCGCGTCCCTGGGGTGGTCTGTCGCTGCCCGCGCTGCAGCTGCTGCTGTCGAGCCTGCCGAAGTTCCTGAACCTGGAAAAGGGTGTCGGCGTCGAGATGGCGCACGCCGAGCTGGTCGAGGCCTTCGAAGGTTATCTGGACTCCATCGAGCCGCCCGTCAAGCGGAAACCGCCTGGGCGCAAGAAATCCCGCTGATCAGCAGAACATTCCCCGGTACCCGTGAGCCGGGTGGCGCTCCGAGATGTCGGCGGACGCCCCGAACAGCTTCTCCCGCAACGTCCCCGACTCATACTGCGACTGCATCAGCCCCTTGTCCTGAAGTACCGGTACCAGGTGCTCGAAGAACTCGTCGTAGCTGTTCGGCAGTAACGCGTTCATCACCTGCACGCCGTCGACGCCCGCACCCTGGTACTCGACCAGCCGGTCCGCGATCGTCTCGGGCGAGCCGACCACCATCTGCGGCAACGACAGCGACGTCAGAAAGTCCTTGATGGTCGGCGTGGAGCCTTCGGGCCACGCATTGATCACTGCGAGGAATGCGCCTTGTATGCCCGGGATTTCGTCGAGGATGTCCTCCAGCGGGGTGCCGGGATCGAAGCGGCCCAGATCCATCCCGCTGAGGCTGGAGAAGTACGCGGTCTGCGCTTCGGGGCTGCGCCACTCTTCGAGCTCACTCCACTTGCGGTAGGCCTCCTCGTCCGTCGACCCGATCACGAACATCATGCCCTGCAGAAACAGGATGTCGCCGTCGCGGCGCCCGTGCGAGCGCGCGAGATCGCGGACAGTGCCGATCTGTTGGGCGATGGTCTCCAACGAAAACGCCGACAGGAACATCAATTCGGCGTTCCGACTGGCGAAGTCGAGCCCGGCCGGCGAACCTCCGGCCTGCGCGAGCACCGGCGTGCGTTGCGGGGAGGGCTCCATCAAGTTGAAGCCCTCGACGCTGTACCGCTGCCCCTTGTGGTTGATGTCGTGCACCTTGGACGGGTCGGTGTAGACGCCCTTCGCAGGGTCGTTCACGATCGCGTCGACGTCCCACGAGCCCTCCCACAGCTTGTAGGTGACATCGACGTACTCCTGCGCCCACGCGTACCTGTCGTCGTGCGAAAGGTTGCCCGGCAGACCGAGGTTGCGGAACGCCTTCTCGTTGGCCGAGGTGACGATGTTCCATCCGATGCGCCCGTTCGACAGGTGATCGAGAGTCGATGCGGCACGGGCGAAGACAAACGGGTGATGCGAGATGACCGAACTCGTGTACAGGAACCCGATGTCCTCGGTTTGCTGCGCCAGGGCCGGGATCAGCATCGTGCAGTCGGCGATCGGGACGTTCATCGCCATCTCGAAGACGATGTCGCGCTTGCCCTTGTACTCGCCCTGCACACCCATCACGTCGGTGAAGAAGAACGCATCGACTTTGGCCAGTTCGGCCTTCTTGGCTAGGTCGACCCACATGTCGAAACCCTTGAACTCCCGGTTGCCGGCGTCGGGATGCCGCCAGCTGCCGTGGAAGTTGTGCCCGATGGAGTCCATCACCAGCAGGGTGAAGATCATCCGCTTGCCCATCTGTACGACTGTATAGCAGACTTCTCGCGGGTGGGCCGGATCGGCACGATCTACGGAGTGCGCGCCTCAGCGATCATCCTGCGCACCAGCGCTTTCTGGATCTTCGAGCTGGGCGTGCGGGGGAAGTCGTCGACCTGGTGAAGTTCTTCCGGCCACTTCTGCTTGGCCAGCCCGCTCTGCGCGAAGTGTGCCCTGAGGTCATCCATGTCGGGCAGTGCGCAGCCGGCCTTCATCCGCAGCACCGCCGCTGTGCGCTCACCGAAACGCTCGTCGGGCGCGGCGACCGCCACCGCCTCGGCGACGCCGGCGAGTGTCGCCAGCACCTCCTCGACCTCCATGGCGCTGATGTTCTCGCCGCCGCGGATGATGATGTCGGACTTACGGTCGACGATCGACAGGTACCCGTCGTCGTCGATGACCGCGACGTCACCGGTGTGGTACCAGCCGTCGTCGTCAAATGCGTTGCGGGTCAGCTCGTCGTCGAGATAGCCCAGGCATAGGTCCGGTCCCCGGCTGAGAATCTCGCCATCGTCGGTGAGCCGGATCTCCACGCCTGGCAGCGGCAGGCCATCGGTGAACATCCGCTTCTCGGCGGGTGCGGTGTAGTGCGTGCTGGCGATCGACGGGTGCTCGGTACTTCCATAGGACCGCCACACCGTGACCCCGTGGTCGTGCAGCCGGCGGGCCACCGCGGCAGGCACGGACGATCCGCCCATTCCGGCGTATCGCATGTTCGCCAGGTGAGCGGGGGTGAAGTCGGGGTGGTCGAGCAGGCTGATGACGAAATACGGTGCGCCACCGCCGAAGGTCAACCCGTCGCTGAGCATCAGCGACAGGGTCTGGGCGGGATTCCAGCCGTCGGTGAGGTAGACCGGGGTCCCCTTCAGGACAGGGATCAGGAACGCGTTCAGCATGCCGATGAAGTGGCCGACCGGCGCTGCGGTCAGCTGGCGTTCCAGTCCCGGCGGATAGGCGTCGCTCAACTGCCGCGTTTCGTACGTCAACGTCTGGTGGCTGTGGACGACACCCTTGGCGTCGCGCGTGGTGCCGGACGTGAAGGCGATGACTGCCGGCGCGGAGGGTGCCACCTCGGCGATGTCGGTGAACGGCTCTGCGTCGAGAAGATCGTCGAAGTCGCGCCCCACCACGCCGACAATCGGCACACCGGCGTAGAGCTCCGGCTGGTACCGGGCCCGGCCGAACTCCTCGAACGTGATGAACACCTTCGGCTTCGCCGTGGCTACGATATGACGGATCTCCTTGGCCCCGTAGAAGTGCACGACCGGGACCACGACAGCGCCGAGGAACGACGCGGCCCAGAAGGCTGCGGCCGCTTCCATCCAGTTCGGCAACTGGAAGGCGACGACATCGCCTGCGCCGACCCCTCTGCTGCGCAGGCCCGCCGCGAGCCTGCGCGCGACGCTTTCGACATCGGCGAAGGTTCCCACCCACGGCCGTATTGCCGAGTGCACCCGAAACTCCTGTTCGGGCGATCGCCGGAGACCGTCCGTCAGCAGGTCGGCGATGGTTTCGTCGGTCCACCACCCGTTCGCCCGGTAGATCTCGGTCAATTCAGCCGGAATGGCGCGGTTTACCAAGGCAGGCGGCGGACCGCCTGCGGTAGTGACGTGAGCCCTTGACACCCACGCAGTGTGGCACGCATCATACTAATCAATCAAGCGATTGATTCGAAAGGAAACCGTCTGTGCCGAAGTCCCTCGAAGAACGCGTCCAGCTCATCGAGGACCGCCAAGAGATTTCCGATCTGCAATCGCGGTATATCAACTGCAACGACGGCGGCTGGGCGGGCCCGACGCACGGCGAGCCCCAAACCGTTGCCGCGCTGTTCACCGAGGACGGCGTGTGGGAGGGCCCGCTCGGTTCGGTGCGAGTTCAGGGCCGATCCGCGATCGCGGAGCTGTTCGGTCAGTTCCAGATCATTCCGTTCATCATTCACAACGTCATGAACCCGTTGATCGAGATCAACGGTGACCATGCTCGCGGCCAGTGGCACGCCATCATCGCCACGACAACAGCAGAGGGACAGGCGTTCTGGACGTTCGGGCGCTATCTCAACGAATACCGCCGCACTGACCAGGGTTGGCAATACAGCACGATGTCGTTCGAAGCGGCGTCGGTCACGACGTACGAAAAGGGCTGGGGCGTAGAACAGTTTCCCGGCCAAGGTGCTGTACGCCCCCAGTTCGACACCTCCATCGGCTCATCGACGAAGGACTGAAATGGATATCCAGGAAATCAGCGACCGGCTCGAGATCGAAGCGCTGGTACACAAGTACGCCAGGGCGGTCGACACCCGCGACTGGGATCTTTGGCGCTCACTGTTCACCGACGAGGCCGTGGTCGACTATTCGTCGGCCGGCGCCATCGCCGGAAGCCGTGACGAGGTCGCCGCCTGGCTCGAGCAGGCATTGAGCGCCATGCAGATGATGCAGCACTTCATCTCGAACATCGAGGCAGAGATCGACGGTGACACCGCCCAGGTGCGCGCCATGTTCTATAACCCGATGAAGCTGCCCGGGATGGACGAGTTGAGCTACTGCGGCGGCTACTACCACCACACCCTGGTCCGGACACCCGACGGTTGGCGTAGCCGCGCGATGCGCGAGGAGAACGCCTGGTTCGCCAACCCGTTACTGCCGGTGCAGGCATAGTCCATGGCGAAGAAGCTGGTCATCGGCGGCAGCGGCTTCGTCGGCTCGAACGTCATCCGCAAGTTGGTCGACCGTGGCGAAGACGTCCGGGTGATGCTCCGGAAATCAAGTTCCACCAGGGGAATCGACGATCTCGATGTCGAACGCTGCTACGGCGACGTCTTCGACGACGAGGCGCTGCGGTCGGCGATGGCCGGCTGCGACATCGTGTACTACTGCGTCGTCGACGCTCGCGCCTGGCTGCGTGACCCGTCACCGCTGTTGCGCACCAACGTCGAGGGCCTACGCCACGTGCTCGATGCGGCGCTGGAGGCCGAACTCACGCGTTTCGTGTTCATGTCCACGATCGCGACACTGGCCGTCAGCACGGACGGCACCCCCGTCACCGAGGACCAGCCCTGCAACTGGTACGACGACGGCGGCGCTTATACGCAGTGCCGCGTCGACGCCGAGAACCTCGTGCTGTCGTACGCCAGGGACAAGGGGCTGCCCGCGGTCGCGCTGTGCATCTCCAACACCTACGGCCCGCGCGACTGGCAGCCGACACCGCACGGCGGGCTGATCGCCGCGATCTCGGCGGGAAAGGCCCCGTTCTACTTTCAGGGCATCGGCCAGGAGGTCGTCGGCATCGAGGATGCCGCCGAAGCGATGATCCTCGCCTCGGACAAGGGCCGGGTCGGGGAGCGCTACATCATCTCCGACAGGTTCATGACGACCCGTGAGCTGCACGGGTTGGCGGCTCAGGCCGGTGGAGTCCGGGCCCCCTGGATCGCGATACCGCGACCGGTGCTGTTGACGCTTGCGTCGGTGGCCCAACTGTTCGGCGACCTGACCGGCCGCGAGATCAAGTTCGTGAGAAGGGCATTCGACATGATCGACAAGATGTCACCGCTCGACCACAGCAAGGCCGAGCGCGAACTGGGCTGGAAGCCGGCACCATTCGAGGACTCGATTCGCGCAGCCGTCGAATTCTATCGTGCGCAGCACATGTAGGTGACCTCTACTTGAACAGCGTTCCGCTGACCAGGCGTTTGAGCGCCTTGACCGTCGAGTGGTACTCGTCCGGGTCCGCGGTCGCGGCGTAGTCGGTCATGCCCTGCAGCACCAGATAGATCGAGTTGGCCACGCTGTCGATATCGACGCTGCGCGGCAGGGCACCCTCCCGCCGGGCCTGCCTGATGATGTCGATCGTGACCGCCCGCAACGACGAGAACAGCGTCTCGCGGCTGTCCGCCAGGTGCCGGGCGCTACCCACCCGGATGGCACGATCGAACGCCGCGATCATCGGGTACTCCCGCATCAACTGATCACACTCGTCGAACACCGCGATCAACCGTTCCCGGAAGTCCTCACTGCGCTGCGCGGACGCCGCCACCCGGGGGATCGTCATCTCCGCCCACTCGTCCAGTGTGGCTTTGATCAGCTCGGTCTTGTTGGGGAAGTAGTGATACAGGCTTCCGCTGGTCATGTCCGCTTTTCGGGCGATCTCGCGGATCGTCGCGCGCTCGTAACCCACCTCGGCGACGCAGCGCATCGTGGCGTCGATGATGCGCCGCCGCGTCTCCTCGCCGTTGGCGCCGACGGGGCGACCCAGCGACGGGTTGGTGGACACGGATCCCTCCTGGGTAGGCGCACGTACTAACTAGAGCTTCTCACGCCATTCTCCAGGAGTTGTTCGCCCGTGTCGGCCGACGCCGCATGCTCCCCCGCCCGCCTGCCGGAGAAGACGCAGTCCGCGAGTGCCAGACCACTGACGTAGCTGTGGGAGCAGATCCCGACGGCGGTGCGTCCCGCGGCGTAGAGGCCGGGAATCTGGCGGCCTTGCTCATCGAGCACCAGCCCGGTCTGGCCGTCGACCGTCAGGCCCCCGAGGGTGAGTCCGGGCACGGGGTAGGTCAGGGAGGGTCGGACGGAGATGTCGATGCCGTAGAACGGTGCCCGCCGGACCGGCGCACACAGCTCCGGCGCCTTGTGCGCAGGATCCTCGCCGCCCGACGTGATGGCTGCGTTGTAGGCGTCGACGGTGGCCGACAGTCCGGAGGCCGAGACGCCCAGCTTGCGCGCCAACCCGGACAGGGTCGCCGCTTTGCGGTGGCCGAGGGAGAACACCGCGGCGGTCTGCAGACGCAGGATCGACTCGGTCTGCTCTGCCGTCTGAGCCCGGGCGCGCTTCCAGGTGTCGGCGTCCACGATCAGGAAGCCCTTGCCGCCGAACCGCCGGACCATGATGTCGCAGTGCGTCGCGCCGTAGAGGTCCTCGTTGGCTATCCGCCGGCCGTCGACTCCGACCGTGATGCCCTCGATCAGCGCGGACGGTGGGGTCAGCAGGCGCCAAGCGCTGACCCGCCCCAGCTGATCCGTGGCGCCGCCGGCCTGCACGCCCAGGCGGATGCCGGCACCGTCGTCGGCTCGGGTGCCCAGCGGCCGAATCTGTTGGAAGTCCGGCGCGTGGCGGCGCAGCATGTCCTCGTTGAACGCGAACCCGCCGGCCGCCAGGATCACGCTTCGCGCGGTGAAGGTGCGTTCCTGAGCGCGTCTGCGCCACATACGGTCGGCCAGCCCGGTGATCGGGTGCCCTACCGGCGGCATCCAGTTGGTCAGCTTGGCGCCCACCGCCGTCGTCCGGCCGTGGAGGAACTGCGCAGCCCCAGTTCCTCCCACCCAGGTACGGCACCGAACTCCGGCCACCCGACCGTCGCTGATCACGAGGTCGTCCACGAGGGTCCGGGGCAGGAACACCACGCCGAGTTCGATTGCCGCATCGCGCATACGGCGCCACAGGTCGCGGCCCGACTTCGTGCCCGTCGCTATCTGCCGATGCCCCCTGGGCGCAGGCCTGGCGTGCAGCCGATACGGGTACGCCTTCTCATTTCCGGAGAAGTACAGGTAGTGCTTGGTCGGGTAGGAGGTCTTGTACGGGCACAGCGACGCCTCGAATTCCGCGCCGTGCTTTTCCAGCCAGGCCAACTGCTCGACGCTTCCGTCGCAGAACCGGCGCAGCGTCGCATCGTCGACGACACCCTGCACCTCCTGCCGGAGATAGTTGAACATGTTCTCGGGGTCATCGTCGTACCCGGCGGCCTTCTGGTATTGCGTGCCGCCGCCGGCGTACACCACGCCACCCGATACCGCCGACGATCCCCCGCCGAGCGCACGGTCGACCGCAAGCACCCGTGCTCCGTTCTCGGCCGCTGCGATGGCGGCGCAGACCCCGGCGAGGCCGAAGCCCACCACAATCAGATCGAAATCATCACTGACGTTCGACATTCGCCGCCTCCTGGTCCTCGACTGTGGACTGTTTCTTGACGCCCGGCTTGCGCACGGTGATGTGCCCTGAGGCCGTGGCCTGACAGGCCAGTCTGATGCGGCGTGGGTTGGCGCGCCTCACCCGGCGATCGAGATCTCCGAGCAGCGCCACTTCCGCCTCGGTGCGTTCGGAAAGCAGGTGCAGCCCATCGAGAACCTCGCACCGGCACGCGGTGCACGTCCCCCGCGCGTAACACAGCGTCGGCCAGTCGTACCCGGCGCGCCAGGCGGCCTGCAGCAGTGTCTCGCCGGGAGACACTTCGATGTCGATGCCGGCAGGTTCCACCCGCATCGTCACCGGGTCTGCATCAGTACGTCGCAATGTAGCGGTCGATCTCGCTGTGCAACGAGAAGATCATCGGCTCGTACCTGGGTGACAGCGTCGAATGGGTGATCGCACCGGATCGGTAGCCGGCCTGCTGCCTGTAGATGTTGCCCATGTCCTGCTGCAGCACGAACGGCCAGTCCTCCGGCGCCAACGGCCCTTCGCGGCGGGGCGCGGCGTTGTCCATGTCGCAGCGCCGCGGGATCTGCATCGAAAAGGCCTCGAAGATCGCCGAATCCGGGTCGTTGCCGTTCGGGCGGAACCGGTAGAAGAGCAGATTGCCGGTGAGCCCGAGAAACACCAGGTTCGGGAAGACGAATCCGTAGGTCGAAGCGTTGGGATCCAGCGGAGGCAGCGGGATGTCGGCTTCTTCGGCGTACTTGTAGAGCTCCTCGAAGAACTTCCACAGGACCTGGTCGTCGGGTAGGTCACGGATCCGGTCGGCGATGTATTCGTCACGCGCGGTGGCGAATCCGTCGGTGCCCTCGAAGAGCACCTGGTTCTGGTCGATGAAGAACCGGCCCGGCTCCATCCCTGCGATCAGGGGTGGAGGCAGGGTGTAAGTCTCCGGATGCTCTGGATCGAATGGTGCCGCGGTGTCCACGTGGCCCATCCCGTGGTGGTAGAACGGAATTCCGTCAGCGTCGTATTCGTCGTCGGTCGCGCCGAATGCGAGTTCCGGGTGGGCTTGCATGACGTGGTAACCCTCGAGGAAGGCTTCGGTGGCGACCTTCCAGTTGCCGGGAACGACAGCGTACTTCCACCAGCGCACCCGCATCCGGTCCATCGCCATCGGCGCGAGATGCTTGTCGTAGTCGCCGAAGAACTCGTCGAGAGTCGGGGCGTCGTCGTCGAAGTTGATCCACACGAAGCCGTACTTGACGGCCGAGCGCACCTCGGTGAGCAGCGCCTTGTCTGGGTCGATCGAGCCGGGGGCGAAGCCCTTGCGGCAGTAGATGTAGGACTGGGTTCCGTCGGTGTTGAACCGCCAGCCGTGGAAGGGGCAGACAATCTGGTTGCCGCCGAACGTTCCTGCGTCGTCGGGTTCGACCAACTGGGTGGCCCGGTGCGGGCACACGTTGTTGAGCACCTTGATGCTGCGGTCGGACTGACGCACCACGATGACGGTCTTGTCGACGATCGAGTACTCGATGAAGTCCCCGGGCTCCGGGATGTCCTCTTCGCGGCAGGCCCACTGCCAGGTGTGCAGCCACATCTTCTGGTACTCCAGGTCGGCGAAGTCCTGGTCGTAGTAGCGCTGAACCGGCAGGTGCACACCGTCGGCGAGTCGATAGGGCACTTGGGAAGTGTCGACGTCGTGCCTGGGCACGTACGGTTCGGCCGCTTCCGCGGCTACTGGAGACTCGGTGGGCGTGAGTTGCGCTGTCATTCTGCGCCTTTCAGTTGATGGTGGCGACCAGGGTGCCGACCGGATAGTCCTCGTCGACCTCGCCGACGATGGTGATCTGGCCGGCTGCCGGGCTCTCGATCTCGGTCTCGGTCTTGTCGGTGGCCAGCACGTAGATGGCTTGCCCGGCCTCGACCGTGTCACCGTCGGCGCAGAGCCACTCGGTGATCTGTGCCTGTTCGACGGCGACGCCGAGCTTGGGGATCCGTACTTCATGCGACATGGAGCTGTCTTCGCCTCTCTTAACCCAGCAGTGCCCGGATAGCCGGGGTGATCCGGCTGGTGGGCAGGAAATTCTGTTCGAGTGAGGATGCATAGGGAACCGGGGTGTTGGCGCCTCCCACCCGGGCGACCGGTGCTGCCAGCTCGCCGAAGAGTTCGGAGTGAATCTGCGAGCTCAGCTCCGCCCCGAACCCGCCCCTGGTGACGGCCTCGTGCACGACCACTGCACGTCGCGTCTTCGATACCGAGGCGAACACGGTGTCGGTGTCGAGTGGCTGCAGGGACCGCAGGTCGATCACCTCGATCGAATAGCCCTCGGCGGCGAGCTTGTCGGCTTCCGCGACGCAGTCCAGGACCTGTCGGCCATAGGTGATCAAGGTCAGGTCGGTGCCTTCGCGGGCGATGCGCGCCTTACCGAGCGGAACTCGGTAGTCCCCCTCGGGTACCTCATCGCGGACGCCGAAGTACAGGCTGCTCATCTCGACGATCACCACGGGGTCGTCGTCGAAGATCGCCGAAAGCAACAGCCCCTTGGCGTCGGCGGCGGTCGACGGGATTGCGACCTTGAGGCCGGGGGTGTGGATCAGCGTGGCTTCCAGCATCTCGGAGTGCTGCGCGCCGAATCCCGCGCCGGCGCCCGTGGTGGTGCGCACAGTGAGCGGAATCGGAGTCGCGCCCCCCGACATATAGCGCAGCTTCGCGGCATGGTTGAAGAGCTGGTCGGCCGCCACCGAGATGAAGTTCATCAGCATGATCTCGGCCACCGGGCGCATACCGGCCATCGCGGCGCCGATCGCCGCGCCCATGATCGCCTGTTCGCTGATGGGCGTGCACCGCACGCGCTCGGAGCCGTACTTGGCTTCCAGACCCTTGTGGACGCCGAACCCGCCGCCTTTGGGGTCCTGGATGTCCTCACCCAGCTCGAAGACCTCCGGGTCCAGGCTGAGCGCGACATCGAGGGCGTCGTGCACGGCCTCGAGCATCATCATGGTGCGGGACGCGATCGCGGTACTCACTTGGAAGTCTCCTCGGCGTAGACATCGGTGGTCAGCTCGGACGGATCCGGCAGCGGCTGGTCGAACGCCCACTCGGCGGCGTCGTCGACCTCTTCCTGAGCTGCCCGGTCAATCTCGTCTAAATCTGCTGGGCTGAGCCCGAATTCGTCTATCAGGCGAGCGCGGAACGCTGGGATCGGGTCAGCCGCATTCGCCGCGGCAAGTTCCTCGGCGGGGATGTACTCACTCTGGTCACCGAAGTAGTGACCGCAGAACCGGTACGTGACAGCCTCCAACAAGGTCGGACCGTCGCCGCCCCTGGCGCGTTCGATGGCGTCTCCCGCGGCGCGGTACAGCTCGACGGGGTCATTGCCGTTGACGGTCAGCCCCCGCATCGAGTAGGCCGCCGCGCGGTCGGCGATGTTGGCCACGGTGGTGCCGCCCGCCAACGAGGTGTACTCAGCCCATTTGTTGTTCTGGCACAGGAAGATCACGGGCAACTTCCACAGCGACGCCAGGTTCAGGCTTTCGTGGAAGGCTCCGATGTTGCTTGCGCCGTCACCGAAGTTCACGACGGTGACTTGGTCGGTGCCCCGCATCTGGGCGGCAAGCGCCAGTCCGTTGGCAATCGGCAGGCCGGAACCGACGACACCGGTGGTGACCATCAAACCGTGCTTCGGCGAGGTGACGTGCATGGGACCACCCTTGCCGCGACACGTGCCTGCGGCGCGACCCAGATACTCGGCCCAGAGGTCACGTAGGGGAACACCTTTGGCGATCTGGTCGTGGAGACCGCGGTAGGTCGTCACGACGTAGTCGGTCGGGCGCAGGTGCGCGGCGACCGAGGCGGCGGCGAACTCCTGCCCGCGCGGCGAGTAGTACATGCCGGCGAACTTGCCGCTCATCATCTGCGCCCGGTAGGTCTCGTCGAACGCATGGATGCGCACCGCGGTGCGATAGAGACCGACCAGTGTCGCCCGGTCCAGTCCTGTTTCGATCGTCGTCATCGGAGAAACACTTCCCTCGGGAGGCCTAGGGAGGCTTACGCCTCAGAATTAATCAATTGATTGATTGCTTACAAGGTATGAGCTGCGTCACGCTCCGTCAAGAAGCAGTTCCTGGAGAGTGGTCGTCAGTTCAAGGCGCGAATCGGATCGGTGCCGTCCCACCCTTCGGCGGCCTCGCGCACGAACTTCGCGAGACCCTCGGTGATGTCGGTGAACTCCATGAGCTCGACGACCGTGGCCACGCCGGCGGGCGGCTCGGCATAGGCGTACCGGACTCCGCCCTCCTCCGCGCTGGACCAGATCACCGGCCAGCCCGCCTCTTTCACGGCACTCAGCGCAGCGTCGAAATCCGCAGGCCAGTAGGCCAACTGATGAAATCCGGCGCCACGGTCAGCGAGGAACTCGGTGTAGACACTCGGTGTGTCTCCGTGCTGCTGAATCAGCTCGAGTTGGAGGTCGGCACTGTTGGCGAGCGCGATCGAGATCGTGACATCGCGGAGTTCTCCGCGATGGTCCGCCTTCTGCGCGATGCGCCGCAGTACGAACCACGGGCCCACGCCCAATTCCACCCAGTTCGCCAGTGCGACGTCCAGGTCGTCGACCACGTACCCGATCTGGCGGATGGGGCCGAGCAGCGGAGATGGGGGCATGCGTACTCCGATCTGAGGGTTGGATCAGGCGATCTGGGTTCCGCCGTCGACGCACAGCACCTGACCTGTGACGAAGGCGGCGGCCTCGGAGGCGAGATAGACCGCGGCAGCAGCGACCTCTGCCGGGTAGGCATACTGGCGCTCCAGCACCGTGCGTCGGCCGATCGTCGTGAGCTCCTCGGCTCGAGTGGACATCAACCTCGAGAAGATCCCGTCGGGATGCCACCGACTACCGGCCGAGATCGCGTCCGGACCATCGGGGAACGTCGCATAGGGTGCTACCGCGTTCACGGTGACCCCCCGCGGGCCGACTTCTTTGGCCAGCACCTTGGTGAACGAGTGAACGGCACCCTTCATCGCGGAGTAGACCGCGAGCAGCGGGTCGCCCACAATTCCCGATGTCGACCCGATGTTGATGATCCGCCCCCGGCCGCGATCGAGCATTCCGGGCAGCAGCGCGTGGATGCAGTTGAGCATGCTCGTGAAGGTCAGATCGATGTCGTCACGCCAGGTTTCCGGATCGGAATCGACGAACGGGTCCATCCCGACGTTGCCCCCGACGCAGTTGACCAGAACGTCCACTGCCCCGAAACGGTCCTGCACGGCGGCAGCCATCGCCACGACATCAGTGCGGTCCGTGACATCACAGGCCTGCCAGAACACCTCCCGGGCTCCCCGCACCAACAGGTGCTCGCACACTTTGGCGCCTTGTGCCCCGTCCCTGCCCACGACGACGAGGTTGGCACCCTCGGCGGCGAACCCCAGGGCGATGCCGCGACCGATGTTCGCGTTGGCGCCGGTCACCACCACCGTGTGACCCGTCATTCCGGTGTCCAATTATCTACTGCGCCTTCGCATCATCGTCGGTCGCGCGATAATTGATCGCGCGATTGATTCTCCGACGATATGACGTGGGCCACGTTTCGTCAAGGATGTGACGGTGATCGCACCTTTTCCTTGACGCCGCGGTCATGGCGGTCCTACATTCCAATGAATCAATCACTTGATTAGTTAAGTGTCGCCGTGCCGACCCCGAAGAGAGACGCGAATGCCTGACATCATCACCGTCGATGATCTGCGTGATCCACAGCTGACCGACCTGCAGCGCCAGGTTCTCGACGCCACCCGGCACCAGGAGGTGGATCTCGACATCGAGGCGATGGTGGACGAGGCGGTACAGAGCTCCGGCATCACCGGTTTCGGCGGCGAGGGCCTCGACGGTGAGTTCCGTGAGCGACTCGGCGTCCACGTCGCGGCCATCGACGCCGACGACCTGAATCCGTTGTCGCGGATGACGTTGCGGGAACGGACAGTTCGCCTACTGCGCAATAGGGTGCTGTTCACCGATCTGATGCGTCGCTACCCCGAGATCGAGGATATCGAGATCGAGAAGCCCTTCATCGTCATCGGAATGCCGCGTTCTGGCACGACTCACTTCGTCAACCTGATCGCGGCCGACAGCCGGCGCAGGGCGCTCCCCTACTGGGAGAGCCGCGAACCGTTCCCCATCCGCGGTGAGGCCGCCGGTCCGAACGGTATCGACCCCCGGTACCAGCGCACTGCTGACGAGTACGGCTTCGTCAAGGAGTTCATGCCCTTCGCGCTGGCGGTACACGACAGGTATCCGGAGGCCATCGAGGAAGAGATCGAACTCGACCTGGACTTCTCCAACTACATCGTGGAGTGGTACGCCCATGTGCCCCAGTGGCGGGACTATTACCTGGGATTGGATCAGGTCAAGCACTACGGCTACCTGAAGAACGTGTTGAAGGCGCTCACCTTCCTGCGCGGCCCGCAGACCTGGGTCCTCAAGGCGCCTCAGCACTGTGAGCAGATTCCCGCGCTACTGGAGGTGTTTCCGGACGCGACGTTCGCCTTCACGCACCGCGATCCCGTGGCCGTGATCCAGTCGACGGTCACTCTGATGGCGTACGGCGACCGGATCCGGCGCGAGAAAGTCGACACCGACCGCGTCGCCGACTACTGGGTCGACCGAGTGGAGCGATTGCTCGGCGCGTGCGTGCGCGACCGGGACCTGGTGCCGGCCGAGCGCAGCATCGACATCTCTTTCCACCATCTGAACGGAAACGAGATCCCCTTCCTGGAGCAGCTCTACCAGCGCGGTGGAGTGGACCTGACACAGGAGACGCGCGCCGCGTTCGACCAGTATCTGTCCGGCAATCCGCGTGGCAAGCACGGCAGGATCGCCTACGATCTCGAACGCCATTTCGACCGCAACCCCGACGAGATCCGTAGTCGGTTCGACTTCTACTTCGACAAGTTCGATGTGCGACCGGAACGCTCCGGCCAGGAGGCCCGGTGAGCACGCCGCCCGAGGAACGCGTCGACGGTCTCGAACCGCTCTATCGCAGCAGGCCCGGCGCTGACGACCTCGCGGGTGCGTCGGCGACGGAGGCCCGCCAGGTGGCGCCCGGCGTCTGGATGTCACCGGGCTTGACCAACTCGTACATGCTGACCACCGGCGAGGGCCGCGTCATCGTCAACACCGGGATGGGATTCGAATCCCCGGTACACAAGGCCAACTTCGACGCCGTCGACAGCGGACCGGTGCGCTACATCATCTACACACAGGGCCACGCCGATCACGTCGGCGGAACCGACGTGTTCCGCGAGGACGGTACCCACATCGTCGCGCAGGCGAACTGGGAGATGTGGCGCGACGACACCGAACGACTCCTGGCGCATCGCGCCCGCAACACGATGTTCGCGTTCGTCGACAAGATCACCGCGACCGTGACGGGTATCCAGAAGCGGTTCGGCGAGGTCCTTCCCGCCCAGGCCGTACCGGACCCCGACACGATCGTCGAGGACACCCTCGCCCTGGAGGTCGGTGGCCGCCGCATCGAGCTGATCGCCACGCCGGGGGGTGAAACCACCGACTCCCTTGTCGTGTGGCTTCCTGACGAGCGGATCTGCCTGTGCGGGAACTTGTTCGGGCCGGTGTTCGGCCACATCCCCAATCTCGTCACCATGCGCGGCGACCGCTACCGCGACGCCCTGGCGGCCGTCGCCTCCTACGAGCGGGTCCGCCGACTGCAACCCGAGGTACTGGTCACCGGACACTTCGACCCGATCCACGGCGCCGAACTGGTCGATGCCGAGCTGATCCGGCTGCGGGACGCCGTGCAGTACCTGCACGACGAAACCGTCTCCGCCATGAACGCCGGCGACGACGTACGTGACGCGATGGCCCGGATCACGCTGCCACCGCATCTGGAGGTCGGCCAGGGCTACGGCAAGGTCAGCTGGAACGTCCGGGCGATCTGGGAGAACTACAACGGGTGGTTCCACCGGCGGTCCACCACCGAGCTGTACCCCGTCGGCCCCGAATCCGTTGCCCCGGACCTGGTGGAACTCGCGGGAGCACAGGCCATCTGCGACCGTGCCGGCCGGTACCTCGACGCGGGAGACCCACTACGCGCGATCCACCTCGGGGAGATCGTGCTCGAGAGCGAGCCCGCACACCAGGCCGCCCGCGCGGTCGTCAAATCCGCCCATGAAGCGCTGCTCGCGGACAGCGAGAACTTCTGGGAATCAGCCTGGCTTCGCAAACAGATCGGAGAGCTCGCATGACCGCACGCGCAACTTATGATTTCACCGGGGCGACCGCACTGGTCACGGGCGGCACCAGCGGCATCGGCCACGCCATTGCCACCAAGCTGCGTGACGCCGGGGCCACGGTGACGACCACCGGTCGCAAGCCCCAGGCCGCAGACTACTCAGTCGACCTGGAGGGAATCGCCTACCACCAGCTCGAATTGACCGACCGGGCGGGAATCCAGGAACTGGCCGCGGATTTCAGCACCCTGGACATCCTGGTGAACAACGCCGGTGCGATCTTCGCGGGCGGACTTGACGAGTCGACACCCGACGGCTTCCGCGCCACGGTGGATCTGAACCTGTTCGGACCGTTCGAACTCACCTCCGCGCTGCACGGTGCACTCGCCCGATCGACAGCCAAGGGTGGGGCCTGTGTGGTCGGACTGTCCTCGTTGTCGACTGTGCGGGCGGTTCCGATGGTGCCGGCCTACGGCGCCGCGAAGTCCGGCGTCCTGTCGATGACCCGCAACTTCGCGATGAAGTGGGGTCCGGACGGAATCCGGGTCAACGCCGTGACGGCGGGATTCATCGACACTCCGATGACGTCGCCGGAACTGGTCCCTGAATACATCGCCGAGCAGTGCGCACGCACCCCACTGGGTCGGCTCGGAACACCCGACGAGGTCGCCGAGGCCGTGATCTTCCTGTGCACCGAGAACAGTGCCTTCATCACCGGATCCGTCGTCACCATCGACGGCGGCTACTGCGTCAGCTGATCCAACCCACGACTCGAGGAGATGCCATGACAGCAGAGACTGTGCTGCCCCGCCCCGATACCCATGATCTGGGCACGGATCCGATTCCGACGGGTCCGTACTACCTGCCCGAATACTTCGACGCCGAACGTGAGGCGATCTTCAAGCGGACGTGGCTGGAGATCGGCCACGTCTGCGAACTCGCCGAACCCAACAGCTACATCGTCCGCGACCTCGAAGTGGCCAACACGACGGTGCTGATCACCCGCGGCAAGGACGGTGAGATCCGCGCCTTCCACAACGTGTGCACCCACCGCGCCACCCAACTGGTACTCGATCGAGGTGGGCGACGGTCGTCCTTCAGCTGCCAGTACCACGGATGGAACTTCACCCCGGACGGCCGCCTGCGATCCGCCCCGGACTTCGGCAACTTCTACATCGACAAAGCTCAGTGCGGGCTACCCAAGATCTCCGTCGACGTCTGCGCCGGGCTGATCTTCATCAACCTCGATCCCGATCCGAAGCAGAGCCTGCGGGAATTCCTCGGACCGATGGCGGCCAAGCTGGAATTGCTGCCGGTCGCGCAGGCGACGACATTCACCGAGTACGTCTACGAGATCGACGCGAACTGGAAACTCACCTTCGACAACTTCCAGGAGAACTACCACCTGCGGTTCATTCATCCCCGCAGCGGAGGCAACGGACCCACCGGGCCCGACAATCCGTTCGGGTATCCCACCGACATCGGGTTCTCCGGGCCGCATCGATACCAAACCGTCTGGACCAATCCGGAATTCACGCCGGCCGAGGTGCAGGGTATCGCGCTGATGAAGCAGCTGGAGGGAGCCCTGGCCAGGCAACTGGAATTCAACATGGACTACCTGGTGCTGTTCCCGAACTTCTTCATCTTCGGCATGGCCATCCAACATTTCTCCCACGTCGTCTACCCCGTGTCGGCGACGAAATCACGCGGCGTCGTGCGCCTCTACTGGGTGGGCGACGACGCGAACGCCAGTGAGCGGTTCGCCCGCGAGTACGCCGCATGCACCACCCTCGACATCCATTCCGAGGACCGCGAGGTGATCGAGGCCGGGCAGCGCGGAATCAGCAGTGGCGCACTGAGCCACATACATTTCCAGGCTCAGGAGGTGCTGCTGCGGCACCTCTATCTCCAGGTCGATGAGGCAGTATCGGACTACCGGGCGGAGGCGGGACGATGACCACCGAACAGTTACCACCCGGATTCGAGACCCTGGAACCGTTCGTCGAGCACTGGGCGGTCGACTCCGCTGATGATCGGCTCAAGCGCAGGCTCAACAGTTCGGAGTCCGAGCGCGTCGCGTTCTTCAACGCCGCCAAGGACCGCCTTCAAGATGGACTGACGCACCTGGACAAGAAGCCGTTCGACGAGTACGACGACGACGAAAACCGGCTGATGCAGCTGTTTCTCAGCTTCGCGCACATCGCGCTGGCGGTCGAGGTACAAGGTGATGCCGAGCCGAAGCACGCCGAGGGTGCACGCCACATGACCATCACCTCGGCACCGTCGAGCGGGCGGCTGGAACGCAGCTAGGGCGCTAGGTAGGAACGAGGACGCGGGCAGCCTCCACGCAGGGACGTAACCGGTCGAGGGGTCCCACGCCGGCTTCAGCTGAGGTCCGCATGGGTACTTCGAGCCCGACGTGCACATCCCGGGGCAACGCGTCGAGGATGTCTGCGAGCGGCAGAGTCCCGGTACCGGGAATCATGCGCTCGAATGTCGCAGCCACGAGGTAGTCCTCCATACCGCCGATGACCGGCATGTCGCTCAGCTGTACGTAACCGATGACCGCCGGATCCAGGGCCCGGATGTCGTCGGCACCCGCGCCGGAATACCCAAGATGCATGGTGTCGATGAGCAACCGGAAGTCCTGGCGCCCCACATGCCGTACCGCGGCGAGTGCGGTATCCAGGTCGCCCACCACGGATCCGGGCATCATCTCCAGTGTCGTCTGCATGCCACGTTCGGCGGCCAACTCGGTGAGTATGGCGAACTGGTCGAAGGTTCGGTCGCGGTCCGGGTCCAGACCGAGGGTGTTGATCCGGGGTGCACCGAGCTCACGCATCAAGTCCAGGTCGGCAGCGTACGCGCGGCAATCGGCGCCGGGAACGACGAGAAAACCCTCCCCCAGCGAGATCTGCACGCCGCAGTCGTACATCGCCGTACCCATGTCCCGTCGCAGCGCGGAATCGTCGCGCAGAGAGAAGTGCGGGTAACCGAGCGACTCCAGCGGCATCGCAGTCAGACCCATGGAGATCTGTCCGACGCCGAGCTCGGCAGCCAGACGCACGAATTCGACTGGCGGCAAACCGAACACGCTCAGGTACTCGATGGCAAGCCGGTCGTCGGTCACAGGCCGGCCTTCAACGCTGCGCCGGCATCGATGAACAGTTGCTGCCCGGTGACGTAACGCGATTCATCGGATGCCAGATAGACCACCGCGTGCGAGATGTCGGCCGGATCGACGTAGGGAACCGGAATGGCGTGCATGAACGTGAATCCGATCTCGGCGTCGGCTCGCGTCGGCTCGGCAAGATCGGGCCGGAAGGTCCGGTAGATCGCGTCGATGTGCAGCATGTCGGTGTCCACGTTGGTCGGGTGGACCGCGTTCACCCGGATCCGCTGATCCGCCAAGACCAGCGCGAGTGACTTCGTGTAGCCGCACAGCATGCTCTTGGCCAGGCCGTACCCGGCCGCGCCGGGACCCTGCAGGCCGAGTCCGTCGCTCCTGTTGACCTGCGATGCCAACGCCGCGATCGAACCGATGGCGATGATCGAGGAACCCTCCGGCAGATGCGGCAGAGCGACGCTGACAGTGTTGACGACGCCGACGAAGTCGACGTCGAACGCATCGACGAAACCCTGTACGGGGACGGCCGGACCGAACGCGGAGATGCCCGCGTTGGCCACGATGACGTCGAGCCCACCGAGTGCTGTCACGGCATCGTCGACTGCGTCGGCGAGCCTGACTCGGTCGCGCACATCGACGGTGGCAGTGACGATGCGTCGACCGGCCTCCTCGACCAGGCGCCGGGTCTCGTCGAGATCGGCTTCTGTGGCCAACGGGTTGGGTGACGACGCGATATCGTCGCAGATGTCGATGGCGATGACGTCGGCTCCCTCGGCGGCCATGTGCAGAGCGTGGCTTCGCCCTTGTCCGCGGGCCGCGCCGGTGATCAAGGCGACCTTGCCCTCGAGTCGACTCATGTCACTTGTCCTGCTCTGCATTCGACGAGAAGTTGCACTATACGACTGTATAGGATCAGTGCGGCGACAACGCTGGATCGGACCAGAATATTGCGGCGTGCGTGCTATACAGTTGTACAACTCGACGCATGCACGACCCGTGGAAGGACACCATGACGAACTCCGATGAACTCGACCAGTTGCGCAAGCGCGTGCAGTACCTCGAGGACCGCACCGCCATCCTCGACTGCGTGATGAAGCAGGCCCGTGGGCACGACCGCCACGACGCCGAGTTGATGGGCAGCGTCTACTTCGACGACGGCGTCGACGAGCACGGACCCACCGTCAAAACGGGCCCTGAGTACGGGGATTGGGCCAACCAGGCGCACACCGCGGTGTTCGAGGATCATTTGCACAACGTCACCACCCACACCTGCGAGATCGACGGCGACGTCGCCCATGCCGAGAGCTACGTGATGGGCGCGATGCGGGTCAAGGGCGGCAAGATCGTGTCACTGATGGGTGGCCGGTACATCGACCGCCTGGAACGTCGCGACGGTGTGTGGAAGATCGCCCTGCGTCGGTGCACCATCGAGTGGATGATCAGCGGCGACTCCTCGATCCTGGGCAAGGGCGCGGTCAAGGGCTTCATCAAGGGCAAGTGGGACAAGACCGACGCCTCCTACCTCCGCCCGCTGAAGCTGGACGATCCCGTCGACCGGTGGTGACCGGGTGAGACTCGCGGGTCGGGTCGCGCTGATCACCGGCGGCGCGTCCGGCATCGGCCGCGCGACGGCGGTGCGGCTGGCAGCGGCGGGCATGAGGGTGTGCGTGCTCGACCTCGACGGCGCGGCCGCCACCGCGGTGGCCGCCTCGCTCGGCGGCATCGGCTT
>NZ_BCRS01000055.1 GCF_001552715.1 Mycolicibacterium vaccae NBRC 14118 = CIP 105934 | reverse complement strand
CGGGGCTCGCTGCGCGACGCCGCCAATCAGGCCCGGCTGCCGTAACCGGGCGTACCTACAGGCCGAGACGGTCGCGCAGCGTGGCGCCGCTGTAGCCGGTGCGGAAGCTGCCGCGCTCCTGCAGCAGCGGCACCACCTGGTCGACGAATTCGTCGAGGCCGCGCGGGGTCAGGTGCGGCACCAGGATGAACCCGTCGCACGCGTCGCTCTGCACGTGCAGGTCGATCTCGTCGGCGACCTGGGCGGCGGTGCCGACGAACTGCTGCCTGCTGGTGACCGCGATGACGAGTTCGCGGATGCTGAGGTTCCCGGCTTCGGCCCGCTCCCGCCACGCCGCCGCGATGGCCCTGGGGTCGCCGTGGCGCACCCGGCCTTGGGTCACCGTCGGGTCGTCGGCGGGTTCCACCTCGGGCAGCGGGCCGTCCGGATCGACATCGGAAAGGTCGCGCTGCCACACCTGTTCGAGCATCGCGATCGCGGTCGGGCCGCTGACCTGCTGCAGACGCACATGGCGGGCCTTGTCGGCGGCCTCGGCCGCGGTGTCGCCGAGCACGAAGCTGGCGGCCGGAAACACTTTGAGGTGGTCGGGATTCCGGCCGAAACCGGCCGCCCGGGCCTTGACGTCGGCGTAGTAGGCCCGGCCGGCCTGCAGCTCGGAGTGCAGCGTGAACAGCGCGTCGGCATGCCGGGCCCCGAAGGTCCTGCCTTCGTCGGAGTCCCCGGCCTGGAACAACACCGGCTCGCGCTGCGGCATCGGCGGCAGCGTGGCGACCCCGCGCACGTCGAACTGCGGTCCGTGGTGTTCGACGACGCGGATGCGGTCGGGCTCGACGTAGCGGCCGGTCCCGCGGTCGGCGAGGACGGCGTCGGCGGACCAGCTGTCCCAGAACAACCGCGCCACGGTCAGGAACTCTTCGGCACGCCGGTAGCGGTCGGCGTGGTCGAGGTAGCCGCCGCGCCGGAAGTTGGCCCCGGTGAACGCATCCGAGGAGGTGACCATATTCCAGGCCGCCCGGCCGTCGGACAGATGGTCGAGGGTGGCGAACTGGCGCGCCACCTCGAACGGCTCGTTGAACGTGGTGTTGACGGTGCCCGCCAGCCCGAGGTGCTCGGTGACGGCGGCCAGTGCGGCCAGCACCGTGAAGGTGTCGGGCCTGCCGACCACGTCCAGATCGTGGATGCGGCCGCGGTGTTCGCGCAGCCGCAGTCCCTCGGCCAGGAAGAAGAAGTCGAACATGCCCCGCTCCGCGGTGCGGGCCAGGTGCACGAACGACTCGAACTCGATCTGGCTGCCCGAGTCGGGATCCGACCACACCGTGGTGTTGTTGACGCCGGGGAAATGCGCGCCGAGGTGAATCTGCTTGCGCGGCTTGGTCACGTCGTCAGCCCCCACCGCTGCGCGAGCAACCGGTGCGAGCGCAGCCGGTCGGCGTGGTCGTGGGTCACCGAGGTGACCACAAGCTCATCGGCACCGGTCGCGCGCTGCAGCGTGCAGAGCCGGTCGGCCACCTCGTCGGGGTCGCCGACGAACTGGGTCGCGGTGCGGTCCCGGACCAGCTCGGCCTGTTCGTCGGACAGCGGTGACACGCGGTCGGGGTCCGGGTAGGGCACCGCGCCGTCACCGCCGCGCACGGAGTGCACCCAGTGCCCGTAACTGGATGCCAGGTGGCGGGCGGTGGCAGTGTCGTCGGCGACCACCACATCTGCCGAGACCACCACGTAGGGTTCCGAAAGTGTTGCCGAGGGCCGGAATTCGGCACGGTAGACCTCGACGGCATCGAGTGCGGTGGCCGGGGTGATGTGGTAGCTCGCGACGAACGGCAGTCCGTGGGCGCCCGCCACCCGGGCGCTCTGCCCCTTGCTGCTGCCGAAGATCCACGGGACCAGATCCGCCCCCTCACCGGGCACCGGGTGCGCGTCGACAGCGCCGATCGCGTAACGGCCGGCCACCATAGCGAGGATGTCGGCGACCTGGTCGGCGAAATCCGGTGCGACGGCCTCGGGTTGCTGCAGCACCGACATCCGGGCGCGCAGCCTCGGATTGCGCATCAGGGCCGTCACGTCGAACGGCGACGGGACGACCACACCGTCCACGTCGCGCCACGGCGGAACGGGTTTCGTGCTGCGCGGGCCGGCGGGGCCCTTCTGCGCTTCCCGTCGGCGCTGGCCGGAGCGGCCGACGCCGAGGTCGATGCGCCCCGGATGGAACGCGGCGAGCGTGCCGAAGCTCTCCACCACCGCGACGGCCGTCGTCTGCCCGAGTTGCACGGCCGCCGCGCCCACCCGGATGCTGCGGGTCGCCGCGGCGATCTGACCGATGAGCACTGCGGGCGCGGAGCTCGCGACGGCGACGAAATGGTGTTCGGCCACCCAGAACCGCTTGTACCCCCACTGCTCGGCGTGCTGGGCGAGGTCGACGGTGTTGCGCAGCGCGGTGGCCGCATCGGCGCCTTCCGGTATCGGTGACAGGTCGAGAACCGACAGTGGGACGGTCATGAATTCCCTTTCGCCGCATAGCGATTACCGGCGGTCGGCAGTCCGAGGCGGTGACGCAGCGACTCACCGTCGGAGTAGGCGGTGCGGAAGACTCCGCGCTGCTGCAGGATCGGCACCACTTCGTCGACGATGACGGGCAGGTCGGCGGAGTTGACCGCCGGCCGCAACCTGACCCCGTCCACGCCGAGTCGGTGCCAGCGCTCGATCGTGTCGGCGAGTTGCGCGGGGGTGCCTGCGAACACCTCGGCATCGGAGCGTTCGTCGACCAGTCCGGCGAAGGTCACGTACAGGTCGGCGTACACCAGCAGTCTCCCGCCACCGGCCAGCGCCACCTCGTCCAGCACGGCTGTCACCGCGTCGTCGCCGGCCGGGGTGACGAAGACGAGATCGGCGCTGCCCGCGGCGAATTCGTAGACGCGGCGGTTGTGGGCCAGCGCCGTAACCACCGGCTGCCCCTGAGGCGGGCGCGGTGTGATCGACGGTCCCTTCACCGAGAAGAACGGTCCGGCGAAGTCGATGTAGTGCAGCTTGTCCCGGTCGACGAAGCGGCCCGTCGCGGTGTCGCGGATGACGGCGTCGTCCTCCCAGCTGTCCCAGAGCCTACGCACCACCCCCACCGCGTCGGCGGCCTCGTCGAACAGGTCGCCGAGTGCGTCGGGGTCGCGGCGGCCGAACAGTTCGGCCTCGTGCCGGGACGCGCTGACCCTGACCTGCCAGCCGGCCCGGCCGTGAGAGACGAAGTCCAGGGTGGCAATGGCTTTGGAGACGTGGAACGGTTCGGTGTGGGTGGTGTTCGCGACCGGGATGAGCCCGATGTGCCGGGTCACGGGCGCCACCCGGGCCGCGACCAGCACCGCGTCCGGGCGCCCGGCGAGCCACCGGGCGTCGATCTCGGCGCGACGCCGGCGCTGCGCGGTCAGCGAGTCGTCGAAGGTGACGAAGTCCAGCAGGCCGCGTTCGGCGGTGGTGGCCAGTTCGGTCCAGTACCGTCCGCCGGTCACCGGCGCCGTGGCGGTGGTGTGCCGCCAGGCTTCCGGATGCCAGCCGTAGCCCTCCAGCGCGACACCCAGATGCACCGCCCCGGTCATCGCAGCACCTTGAGGAACGCGATCGGGTAGACCTCGCCGTCGGCGGGCAGCGGCGCGGTCAGCCGCCGGTAGTCCATTGCGGTGTAGAGCGCCTCGGCCTCGGGCTGACGGTCGCCGGTGGTCAGGTACACGCGCGAGTAGCCGCGGGCGGCGATGTCGGCTTCCAGTCGTGAGACCAGCGCGCGCCCCAAACCCCGGCGCCGGTGGGCGCTGTCGGTCCAGATGCGTTTGAGTTCGGCGGTGTCCTGGTCGAAGCGGCGGAACGCGCCACCGGTCACCGGCCTGCCGGACAGCACGCCGATCACCAGACCGCCGTCGGGGTCACTGAACTCGTCGGCCGGGTAGCCGCGCAGCCAGGCATGCACCCGGGCGCGGTCGCTGCCGTAGCGGCGGGCGTATTCGTCGGCGAGCTCGTCGATCAACGGCGCGGCCAGCGGATCGTCCTGACCCGCCGCCACGAAGCGCAACCCGTCCACCGCCGGTACCGACATCACGTCCATGTCTAACGCAGCTTCGGCCCCGGCATTTCCGCGCCGGGCCATTTGCTCGGCGTGAGCGGAAATCCGGCCGGGTCAGGCCCGCGGCAGCAGCGCGGCGAACTGGTCGGCGGTCAGCGCCCAACCCTGGTCGTGGTCGTCGAACGCCTCCGGCGGCAGCAGCGAGTGCTCGATGGACATCAGCGTCTCGCCGTCTCCGTGCGGCTCGAACGCGACGTCGACGATGCTGGTGGCCGTGGGGTCGGACCACCCGGAGTGCGACCAGGTGAAGCGCAACCGGCGGGGCCGGTCGATGTCGAGGAACTGGCCGGTGATCAGCACCAGATGGCCGTCCTCGTCGTCGACGTCGAACCGGACCCGGCCGCCGACGTGCGCCTCGATGACCACCGCCACGCAGCGGGCCGGGCGGGGACACATCCAGTCCATCAGGGCTTCCGGGTCCAGCCACTCGTCGAACACCACGTCGGGCGCGGCGGGCAGGACGCGGCGCACGCGGACCACCGGCGCCGCGGTCATCGTTTTCCCTTGGCACGCAGCCGGTCCGAGAGCGCGTCGGCCCGCGACGACCAGAACTCGGTCTGCTCGTCCATCCATCGGCGGGCGGGCGACAGACCGTCGGACTGCAGCGACAGCCAGTGCTCGCGGCCTCGCACCTCGCGTCGCACCAGCCCGGCGGCTTCCAGGACCCCGACGTGGCGCGACACCCCGGCGAAGGTCATCGGCAGCGGGGCGGCCAGGTCGGTGATGCGCGCGTCGCCCACCCGGAGGGCTTCCAGCAGCTGCCTGCGCGTGGGATCGGCGAGCGCGGCGTACACCCGGTCCAGCACCGGATCTTCAACCATTCTGTTGACTATAGCGGCGGTGCGTGGTCTGCTGAGGACGACATCGTTCAACTGAATTGTTGAACGATTGGCGAAGGGAGACGCATGCAGGCACCACAGATCGTGTCCGCGCCGGAATGGGCGTCGGCACTCTCGGACATGCTGGTCAAGGAAAAAGAGTTCACGCGGGCCCGGGACGCGCTGGCGGCGATGCGCCGCCGGATGCCGTGGACGCCCGTCGAGAAGGACTACCGGTTCGAAGGTCCCGACGGCCCGGCGACCCTGCTCGACCTGTTCGACGGCCGCCGTCAGCTGATCGTCTACCGGGCGTTCATGGACCCCGGGGTGGACGGCTGGCCCGAGCACGGCTGCGTCGGCTGTTCGCTGATGGCCGACCACATCGGCAACCTCGCGCACCTCAACGCCCGCGACACCACGCTGGTCTACGCGTCCCGCGGCGCGCAGCCCGACCTCGCCCGGATCAAGGACCGGATGAGCTGGGACATCCCGTGGTTCACCATGATTCCCGACGGCGACGGGGCGTTCGACACCGATTTCGGCGTCGACCAGTGGCACGGCACCAACGCGTTCATCCGCTGGCCGGGCGACGACGGCGACCGCGTGTACCGCACCTACTTCATCGACAGCCGCGGGGACGAGGCGTTCGTGAACACCTGGAATTTCCTCGACATGACGGCGCTCGGGCGGCAGGAGACCTGGGAGGATTCGCCGCCCGGCTACCCCCAGTCCGCGCCCTACGAATGGTGGTGCCGGCACGACGCCTACGGCCACACCGAACCGGGGCACTGTGGCTGATCATCGAGTGAGCGGTGCCACCGCCGGCGACTTTCCGGGGGCACTTCACAGAAAAACTTGACACGTGTAAAGTTCGGCCGCATGGACAACATCCGGGGCAAGACCATCGCCATCACCGGTGCCGCCCGCGGCATCGGGTACGCGACCGCGGAGGCACTGCTCAAGCGCGGAGCGCGCGTCGTCATCGGTGACCGCGACGTGGCGCTGCAGGAGTCGTCGGTGGCCAAGCTGGGAAATCTCGGCCCGGCATCGGGCTATCCGCTCGACGTCACCGACCGGGAGTCGTTCGCGACGTTCCTCGACAAGGCCCGCACCGACGGGGGCGGCCACCTCGACGTGCTCATCAACAACGCCGGCGTGATGCCGATCGGCCCCTTCCTCGATCAGTCCGAGCAGTCGATCCGCTCGTCGATCGAGGTCAACCTGTACGGCGTGATCACCGGATGCCAGCTCGCACTGCCCGACATGATCGCGCGCAGGCGGGGCCACATCATCAACATCGCGTCGCTGTCCGGGCTGATCCCGGTGCCCGGCCAGGTGGTCTACGTCGGCGCGAAGTTCGGCGTGGTCGGGCTGTCCGCGGCGCTGGCCGACGAGGTGGCGCCGCACGGCGTGCACGTGTCGGTGGTGATGCCGCCGTTCACCAGGACCGAGCTGATCTCGGGCACCAAGGACACGGGGGCCCTCAAGCCGGTCGAACCGGCCGACATCGCCGCGGCGATCGCCAAGACTCTCGACAAGCCCAAGACCCACGTCTCCGTGCCGCCGGCGCTGCGCTTCACCGCGCAGGCCGCGCAGATGCTCGGGCCGCGGGGCCGGCGCTGGCTCAACGGCAAGCTCGGGCTCGACAACGTGTTCCTCGAGTTCGACACCACCAAGCGTCAGGGCTACGAGCAGCGCGCGCAGTCGGCGCTCGGGGTGGTCGAGGGACCCGAGAAGAACCCCGGCTAGCCGAAAACCGGTGGCGGATCGCCGATTCGGTAGGCTTCGATCGCGTCGAGGTGCTCGACCAGCTCGTCGAAATTGAACTGGTAGTCGACGTCGGTCCCGACGAAGACGACGTGCGCGATCTCGCCGCCGTCCTCGGGGGTCAGCAGGATCACCGTCACGTTGACGGTCTGGTCCTCGTCGGGGACGTCGGCTTCCGAGGCCGGCCAGTACCACGCCACGCCGGTCTCGACGTCCGGATCGTCCTCGTCCAGGTGGAACTCCCACCCGCGCTCGGTCAGCCGGCCGTCAAGATCCTCCAGCTCGGAAGCGATCTGGAGTTCATCGGCGACCCCGGCCGGCAACCAGGTCTGGCCCCGGGCCGACTGCCGCTTCCTGCGGCGGGCCTTCTTCGCGTTCGTCCGGCGGGACACCTCAGGACAGCGCCCGGTCCAGGTCGGCGATCAGGTCGTCGGTGCCTTCCAGCCCGATCGAGATCCGCACCACGCCGTCACCCAGGCCGATCGCGGCACGCCCCTCCGGCCCCATCGCGCGATGGGTGGTGGTGGCCGGGTGGGTGATCAGCGACTTGGCGTCGCCGAGGTTGTTGGAGATGTCCACGATCTGCAGTTTGTCGAGCACCTCGAAGGCCCGTTCCTTGCTGCCGCCGGCCAACTCGAAGGTGACCACCGTTCCGCCGCCGGACATCTGGCGCTTGGCCAGGTCGTACTGCGGGTGCGAGGCCAGGAACGGGTACTTCACCCAGTTCACCGACGGGTGCGACTCGAGGAACTCGGCGACGCGGTGCGCCGAGGCGGTCTGGTGCTGGACCCGCAGCGCGAGCGTCTCCAGGCCCTTCAGCAACGTCCACGCGTTGAACGGGCTCAGCGCGGGACCGGTGTGGCGCATCAGCTTCTGTACCGGCCCGTCGATGTACTCGGTGTCGCCCAGGATCGCCCCGCCGAGCACGCGGCCCTGACCGTCGATGTGCTTGGTCCCCGAGTACACGACCACATCGGCGCCCAGCGGCATGCCCTGCTGCAGGATCGGGGTGGCGAAGACGTTGTCCAGCACCACCTTCGCGCCCGCGGCGTGCGCGAGATCGCACACCGCGGCGATGTCGACGAGCGACTGCATCGGGTTGGACGGGGTCTCGAAGAACACCGCCTGGGTGGGGACCGACAGCGCCTGCTCCCACTGGGCGAGGTCGTCTCCGTCGACGAAGACGGTCTCGACGCCCCAGCGCGGCAGGATCTCGTTGCAGACCACGAAGCACGAACCGAACAGGCTGCGCGCGGCCACCAGCCGGTCGCCGGCGCCCAGCAGCGCGCCGAGCGCGGTGAACACCGCCGACATGCCGGTCGACGTGGCGAAGCAGGCCGGGGCGCCCTCGAGCAGGCGCAGCCGCTCCTCGAACATCGCGACCGTCGGGTTGCCGTAGCGCGAGTACACGAAGCGGTCGATCTCGCCGGTGAACGCCTTCTCCGCGTCGGCGGCCGAGTCGTAGACGTATCCCGAGGTCAGGTACATCGCCTCGGCGGTTTCCTCGAACTCCGAGCGCAGCAGTCCGCCGCGCACCCCGATGGTGGCCTGGCTGACCCCGTCGGGAAGCGGCGCGGGGATCCGGACCGACGGGACCGAACCGGGCGTCTCGCTCATGACTGCGTCCAGGGCAGTCCGACAGCCTTCCAGCCGGTGCCGCCGCGGTGCCCGCGCTCGTCGAGATTGCCCTCGAAACCGTCCAGGATGTTGTAGGCCGGGCCGAGGCCCGCCTCGGTGGCCGCCTCGGCGGCGCCGATGGACCGGTTGCCCGAACGGCACAGGAAGGCCACCGGGCGCTCCGCGCCAGAACCCGCAGCGCCGAGCTTGTCGACCAGGTCGTCGACGAAGTGGTCGTTGCGGCTGCCGTCGGTGCGGTTCCACTCGATGTAGACGACATCGCGGCGCAGCTCGGACAGGTCGGGTACCCCGACGAAGCGCCACTCCGCCTCGGTGCGACAGTCGACGAGCACCGCGTCGGGGTTCTCGCTCAGCAGCGTCCATGCCTGCTCAGGCGTGATGTCTCCGGCGTAGCTCACGGTCGAGAGTGTCCCACAGCTAGCTGGGGCCAGGCGAACAGACCTTCCAGCTTCCGCCCTCGCGGACGAAGGCCATCTGCACGGTCTCCTTGGCGTCCTTGTCCGACTCGAAGTAATAGGTGATGTCGGCGGTGGCGCGGTCGCCGTCCACCGCCACCCCGGCCACCCGGTCGACGTACCGACCGCCCCGGTTCTCCATCGATTCACGTTGGGAGTCAAGAATTTTCGCCTCGTCGGCAACCTGTTCGGCGCAGGTGTAGGAGATGAACGCGCCGTAGTCCGAGCGCTGCAGCGCGTCGTTCTGGCCCGACGCGGCGCGCGCGATCTGCTGCTCGTCGGTCAGCCCGTCGCCGGAGAACAGGTTGATCAACCAGATTCCGATCACGACGGCCACAATGATCGCCAGCGCGCCGAGGAACGGGGCCACGGCCGACCCGGTCGACTCCGCGCCGTCGGTCCCGTCCGCCCCGCCGGGCCTGGTCACCGGAGCCTGCGCACAGCCGACGCGACCCGGCGGGCGCGGTCACGCGCCACGATCGGGTCCTGCGCGGTCGCCGTGGACCAGCTGAGCCAGGACGCGTCGCCGTCCCCGGTCACCTCGGCCGCCCGGAACACCCGCACGTCGCTCTCGGCGACCGCGAGCGCATCGGCCAGCACGGCGTGCATCTCACCGCCGGACACGTCCTTGTCCTCTCCGTCGGAGTAACTCACCTCGACCGCACCGGGCGAGATCATGATGGTGTCGACCGGCAGCCCGAGGATGGCCCGCGCGTGCAGCTCGAACTGGGACAGCCGCTGGGAGCGCAGTGTCACCAGTCCGCTGTCCTGCAGTCGGGGCCGGACGTCGGAGAAGTACACCTCGTCCCCGCGCACCAGCAGCTCGACCGCGAACACCCCGCGACCGCCGAGCGAGTTGACGATGCGCGCCGCGATGGACTTCGCCGAATCCAGCGCGATGGGCGAAAGCCGCTGAGGCTGCCAGGATTCCAGCGCCGCGGCGTCGTTCTGATGGTGGCCGATCGGCTCGCAGAAGTGCACCGCCGGACCTGCCGCACCGCTGGTGCGGACCGTCAACAGCGTCACCTCGAAGTCGACCTCGACGACCGTCTCGGCGATGACACGGGTCGTGCTGGCGCCGGACACCGCGAGCTCCCAGGCCGGCGCCACGTCCTCGGGCCGCAGCAGCACCGACTCGCCCTCACCGGGCGCGGCGGCGACGGGTTTGACGACCATCGGGAATCCGGCGTGCGTCGCGATCGCGGTCAGCTCGTCCACCGAACCCGCGAACCAGAACGGCGCGGTCGGCAGGCCCAGTTCGTCGGCGGCGAGCTTGCGCAGGCCCTCCCGGTCCAGGGACAGCCGCGCCGCGCGCGGGGTCGGGAACACCTCGACGTCCTCGCGGTCGGCCACACCCAGCAGCGCGTCGGTGGCGACCGCGTCGGTGTCGACGACCACGTAGCGGGGCCGGTGCTCGTCGATCAGCCCGGTCAGCGCCGCCGCGTCGTCGTCGCCGGACACCGTGGCCACACCGGCGCCGAGGTGCCGGAACGCCAATGCGAGCTCGCTGCTGCGCGCGCCCGCGCCGAGCAGCAGCACCGTCTCGCCGTACGTCGTCTCAGTCATCGGGTTTCCACCCTGCCAGACTCACCGCCAGAATCAGAACATGAGTGCCTCGCTGCTGGCGATCCTCGTCGTCTCCGTCCTGGTGGCCGCGGTCGCCCGCCGGCACGACCTCTCCGCTCCGCTCGTCCTGGTCGGAGTGGGCCTGACGATCGGCCTGCTGCCGGACGTCGAGTACTTCATCGACCTCGCCCTCGACCCCGAGGTGGTGCTCTACGTGGTGCTGCCGCCGCTGCTGTGGACGGCGGGGCTGGAGAGCAGCTCGGTGAGCATGCGCGCCAACAAGCGCCCCATCGCGCTGCTGGCCGTCGCGTTGCCGCTGCTGACCACGGCCGTCGTCGGGTTCGTCGCCTACCGCACGGTGCCCGAGATGACGCTGGCCGCGGCGTTCGTCCTCGGCGCGATCGTGGCGCCGCCGGATGCCGTGTCGGCCGGCGCGATCGGCCGCAGGCTGGGGCTGCCGCGCCGGACGATGACCCTGATCAGCGGCGAGAGCCTGCTCAACGACGCGACCGCGCTGACGGCCTACAAGGTCGCGCTGGCGGCCGCGATCGGCGCCTCGACCGGCGTGTCGAAGGGGCTGACCACCTTCGTGATGGCGGTGGTCGGCGGCGTGGTGGTCGGCTTCGTGCTGGGCAAGACGCTGGTCTACATCCGCTCCCACCTCGACGACCCGACCGCCGAGAGCGCGATCGGACTGGTGGCGCCGTTCCTGGTCTACCTGGTCGCCGAGCAGATCCACGGCTCCGGCGTGCTCGCGGTGGTCGTCGCGGCGCTGATCGCCGCGCAGCGGTTCTCGCACGCCGGTTACGCGATACGCCTGCAGGACGACGCGGTGTGGCGGGCCGTCCAGTTGGTGCTGGAGTCCTTCGCGTTCCTGCTGATCGGATTGCAGTTGCCGACCGCGATCGACGAACTGGACGGCATCTCGGCCGGGGAGATCGTCGTCGCCTCGGTGTCGGTGCTCGCGACGGTCATCCTCGTCCGCGTGCTGTGGATGTATCCGTTCGCCTATCTGCCCAGGCTGCTCTCGGCCAAGATCCGGGCGTCCGAACCCGCGCCCGACCCGCGGCAGGTGCTGATCGTCGCGTGGGCGGGCATGCGGGGGGTGGTGTCGCTGGCTGCGGCGTTCGCCGTGCCGCTGACCACGCTGACCGGGGACGGCTTCCCCGGCCGCCCGCAGATCATCTTCCTCACGTTCATCGTGGTGGTGGGCACCCTGCTGCTGCACGGGCTGACGCTGCCGTGGCTGATCCGCCGGCTCGACGTCCGCAGCGATCAGGCGCGCCTGGACGCGACGGCCGCCGCCGCGGCGCAGGAGAAGGCCGCCCGCGCCGCCGACGAACTGCTCGACCAACTGCTGGCCGACGCCGCCGCCGATCTCGACGAGCAGACCGCCAAGGTGCTCCGGGCCTGGAACAACCGGAGGCAGTGGTCGGCATGGGAACGCGTCGAGGACCGCACCGCCGAATCGTCGATGGCGGCGTTCCGGGAGCTGCGGCTGCAGATGCTGGGGGCCGAACGCAAAGCGTTCCTGGCCGAGCGGGACGTCGGGAACATCGACGACGAGGTGCTCAGCAAGCTGTTGCACGGCATCGACCTCGAAGAGGCGATGCTCACCCGGTGAGGTCCAGCCGGTCGCGGAACGCGCCCATCGCCTCGATCAGCGCCGCGAAGACCCGGCGGGCGGCCGCGAGATCGCTGTCGGGCAGTGCGGCCAGCGCGTCGTGGGTGTGGTCGGCCAGCGGGGTGAAGAACGCGCGCGCCACGGCCGTGCCCTGCGGGGACATCCGCAGCATCACCTTGCGCCGATCCGCGGGATCGGAGTCGCGCAGCAGGTGCCCCGAGCCGATCATCCGCTCGACCAGGTAGGTGATCGCCGCACCGGAGGTGCCCATCCGCTCCCTTAGCTCACCGGCCGTCAGTGGGGTTCCCGCGCTCTCGGCCACGCTCACATAGAGCAGAGCGCGGAAGTCGTTGGGGCTCAATGCATGTAATGCGGCGAACTGGTACCCGATCTGATCGGACTCGGCCGTCAGCGCCCGTACGTCCGCGCCGATCGACGCCTCCAGAGCCGCCCGCTCGACATCCTGCACCCGCCCACCATACCGAGAATCTTCAGTTGATTAATTGTTAATTTTCTGAAATGTTGGTTTCATGAGCCGTCGTTTGTCCTGGGTGGTCGCGCTCCTCGTCGTCCTCGCCTCGGGCGCCCTGATGGGGCTGCTCGGCGGCGGCGGAGACGCCAACTCGCAATCGCCGGTGGCCGTACCCGCCGACTCCGAGTCCGCCCGCGCCGATGCGGCCAGAGCCGCATTCCCGGGCGGAGATCAGGTACCCGCAATCCTGGTGGTCACACGCGCGGATTCCGCGCCGCTGGATCCGGCCGACATCGCGGCCGTGGACGCGGCCAGGGACCGCATGCTCGCCGCGGCCGGCACCGGCCCCGGCGGGCCGCCCACCCAGGTCTCCGAGGACGGCGAGGCGGCCGTGGCGACGGTGCCGCTGCAGGGCGGCCTGTCCGGGTTCGCGCTGACCGACAAGGTCGAGGAACTGCGCGCCGCGGCCGGCGACGGACTACCGGGTGACCTGCGCGCGGAGTTGACCGGCGGGCCCGCGTTCGGCGCCGACATCGCGGACTCGTTCTCCGGGGCCAACTTCACGCTGCTCGCCGTCACCGCGGCGGTGGTGGCCCTGCTCCTGATCATCACCTACCGCTCCCCCGTGCTGTGGCTGGTGCCGCTTCTCGTGATCGGCTTCGCCGACAGGGTCGCCGCCGTCGTCGGCGCGTCCGTCGCCGACGCACTCGGCATGACCCCGGACGGCTCCACCTCGGGCATCACCAGCGTGCTGGTCTTCGGCGCGGGCACCAACTATGCGTTGCTGCTGATCTCGCGCTATCGAGAGGAACTCGGCCGGCACGAGTCTCACCAGACCGCACTGAACACCGCGGTGCGCCGGGCGGGTCCGGCGATCGTCGCGAGCAACGCGACCGTGGTGCTGGCGCTGTTGACGCTGCTGCTCGCGTCCGCACCCAGCACCCGCAGCCTCGGCGTGCAGGCCGCTTCGGGCCTGGTGATCGCGGCGATCTTCGTGCTGCTGGTGCTGCCCCCGGCACTCGGACTGTTCGGCCGGAAACTGTTCTGGCCGTTCATCCCCGAGGTCGGAGCCAAACCGCTGACCGACAGCGGCATCTGGCACCGGGTCGCCGCGGCGGTCGCGCGCAGGCCCGCACGCGTGGCGGTCGTGTCGATCGGCGCGCTGGCCCTGCTGTGCACGGGACTGCTCGGCACCCCGGTCGGACTGTCCCAGACCGAACAGTTCCGCGTGCAGGCCGAATCGGTCAGCGGCTTCGAGACACTCGCCGACCACTTCCCCAGCGGCCTGACCGATCCCGCCAGGGTGATCGCGTCGACCGACCGGGCCGCCGAGGTGCAACGCGCGATCGCCGACACCCCCGGCGTGGTGTCGGCCATCCCGGCAGGCCAGTCGCCTGACGGACTGACCCAGTGGTCGGTGATCCTGGCTGCCGACCCGGCCACCGACGAGGCGTTCGACACCGTGGACGCCCTGCGCGATTCGGTCCACGCCGCCGATCCGGACGGCCTGGTCGGCGGTTCGGACGCCACCGCACGCGATGCCGCCGCCGCGGCCGCGCACGACCGTGCCGTGGTCATCCCCGCGATCCTGCTCGTGGTGCTGGCGGTGCTGTACGTGCTGCTGCGGGCGCTGCTGGCCCCGCTGGTGCTGATCGCGGCCACGGTGCTCAGCTCGGTGGCCGCGCTCGGACTGGGCGGCTGGGCCAGTGTGCACGTGTTCGGCTTCCCCGGCCTGGACAACACCGCGCCGCTGTTCGCGTTCCTGTTCCTGGTGGCGCTCGGCGTGGACTACACGATCTTCCTGGTCACCCGCGCCCGGGAGGAGACACCCGAGCACGGCACCCGGGACGGCATCGTGCGCGCGGTGTCCGCGACGGGCGCGGTGATCACCAGCGCGGGCATCGTGCTGGCCTCGGTGTTCTGCGTGCTCGGTGTGCTGCCGCTGATCGTGCTCACCCAGATCGGCATCATCGTCGGCCTCGGCATCCTGCTCGACACCTTCGTGGTGCGCACCGTCGTCATCCCGGCGCTGTTCACGTTGATCGGACCGAAGATCTGGTGGCCCGCGGTGCGCGGGGAGGCCGACAGAACCGGCGGGTAGCGTCGACAGATGAGCCAGGCCACCGAACCCGCGCTGCCGCCGGTGCACATGCGCCGAGACGGGTTCGATCCGGTGCCCGAGCTGCACGCGATCCGCGAGGCCGACGGCGTACGCACGGTGACCAACGCGTTCGGCATGCCGGTGTACCTGGTCACCCGCTACGAGGACGTCAAGGCCGTGCTGTCGGACCATGCCCGGTTCTCCAACGGCCGCCCGCCCGGCTTCGTGATCCCCGGTGCGCCACCGGTCGACGAGGACGAGCAGGCCCGGGGCCGGGCAGGCAACCTGCTGGGCCTGGACCCGCCCGAACACCAGCGGCTGCGCCGCATGCTCACCGGCGAGTTCACCCACCGGCGGATGACCCGGCTGCGGCCCCGCATCGTCGAGATCGTCGACGCGCAACTGGACGCACTCGCCGCGGCGGGCCCGCCGGCCGATCTGGTCGAGCACTTCGCGCTGCCGATCCCGTCCCTGGTGATCTGCGAGCTGCTCGGGGTGCCCTACGCCGACCGCGACGACTTCCAGCGGCGCAGCGCCCGCCAGCTCGACCTGTCGATCGCGATACCGGAGCGGCTGGAGCTGGTGCGCCAGGGCCGGGACTACATGGGCACCCTGGTCGCCGGTGCGCGGGCGCGTCCCGGTGACGACATCCTCGGCATGCTGGTGCGTGAACACGGCGACGAGCTCACCGACGACGAGCTGATCGGCATCGCCGGCCTGCTGCTGCTGGCCGGCCACGAGACGACGTCGAACATGTTGGCGCTGGGCACACTTGCGCTGTTGCGCCACCCCGCGCAGCTCGCCGCGGTGCGCGACGACCCGGACGCGGTCGCACCGGCGGTGGAGGAGATGCTGCGCTGGCTGTCGATCGTGCACACCGCGATCCCGCGCATCACCACCACCGACGTCGTCCTCGCCGGCGTCGAGATCCCGGCCGGGCGACTGGTGTTCGCGTCCCTGCCGTCGGGCAACCGGGACAGCGCGTTCATCGACGAGCCGGACCGCCTCGACATCAGCCGCGGGGCGCCCGGGCATCTGGCGTTCGGACACGGTGTGCACCACTGCCTGGGCGCTCCGCTGGCCCGGATGGAGATGGCCATCGCGTTCCCGGCACTGCTCCGGCGTTTCCCGACGCTGGCGGCTGCCCGGGACTTCGCCGACGTGCAGTTCCGGTCCTTCCACTTCATCTACGGTGTGAAGTCGTTGGAGGTGTGCTGGTGAGCAAGGTTGTCGCAGACCGCGAGCTGTGCATCCAGGCGGGCAACTGCGTGATGGTGGCCGGTGACATCTTCGACCAGGACGACGAGGGCATGGTGGTGGTCCTCGACGACGAGGTGACCGGCGAGGCCGCCGAGCGCGCCCGCGAGGCGGTCAAGCTGTGCCCGGCGAGCGCCCTCAGTCTGGAAGATCTCTGACCCGACCCCAGACGAGATCTCCGCCGCTCGCCCGCACCAGCAGCAGCACGCTGACGACCAGAACCCAGACCGGGAAGGCGATCGTGGCCCACGGCGACAGGTCACTGCCGACGAGTACGCACAGCGCGACGGCGTAGGTCACCACCACCAGCCAGGCCGGCATCAGCCGGGTGCGCAGCCAGATGGTGGCCAGCGAGATCATGAACACCGCAGCCATCCGCAGCGCGTACGTGTTCGACAGCGAGACCAGCAGCGCCTGACCGAACGTCACCACCTCGGTGTGCGGCCCGCCGGATGCCCTGACCGCGATGATCCCGGCGCCGACCGCCGTGGACGCGAAGATCATCCCCAGAAACATCAGCCCGCTGCCCAGGAACACCGTCGCGAAGAATCTGTCCTCGAACACGCCGAGGCCGTCACGGACCACGCCCAGAAACCACAGGAACGCGATCCCGGCGAACGGCATCAGCACGACCGCGGCCCGCAACTGGTGCTCCGCCTCCGCGTGGGCGGTGCGGATCAGCACCAGGGCGGCCCCGAACAACACCGCGAACAGGACCCCCGCGAAGGCTGCGGCGCGGGGTGTGGTGAGCCGGCGGATGTGGCGGTCGACGGGATGGGTCACCGACACATGCTGACACGGCCGCGGCTCACTCCTGGGCCGGAACCGCGTCGTCGACCGTCACGGTCCGGTTTCCGCCGGCCTGCTTGGCCCGGTACATCGCCGCGTCGGCGCGCTCGATCAGCATGCGGACCACGCCCTCGAGGTCGCCGTGGATGCGGGCGGTGGCCGCCCCGACGCTGACGGTCGGCACCAGCGGGGTGTCGCAGCGCGCGACGAGGTCGTGCAGCGTGGCAGCGACCTCCACGACGACCTGGGGCCCGCCGTCGACGACGATCACGAATTCCTCGCCGCCGGTGCGTGCGGTCGCCGACCGCAGGCCAAGCGCGGCGACCGCCGCCCGGGCCGCGTCGGCCACCGCGACCAGCACCCGGTCGCCGGTGTCGTGACCGTACCGGTCGTTGATGGTCTTGAACTTGTCGATGTCGACCGCCAGCACGCCGACCTGGGTGCCGCCCGTGGCCACCAGATCGGCGAGGTGGGTGTCCAGGCCGCGCCGGTTGTACAGCCGGGTCAGCGGATCGTGCAGCGAGTCCACCGCGTCCATCCGCAGTGCCAGCAGATACGACTGCACGATGACCGGCAACGCGATCACCGTCGGCATCAAAACGAGCAGGCGCACCGTGATCACCGAGACCGGAGCGGTGCCCTGCGCGATCGCGATTCCGTAGGTCACCGCGAACACCGCCGTGGTGAACGCCAGATGCAGCAGCAGGGCACGCGGACCGTGGACGATCACGATGTAGATGCCGTTGGCCGCCAGCAGCGCCAGCCCGGGCATCGCGGTGAACGCGTCCTGATAGCAGGCCATCACCGCCACCACCGCGAGGTCGGCGTACACCGCGAACGCGATCGACTGGCGTTCGGTGGGCCAGGGCCCGAAGATCCAGATCACGCCCAGCACAGCCGAACTCGCCGCGATGGCCAACACCAGCACCCGCCCGCCGACCGAGCCCCCGTCGTAGTAGGCCCACACCACCGACAGCAGTGCGGTCAGCCCGTAGAGCAGCGAGAAGCAGCCGATGAACACCTGGTGCACCCGCAGAAACCCGCGGGTGCGGAAATGTCTTGCTATCCAGTCGAATTCATGCGGCTGGCGCCACCAGACGCGGAGGAACTCCCCTACCCCCATACCGTCCTCCCCCCAGAGGCGTTTGGTTACGGCTGCCCGGGCAGCAGCCTGATCATCAGTCCGTTCGACTCGGCCAGCACGTTGCCGTCGGCGTCGAGGAGCTCGGCGTTGACGAAAGCCTTGCGGCCCTCGGCCTCCCGCAGCCAACCCCGTGCGGTCAGCACGGTGTCCACCGGCGTCACCCTGCGGTAGTCCACGTGCAGGAACGCGGTGCGGCTGATCGGACGGCCGGTCGCATGGATCACCATGCCGAACATCGAGTCGAACAGCAACGGCAGCACCCCGCCGTGCACGGCGTGGTTGCCGCCCACGTGGTAGCGGCTGAAGGTGACCTCCAGTTCGATGCCGTCGGCCTCGAACCTGGTCACCGTCCACGGCGGCATCAGCAGGCTGCCCGCGCCCGGCAGCGACGGCACGCGGTTGGCCGGGCCGACTCCCTCACCGGCCCGGAAGGGCTCCAGCAGCTTGACCAGTTCCTCGACGCGTTCGGCGGCCTCGGTCCAGGTGTCGGGGTCCGGGTTCGCCGACACGGCCAGATCCTGGGCCTGGCGCATCGCGGTGAGGAAGCGCTCGAAACCCGGGCCCGGTGCGGCAGGCTCGAACACCGGGAAGCCGCCGTGCCGGTCGTACTCCGGATCGACCCGGCGCGGATCCAGTCCGTAATCGGTCACCGCTCGGCCAGCACGTCTCGCCGCACGATGGTCTGGTCACGGCCGGGTCCCACTCCGATGCACGACACCGGCGCCCCGGCGAGCTCCTCCAGCCGCAGCACGTAGTCCCGCGCCTTCGCCGGCAGGTCGTCGAACTCCCTGGCCCCGGAGATGTCCTCCCACCAGCCGGGCAGTTCCTCGTAGATCGGCTCGGCGCGCGCGATCTCACTCTGGGTCATCGGCATCTCGTCGGTGCGCTTGCCGTCCACGGTGTAGCCGACGCAGATCGGGACGGTCTCCAGGCTCGACAACACGTCGAGCTTGGTCAGGAAGTAGTCGGTGATGCCGTTGACCCTGGTCGCGTACCGGGCGATCACGGCGTCGAACCAGCCGCAGCGCCGGGCCCGACCGGTCGTCACGCCGACCTCACCGCCGGTCTTGGCCAGGTAGGCGCCGTGCTCGTCGAACAGTTCGGTGGGGAACGGGCCGGAGCCGACGCGGGTCGTGTAGGCCTTCAGGATGCCGAGCACCGTGGTGATCCGGGTCGGCCCGATCCCGGAGCCGACGCACGCTCCGCCGGCGGTCGGATTCGACGACGTGACGAACGGATACGTGCCGTGGTCGACGTCGAGCAGGGTGCCCTGGGAGCCCTCCAGCAGCACGGTCTCACCGCGTTCGAGCGCCACGTTGAGCAGCAGCCGGGCGTCGGCGATGCGGTGCTTGAAGCCCTCGGCCTGCTCCAGCAGGCTCTCGACCACCTCGGCAGGGTCCAGCGCCTTGCGGTTGTAGATCTTGACCAGCACCTGGTTCTTGAAATCCAGTGCGGCCTCGATCTTCTCGGCCAGCAGCACCGGGTCCAGCACGTCGGCGACGCGGATGCCGATGCGCGCGATCTTGTCCTGGTAGCAGGGGCCGATCCCGCGGCCGGTGGTGCCGATCTTCTTGCTGCCGGCGTAGCGCTCCACGACCTTGTCGATCGCGACGTGGTAGGGCATCAGCAGGTTCGCGTCGGCCGAGATCAGCAGCCGCTCGGTGTCGACACCGCGATCCTCCAGGCCCTTGAGCTCGGTGAGCAGCACACCCGGGTCGACGACGACGCCGTTGCCGATCACGTTCGTCACCCCCGGGGTCAGGATTCCCGACGGGATCAGGTGCAGCGCGAAATTCTCGCCCGTCGGTAGCACCACGGTGTGGCCGGCGTTGTTGCCGCCCTGGTAGCGCACCACCCACTGGACCCGCCCACCCAGGAGGTCGGTGGCTTTACCTTTGCCCTCGTCGCCCCATTGGGCGCCGATGAGGACGATTGCCGGCATCGCAGTCCTTCGCGTCTTCCGCTAGTTTTTCACGCTCGAGCTGCGCTCGATACAGTGTGCAGCCGGTGACCCACCCTATCTCAAGGAACACGTTGGACCCGTCAGCAGTCGCGATAGTGCGTGCGGGCACCCACCGCATCCCCCGGTCGCTGCGCGATTTGCCCGTCCTCGATCCCGCCGCCGGCGATGCCGGGGCCGCCGATCTGACCGGCTACCGGCGGCTGATCGTGCTCGGCACGGAGCGGGACCTGGCGCGGGTGCTGACCCGGCTGTTACGCGCCGACCGGCTCGACGTCGAGGTCGCCCATGTGCGACGTCCGTGGCAGGCCCGGCGCGCCCGGACGGCCGCCGCGGTCCGGGTTCCGCTGATCCGCGACGAGACCGGCACCGTCATCGCCGGCGCCGCGCACTGGGCGCCCCCGGACGGGCAGCGCACCGTCCACGGCGAGGCCGTCGTCGACGACGTGCAGCTCTTCGACGGCGACGTTCCCGGTGTGCGCATCGAGCCGATCGCCGTGATGCCCGGACTGCGGGCCCGGGTGCAGGCGGGCCGGTTGCGCCGCTCCCGCTGGGTCAGCGGTCGAGCCGTGCAGCTCGGCACCACCGGCGCGATCGTGGTGCGCGACGGCGTGGCCACCGCCCGGCCGGCCCGGCGCTCCACGTTCTACCGGCACACCGAGGGCTGGCTGCGGGTGGCGGGCAAATAGGCTCGTCCGGGTGCGGCCCAGCCCGATCTTCCTCGCCGTGGTGGCGGCCACCGCGGCCGGCGGCGCGCTGGCCTGGGCGTCAGCCGGGCAGATCCGGCCGCTGGCCTACCTCGGGGTGTTCGTGTTCGTCATCGCGGGCTGGCTGGTGTCGCTGTGCCTGCACGAGTTCGGCCACGCGTACTCGGCGTACCGGTTCGGCGACCGCGACGTCGCCGCGCGCGGCTATCTCACGCTCAACCCGCTGAAGTACTCGCATCCGCTCCTGTCGCTGGGTCTGCCGGTGCTGTTCATCGCGCTCGGCGGGATCGGGCTGCCCGGCGGTGCGGTCTACCTGCAGACCGCGCAGCTGACCGACCGGCAGAAGACGCTGGTCAGCCTCGCCGGGCCCGCGGTCAACCTGGTGTTCGCGGTGCTGCTGCTCGGCCTGACCCGGGCGCTGTACGACAGCGCACACTCGGTGTTCTGGTCCGGTGTCGCGTTCCTGGGCTTCCTGCAGGTCACCGCACTGCTGCTGAACATGCTGCCGATCCCGGGGCTGGACGGCTACGGCGCGCTGGAACCGCATCTGAGCGCCGACACCCGGCGGGCCCTGCTCCCGGCCAAGCAGTGGGGGTTCTTCCTGCTGCTGATCCTGCTGATCGCGCCGCCGCTGAACCAGTGGTTCTTCGGCGCCGTGTACTGGCTGTTCGACCTGTCCGGGGTGCCGCCGACGCTGTCGGCGATCGGCGGCCAGCTGACCCGGTTCTGGTCGGCCTGGGGCTGAGCCTTGTCACATATGCGATATTGCGCATATATTGCACCGCATGGGCGCCGGACACGATCACAGCCACGGCGGTGACACCAAGGTCTCCCGGATGGTGCTCGGGGCGGCCATCCTCACGATCTTCTTCGTCGTCGAGCTGACCACGGCGCTCGCGATCAACTCGATCGCGCTGCTGGCCGACGCCGGCCACATGCTGACCGACCTGGTCGCGATGTTCATGGGCCTGACCGCCGTGGTGCTGGCCCGACGGGGCAGCACGTCACCGTCGCGGACCTACGGCTGGCACCGCGCCGAGGTGTTCACCGCGGTCGCCAACGCCGCACTGCTGATCGGGGTGGCCGGGTTCATCCTCTACGAGGCCTTCGAGCGGCTCGGCGACGCGCCGGAGGTCCCGGGCGTGCCGCTGATCGTCGTCGCCCTGGCCGGCCTGCTCGCCAACGCCCTGGTGGTGTTGCTGCTGCGTTCGCACTCCAAGGAGAGCCTGGCGGTCAAGGGCGCCTACATGGAGGTCGTCGCCGACACCCTGGGCAGTATCGGGGTGCTGATCGCCGGCATCGTCACCGTCACCACCGGATGGCCCTACGCCGACGTCGTGGTCGCGGTGCTGGTCGCGCTGTGGGTGCTGCCCCGGGCCATCTCGCTGGCCCGGTCGGCGCTGCGGATCCTGTCCGAGTCCTCACCGAGCCACATCGACGTCGAGGAACTGCGCGCCGCGCTGGGCGCGGTGGACGGTGTCACCGAAGTCCACGATCTGCACGTGTGGACCCTGGTGCCGGGCAAGGACATGGTCACCGCGCATCTGACCAGCGACCGCCACTCCGCGCAGATCCTCGACGACGCGCGGGCGGTGCTGGCCGCGCGCGGCCTCGCCCACTCCACGGTGCAGATCGAGCCGCCCGACACCGCCGCCGACTGCGACTGCGAGAGCCAGAAGCGCTAGCCGAGCCCGAGTTCGGCGCGCGCGGCCGGATCGCAGTCGTCGAGCAGGTCCAGGCAGCGCTGGTACTCGGGCTCCTCGCCGATCGCCTGCGCCGCGCGGGCCAGCGCCGCGACGCAGCGCAGGAACCCCCGGTTGGGCTCGTGGGCGAAGGGCACGGGGCCGAAGCCCTTCCAGCCGTTGCGCCGCAACGAATCAAGACCGCGGTGGTACCCGGTGCGCGCGTAGGCGTATGCGGTGACGGCCTGGTCGTCGTCGAGCGCCCGCTCGGCGAGCACCGCCCAGGCGATCGACGCCGCGGGGTGGGCCGCGGCGACCAGCGAGGGGTTCTCCGCCGCGTCGAGTTCGGCTTCCGCGGCGGGGTCGCCGGGCAGCAGCACAGGGTCCGGTCCGAGAAGGTCACCCATCCGAGTCATGGGCACCATTGTGCCGTGCCGGGCGCGCGCGGCCGTCACCGCGGATGGCTAAGCTTCCGCGGTATGTCGAACCCCACAGGGCCGGACGATTCGGACCGGGAACCCACCTCCGCCGAAGCCGAGACCGAGGCGCTGCGGGGATCCAACCCCGAGCACGAGCCGGCGACCGAGGTGTTCGCCCCCGCCGAGCAGTCCGGCGAGGACCCCGACCAGGCCGGCGAGCGGCGGTTCACCGCGCCGTCCGGCTTCGACGCCGGCTCCACGACGATCATCGACCGGCCGACCGACCCGGTGACCGAGCAGTTCCCGGTGGGCGACGCGGGCGCCCCGACCGAGAACTTCGCGGTGCAGAAACCTGTTGCGCCACAGGTCATCCCGCCCCGGGGCGAGGCACCCAAGCCGCCGACGGCCAAGCGCAACTGGGGTTGGGTGATCGCCATCGTGCTGGTGATCGGCGCTCTGGTCGCCGTAGCGATCCTGGGCACGGTGCTGCTGACCCGCGGGTCTGCTCCCGGCGCCTCACAGGAGGACATGGTCCGGGCCACGATCCAGAACTACGACGCCGCGATCGAGAAGGGTGACCTCGCGACGCTGCGCAGCATCACGTGCGGCACCACCGCCGAGGCCTACAACAACCTCGACGACAAGCGCTGGTCCGAGACGCACCGGCGCGTCGCCGAGGCCGGCCGCTATCCCGTCGTGGCGAGCATCGACCAGATCGTCGTCAACGGCGACCACGCCGAGGCCAACGTCACCACGTTCATGGCCTACGCACCGCAGACCCGTTCCACGCGGAGCTTCGATCTGCAGTTCCGCGACGACGAGTGGAAGGTCTGCCAGGCCCCCACCTGACCGGTCCCGGCCGCGGCCAGCCGACCGACACGCTGCGCCCCACCAGCCACACATATCCACCTTTTGCCGCGAGTCACTCGCACTTCCTCTGCAAAAAGCGGATATCTGTGACTCGACTCAGCCGACCGACACGCTGCGGCCCGCGCTGTGCAGGTCGTTGCACGCCTCCACGACCCGCTCGCTCATGCCCGCCTCGGCCTTCTTGAAGTAGCTGCGCGGGTCGTAGACCTTCTTGTTGCCGACCTCGCCGTCCACCTTCAGCACACCGTCGTAGTTGCTGAACATGTGCCCGACGATCGGGCGGGTGAACGCGTACTGGGTGTCGGTGTCGACGTTCATCTTGACCACGCCGTAGCGCAGCGCATCCTCGATCTCGGACTTCAGCGAGCCCGAACCGCCGTGGAAGACGAAGTCGAACGGCTTGGCGTCCTCGGGCAGACCCAGCTTGGCCGACGCGACGCGCTGCCCCTCGGCGAGCACCTCGGGCTTGAGTTTGACGTTGCCCGGCTTGTAGACACCGTGCACGTTGCCGAACGTCGCGGCCAGCAGATACTTGCCGTGTTCGCCGACACCCAGGGCGTCGACGGTCTTCTCGAAGTCCTCCGGCGTGGTGTAGAGCTTCTCGTTGATCTCGGCCTCGACCCCGTCCTCCTCGCCGCCCACGACGCCGATCTCGATCTCCAGGATGATCTTGGCGGCCGCGGCCTGCTTGAGCAGTTCCTGCGCGATCGCGAGATTCTCGTCGATCGGCACCGCCGAGCCGTCCCACATGTGCGACTGGAACAGCGGGTTGCCGCCCGCGCGCACGCGCTCCGAGGAGATCTCGAGCAGCGGACGCACATAGGTGTCCAGCTTGTCCTTCGGGCAGTGATCGGTGTGCAGCGCGACGGTGATCGGGTACCTGGCGGCGATCACGTGCGCGAACTCGGCCAGCGCCACCGCGCCGGTGACCATGTCCTTGACACCCAGGCCGGACGCGAATTCCGCGCCGCCCGTGGAGAATTGGATGATGCCGTCGGATCCGGCGTCGGCGAATCCCTTGATTGCGGCGTTGACGCTCTCGGAGCCGACGCAGTTGATCGCCGGGAACGCGAACGAATGCTCCTTGGCGCGGGCCAGCATCTCGGCATAGACCTCAGGCGTGGCGATGGGCATGGCGTTTCCTCTCGGCGGGCGTTGACGGAATTGTCTCAAGAACGGGGGCGTCTCAAGAACGGGGGCGTCTCACACGGTCAGAACCATCCGGTAGCGGGCGCGGCCGGTGTCCATCGCCTCGTAGGCCTGCGCCGCCTCGGCCAGCGGCATCTCCTCGACCTTGGCGCGCACCCCGGACAGCAGCGCGAAGTGCAACGTCTCCTCGACGTCGCGCGCGGTGCCCGACGGGTGCCCGGTCACCGAGCGGCCGGCGTTGATCAGATCGATGGGGCTGATCGGCAGGTTGTCGCCGGTGACGCCGACGACGACGAGTTCACCGGCCGGCCCGAGGCCGCCGACGGTGGCGGCCATCGCGTCGGCGTTGTTGGCCGTGGCCAGCACGACGGCCGCGCCGCCGAGCCTGGTCAGTTCCGCGGCGACGTCCTGCGCGGTCGAGTCGATGTAGTGGTGGGCGCCGAGCTGGGTGGCCTCCTCGGCCTTGCCCGCACCACGGGCGATCGCGACGGTCTCGAAGCCCATCGCTCGCGACCACTGCACGCCGAGATGGCCCAGCCCGCCGACACCGAGGATCGCGACCAGGTCGCCGGCCTTGGCCCGTGTCTGGCGCAGCCCGTTGAACGTCGTCACGCCCGCGCAGCCCATCGGTGCGGCCTCGACGAACGACAACCCGTCCGGGATCCGGGCCAGCGCGGTCGCCGGGACCGTCACCGACTCCGCGTAACCGCCCGGGTACTGCCAGCTCGGCACCTGCATCCGCTCGCACTGCATGAACAGGCCCCGGCGGCACGGCACACAGCGGTTGCAGTTGCCGCCGAACCAGCCGACCGCCACCCGGTCCCCCACGGCGAAGTCCTCGACGCCGTCGCCGAGCTCGGCCACCGTTCCGGCGATCTCATGTCCGAGGGTCAGCGGCCACTGCAGACCGGGAAAGTGGCCCGCCCGGAACTCGCGGTCCGTGCCGCAGACGCCGCAGGCCGCGACGTCGATGCGGACGTGGCCGGGCAGCGGGGGCTGCGTGTCGACCTCGACGACGGTGAGCTCATCGTTGACGGATGCGATCTGTACCGCCTTGTGAGTGGGCATAACAGACCCTAAGCCGCTCGCGGCGTTTCGGGGGGACGATCGCGCGCCGGTACCCTAGGGAGCCGTGGTCGTCGACACTCTTGCCCTGATGCCGGGTTTTCTTGAGCCGGTCACCCTGCTCAACTCGTTCGGAACCTGGACACTCGCCGGGCTGCTGCTCGTCGTCTTCATCGAATCGGGCCTGCTGTTCCCGCTGTTGCCCGGTGACTCGCTGCTGTTCACCGCGGGTCTGGTGGCCGCCGGCGGCTCCGAGGAGGTCCCGCCGTTCGCACCACTGTGGGTGCTGATGCTCACCATCCCGATCGCGGCGATCCTCGGTGACCAGGTCGGGTACAACATCGGCAAGCAGGGCGGCACCCGCCTGTTCAAAGAGGACGCACGGCTGTTCAAGCAGCGCTACCTCGACGAAGCCCACGAGTTCTTCGAGAAGTACGGTCCGATCACGATCTTCCTGGCGCGGTTCGTGCCGATCGTGCGCACCTACGCGCCGCTGGTGGCGGGCGCCGCGGACATGCGGTACCGGACGTTCCTGATGTGGAACGTCACCGGCGGCATCGTCTGGGGCGCGGGCCTGACCCTGCTCGGCTACCTGCTCGGCCAGATCTCGTTCATCCGCGAGCACGTCGACATCATCTTCATCATCATCGTCGTGGTGTCGGTCATCCCGATCGTGCTCGAGGTGACACGCCGGTCCCGCAGCAGCAAGAACGGCGACCCGACCGCCGAGCCGACGCCCTAGCGCCGGCCCGCCCGCGCGGCTTCCAGCGACCGGATCAGGCTCGCCGCGTCCCACGGCCCCCGGTGACGGATGCCGTTGACGAACAGCGTCGGCGTGGAGTTGAGGTCCATCGCCTCGGCGTCCTCGGCGTCGTCCTCGACCCGGTGCAGGACCTTCGACGAGTGCACCCGCACGTCATTGTCGAACTGCTCGATGTCGCAGCCCGCCGCCACCGCGTAGCGGTAGATGTCCGACCACTCCAGGTCGTCCTGATGGTCGAACAGTTCGTGCGCCATCTCCCAGAACCGGCCCTGCAGCGCGGCGGCCTCGCAGGCGCGGGCGGCGTCGAATGCGCGCGGGTGGGCGCGCTCGAGCGGGAAGTGCCGCCACACGTAGAGCAGGTCGTCGCCGAAATGGCTGCGCACCTCGTCGATCATCCCGGTGGCGCGGCTGCAGAACGGGCATTCGAAGTCGCCGTACTCGACCAGGGTCAGCGGCGCGTCGACGCGGCCACGCGTGTGGTCGCGGGCGGGGTCGACCGGGCGCAGCAGCTTGAGCCCGACGGGTTCGGGCGGGCTGAGCCAGTCGGTGATCCGGAAGATGGCCCAGCCGAGGGTGAACGCGATCGCCGAGGCCGCCAGCACGCCGATCCGCGCCTGATCCTGCCGGTCCGGGTCGTCGATCGCGATGTCGACGATGAACAGCGAGATCGTGAACCCGATGCCCGACAGCGCCGCGCCGCCGGCGATCCTGCGCAAGCTCAGGCCCGGCGCCAGCTCGCCGAGGCCGGTGCGGCGGACCAGCCACGTGGCACCGGTGATCCCGACGAACTTGCCCACCACCAGACCGGCGATGATGCCCCAGGTCAGCGGCGACCGCACGGCCGTCGACAGACTGTGCGCGTCGAGAACCACGCCGGCGTTGACCAGCGCGAACAGCGGCAGGATCACGAACGACACCGCCGGGCCGACCGCGGTCTGCATGCGCTCGTTGATCGAGATGGACTCCCGCAGGGAGCGGCTCGCGGCGCGCGCGTACTGGGAGTTCGGCGACTGCCGGAACACCCGGATCTGCTCGACGGCTCGCTCCACCGGGGCGCGTTCCGGGGTGAACACCGGGATCAGCACCGCGACGGCCACACCGGCGAGGGTGGGGTGGATCCCGGCCAGGTACAACGCGATCCACAGCGCGATGCCCAGCACCGCGTAGGCCGGGCCGCGCGCGGCGGGCAGGTAGCGCACGAGGGCGAGCGCGACCAGCAGCACCAGCGCGGTCAGCAGCGGTCCGACCTGGATGCTGTCGGAGTAGAACACCGCGATCACGATGAGCGCCCCGACGTCGTCGACGACCGCGAGCGTGAGCAGGAACAGCCGCAGGCGAGCCGGGAACATCGGCTTGATCACCGCCAGCGCGCCGACCAGGAACGCGGTGTCGGTCGAGATCACCACACCCCAGGCGTGTGCGTTCTCCCCCGACGGGTTGAAAGCCAGGAACACCACGGCGGGCAGGATGAGCCCGGCAGCAGCGGCGATGACGGGCACCGCGGCCCGCGACCGGTCGGTGAGCTCGCCGATGGTGAACTCGCGGGTGACCTCCAGGCCGACGATGAAGAAGAAGAACGTCATCAGCGCGTCGTTGACGACGTGCTTGACGGTCATCTCGACGTGGTGGTCGCCGACACCGAACTCGATCGGGATGTCGAGTAGGGCCCAATAGGTCTGCGCCCAAGGCGAATTCGCCCACACGATCGCAATGACGGTGAACGTCAGCAACAGCGCTGCGGCGGTGTTGTCGGTGGTCCGGGTGGCGCGGCTGCCTCGGCTCAGGCGCGAGGGCAGCAAGGGGAACCCGCGCTGCTGCGCGGCTTCAGTCACTGTCACCTGCGGTCACAACATGCGCCGCCTCCAGAACCATCCATCCGGCCAGCTGCACCGACAGGTCGCGTTCGGGGATCTGCGACGAGTTGACCGCCCCGTCCACGGACTGCGCGTCCGCGGTGCCTGCGGTCGGCAGCTCGGCCGGGCGGTCCCAGAACGCCGGGAACAACGGCAGATCGTCGGTCTCTCTGCCGGTCTGCCGGTTGTCCCACACCGACCGGGCCGAGGCGAGCACCAGCCCGGCGGCGGTGTCGCGCGCTGAGACGTCGGCCTCGGAATCCCCCGGCAGGGTGGTCGCCACCAACGCCAGATACCGGGCCAGGATCCCGTTGAACAGTCCGCCGTCGCCGCCGCCGGCCCCCTTGATCACCCCGTCGGGGGCCATGTGCTCGGCCACCGCGGCCACCAGCCGGTGCACCCGTGCGGAATGCCGGTCGTCCCGGGTACGGGCCGCGAGTTCGGTTTCCACGCCCAGCACCACGCCCTGGCAGTAGGTGTACTGCGCGCGCACCAGCGACCCGCCCTTGATGCCGTCGAAGACCAGGTGGGTCTCCGGATCGATGAGGGTCTCGTCGATCCAGTCGGCCATCTGCTGGGCCCGCCGCAGAGGTTCGCCCAGAGACGACAGGTAGCGGGCCAGGAAGATCGCCGCCGGACCGTTGGCGGGCGCGTTGAAGAACTGATCCTGTTTGCGCCACGGGATGCCACCGCCGTCCTCGGGCACCCAGGAGTTGAGGAACTGGTCGGCGAGCGTCTTCAGCGCCTTGGGCCTACGCACCCCCGCCAGCCGGTCCGCGCGCTCCAGCGCCAGCGCCAGCCACGCCATGTCGTCGTAGTAGTCGTTGGTCCACCGGCCGAGGTTGCGCAGTCGCTGGCCGCGGATCTGGCGGGCGATCGCGGTGAGCCGTTCCGGATTCGGATCGCGCACCTGCGCGTCGACCAGGTTGTCCAGCAGGTGCGCCTGCCACCAGTAGTGCCAGGTACCGAATCGGCGGTGCTGCGCCGCTGCCGGCCATGCGACCACCCCGAGCTGGGTGCCCGGCAGACCCCAGAGCCGTCGGAGGTGCCGGGCCGAGATCGCGGCTTCGGCGCTGGCCGCGCGGTTGGCCCACAACTGATCCATGCGCTCGATCCTGCCCTAATGACCACCCGGACACCATGAGACAAATTTGTCTCAGATGAGCTATTATCGTCGCATGTCTGCCACCCGTGAAGAGTTGCTGCGGGCGGCCGCGGATTTCCTCGGCCGCCGGCCGAACGCCACCCAGGACGAGATCGCCGCCGCCGTCGGCGTGAGTCGCGCGACCCTGCACCGGCACTTCGCCGGCCGGGTCGCGCTGATGACGGCGCTGGAGGAACTCGCGATCGCCGAGATGGGCAGGGCGCTCGACACCGTCCGGTTGCACGAGGGTTCGGCCACCGACGCGCTGCGCCGGCTGGTCTCCGCGTGCGAGCCGGTGTCGCCGTACCTGGCCCTGCTCTACAACCAGAGCCAGGAGATCGACATGGACACCACGCTCGAGGCGTGGCAGACGATCGACGGGGAGATCACCGCACTGTTCGAGCGCGGCCAGCGGTCCGGGGAGTTCCGCCCCGAACTGACCGCGGCGTGGCTCACCGAAGCGTTCTACAGCCTGATCGGCGGCACCGCGTGGTCGATCCAGGCCGGCCGTGCCGCAGCCCGTGACTTCGACCGGCTCATCATCGGCCTGCTGCTCAACGGGGTGACCGCGTGACCCGCCGCTGGTTGGCCCTGGGCGTTCTGACACTCGCGGTGCTGCTGATCGGCATCGACGGCACCGTGCTCGCACTGGCGACCCCGTTCATCAGCGTCGACCTCGGCACCACCGCCACCGAGATCCTGTGGATCGGCGACATCTACTCGTTCGTGCTCGCCGCGCTGCTCGTCACCATGGGCAGCCTCGGCGATCGCGTGGGGCATCGCAAGTTGCTGCTTTGCGGTGCAACAGCTTTCGCCGCCATCTCGGCCCTCACCGCGTATTCGACGTCGCCGGAGATGCTGATCGGCACCCGGGCACTGCTCGGGATGGCCGGCGCAACACTGGCCCCGGCGACCCTGGCGTTGATCCGCGGCCTGTTCCCCGACCAGCGCGAGCGCAGCATCGCCGTCGGCATCTGGGCCTCGGCGTTCTCCGCGGGCGCCGCACTCGGCCCGGTGGTCGGCGGCGTTCTGCTGGAACACTTCTGGTGGGGTTCGGTCTTCCTGATCAACGTCCCCGTCATGGTCGTCCTGCTCGTCGCCGGGGTGCTGCTGCTGCCCGAACACCGCAATCCCGACCCCGGACCGTGGGACCTGCCCAGCGTGGCGCTGTCGATGGTCGGCATGCTCGGCGTGGTCTACGCGCTCAAGGAGGGCTTCGCCGGGATCTCGCACGGTATCGGCGTCGATGTCGTGATCGCCGCACTCGCCGGCGCCGCGGCGCTGACTCTGTTCGTGCGCCGCCAATTGCGGCTGCCCGCACCGCTGATCGACGTCCGGCTGTTCGCCAACCCGCGGTTCTCCGGCGTGGTGGGCGCGAACCTGCTCTCGGTGCTCGGCCTGTCCGGGCTGGTGTTCTTCCTGTCCCAGTACTTCCAGCTCGTGCACGGGTACGGTCCGCTGAAGGCAGGGCTGGCCGAACTGCCCGCCGCGGTGACCGCCACGGTGTTCGGTGTGCTGGCCGGGGTGGCCGTGCGCCACTTCTCGCACCGCTCCGTGCTGACCGCGGGCCTCGCGCTGGTCGGCGTCGCGATGGCCGCGCTGACCACCTCGCTGCTGGTGTTCACCCCGATCACGCCGTACCTACCGCTGGGCATCACGCTGTTCGTGGTCGGCGTCGGTCTCGGCCTGGCGTTCACTGTGGCCAGCGACGTGATCCTGGCCAGCGTGCCCAGGGAGCGGGCCGGCGCGGCGGCCGCGGTCTCGGAGACGGCCTACGAACTGGGCGCGGCGCTGGGCATCGCGATGCTCGGCTCGATCATCACCGCCGTGTACCGCACGCTCATCCTGGCGCCGCAACTGCCGGCCGTGGTGGCCGACCAGGCCAGGGACTCGCTGCCCGGCGCGATCCGCGCCGCGGACGCACTCCCGCCGGATCAGCAGGGCGCACTGCTCGATGCGGCCAGGACGTCGTTCACCCACGGGCTGGCGACCGCGTCGGCGGTCGGAGCGGTGCTGCTGCTCACCGCCTCGTTCGCGGTGTGGTGGCTGCTGCGGCCGGCCCGGTGGGACTCACCAGGCGCGGTCGAGGTCGGCGTGCCGGCGGATCCAGGCGTGCATGGCGATACCGGCCGCGACGCCCGCGTTGATGCTGCGCGTGGACCCGAACTGGGCGATTGAGACAGTCAGCGGCGCACCGGCTTTCGCGTCATCGGTGATGCCGGGGCCTTCCTGGCCGAAGATCAGCAGGCAGTTCCGAGGCAGGTCGGCCTCCTCGATGCGCGCCGCACCGGGGACGTTGTCGACGGCGACGACCGCCAACCCGGCCTCGGCGGCGAACTCGAGAAGTTCGGCGGTGGTGTCGTGGTGGCGCAACCGCTGATAGCGGTCGGTCACCATGGCGCCACGCCGATTCCACCGGCGCCTGCCGACGATGTGCACGGTGTCCACCGCGAACGCGTTGGCCGTGCGCACCACCGAGCCGATGTTGGCGTCGTTGCCGAAGTTCTCGATCGCGATGTGCAGCGGGTGCCTGCGGACGTCGATGTCGGCGATGATCGCCTCGCGTGTCCAGTACCGGTAGGCGTCTACGACATTGCGGGAGTCGCCGTCGCGCAACAGTTCCGGGTCGTAGCGCGGGTCGTCGGGCAGTGGGCCCTGCCACGGCCCGACGCCTGGCCCCTCACCCCACTCGGTCGGGCCGGGCCGATCAGTCATCGGTGGTCCACAGCGCCGCATGTGTGCCGATCAGCGACACCGTGGCATACAGCAGCGCCGCGTTGATCTCGCCCTGGGTGCACAGCGACACATTGGCCTGCACGCTGTCGCGGGACGCGTCGGGCAGCACGAGCACCGAGGATCCGTAAACCCCGCAGGCGTGGCTGAGCCCCTTGCCGGGCAGGGTGGGTGCGGTGAGGACCATCATCGGGCCGCCGCGCTGCGCCGAGTCGTCGCGGTAACGCGCTGCGAGGCCGGTGATTTCGAGCCCCAGCAGCATGTAGCCGTCGCCCTTGAACGCCGCCGGGTCGCCCAGTGCGGTGGGATCGAGCATGGCGCCGTCGGCGCGGAACGCGTCGACGCTGGTGGTCTTCAGCGTCAACCCGGTGTCGGTGCCGGTGGTCGCGGGCAACCCGACCGGGAACGCGGCGGGATAGGCGACCGTGGTCCCGGGCATGCGGTCACGCGGCGAGTACACGTACACCCCGCGCACCTGGGACCGGTCGCGCAGCGGGCCCAGGCAGACCGTCCCGGTCAGCCGGTCCGGCGTCGGCGCCGTCGCCGGCCGGAGGTCGAGGCTGGTGACGTCGTCGCAGCTGCCGATCGCGTTCGCCTCGATGGGGTGGGCCAGCGCGCCGTACAGCCCGAACCGGATGTCCTCGGCCGCGGCGTGCGGCTCACCCTCGCTCGCCGGTGACGCCTCGACGTCGACCAGGACCTTCTCGTCGTCGAACCGCAGGTTGGCCACCGACATGTTCCAGCCCAGGGCGGCCAGCGATTCGCCGATCGTCGCGGTGGCCGCAGAGAAGACATCCGCGCGGCCCTGCGCCTCCGAACATGAGGTGGCGGCAAGCATGATCGCCGCCAGTATCGCAATTATCCGCACCGGTTCTCAGGTCCGCCCGCGGCCCTTGCCGACCACTTTTGTCAACGCCCGCACCAGGTTCCGCGGCACCACCCGGCTTCCGGTGGTGATCGCCTTGTACTGCAGCCCGGGGACGATCACCACTTTCCCCTTGGCGATGTCGGCCATCGTCTCGCGGACCACGTCGTCGACTTCCAGCCACAGCAGCGACGAGGTGCCCGCCATGTCGATGCCCGCGCGCTCGTGGAACTCGGTGTGCACGAAGCCGGGGCACAGCGCGTACACGCCGACCCCGGTGCCGCCGAGACCGTTGGCCAGCCCCTCGGAGAACGACACCACCCACGCCTTGGACGCCGAATAGGTCGACCCGCGGCCGGGCAGCAGACCGGCCACCGACGCGACGTTGAGCACCGTGCCCGACCCGGCGGCCAGCATCGAGGGCAGCGCGGCGTGGGTGAGCTGCATGACGGCGGTGACGTTGACGTCGAGCTGGGACTGCAGCAGCGCGTAGTCGGCGGTCCAGAACTCCCCGGACGTGCCGAAGCCCGCGTTGTTGACCAGGACGTCGACCCCGGCCCGCAGGCGCTCGGCTACGACAGCGCGGTCGGCGGCCTCGGCGAGGTCGGCGCGCAGCTCCTCCACCCGCGCTCCGGCCTCGTCGCGCAGTTCCGCGGCAAGGCGTTCCAGCCGTGCGGCGTCCCGGGCGACCAGCACCAGGTCGTACCCGTCAGCGGCGTACCGCCGCGCGAAACCCTCACCGAGCCCGGACGTCGGTCCGGTGATCAGGGCGACGGGGCGGGACATGCCCAGAGAATACTTATCGCTGATAGTTCGGCGACTGCCGGCCGTTACGCGGCGGCGGAGGCGGCGGGTTGCGGCGCTGCTGATCCGGCCGACCCGCGTCGGGCCGGGGC
>NZ_BCRS01000054.1 GCF_001552715.1 Mycolicibacterium vaccae NBRC 14118 = CIP 105934 | reverse complement strand
TGACCTGGCGCTCGCCGGTGGGCCCGCCGCGGCGACGGTGGACGCGATCGCCAGACGCGCCGCGGTCAGCCGCACGACGATCTACAAGTGGTGGCCGTCAGCTGCGGCGATCGTGTTGGAGGGGCTGCTCGAGGCGGTGCGCGAGTCCATCACCCGGCCGCCGGGCAGCACGTCGGTCGAGGCCGTCACCCACCACGTCGTCGCGCTCAACGCGCTGCTGGCCGACCCCGCGACCGGACCGGTGCTGCGCAACGTGATCGCCGCGTCGCCGTCGGACCCCGCGATCGAGCGGGCGCTTCTGGACCAGTGGATCCTGCCGCGCCGGGCCGCGGTCGCGGCCACCCTGCACGAGGCGGTCGCCCGCGGGGAGCTGCGCGCCGACGTCGACGTCGAGGTCACCGTCGACGCACTGGTGTCGCCGCCGTACTACCGGTTGGTGGCGGGGATGTCGCCGCTCGACGGCGACGCGATCACCCGGTTGGTGCAGACGGTCTGGCGAGGCTGCCTTCCGTAGCGTCGTCCGTCCCTCTCTTCTCACTTGTCGGCATGCGATCTGATGGCAAACCCGTGCGCCGTGGACGGCCGCTTGCGGCCCGGCGGTGCCCGGCGGCGGCCCCGTATTTTATCGAGTTCGCTGACACAGCGAAGTCATGGACAGGTGCTGGTGAGGCCTGGTCGGGTGTTTGAATGCGGGAAAAGAGTCCTTAACTGCTCAAACATCAACGATTCGGGCTATGGGAAGTTTGCTGCAGCGAGTACAGCAATGTGTGCATAATGCACCATGAAGTCGCCTGTCAGACGGTCCTTACGGGTATACCCGGCTCCGGTGCCGGTCGGCCAGGGCTATCGGAGCGATGTTGCTGTCCGGTTACTCCTCGTCGCAGTGATCTCGCTGGTTGCGCTGGACGTGGTCGTGCATGGCGCCGCGGCGACCGTCGACGGGGTGTCGTACCTGTCGATGGCAGAAGGTTTGCGCCAGTCCGAGTTCACCCACTGGAGCGGTGCCGCCAGCGGCCTCTGGCCCTACGGCTACCCGGCCGCGCTAGCCACCCTCGGCGCCAACGCGCGGGCAATGGTCGACCTCGGGTTCGTCCTGCAACTGGGGGCGCTGGCCGGGGTGGCAACGTATGTGGTGCTCATCGCCCGGCGGCTGGACGCGTATCGGCCGTCCGGTGCGTACCTGGTCGGGGCGGCGGCCGTGCTGGCCAGCCCGGTGGTGGTGGATTCCACTCCGCTGTTGGAGTCGGAAATGCTGTTCACCTTCCTGGTGCTGGCGTTCTTCTACCACGTGGTGGTCGGGTGTCTTCTCACGCAAGAGCCGCCGCGGCGAAGCGATCTGGCAATGGGCGTGGCGGCCGCATTCCTACTGCCGAACATCCGTTTCATCGGCGTGGCCGCACCCCTCGGACTGGCCGTCGGCGCGGTCGTGCTTCTGGTTCTCCGTGACCAAGGCGCCCGCGTGCTGGGGCGCCGTGCCGTGGCGCCGATCGTCGGCGGTGTCGCCGGGACGGTGAGCGCGATGCTGGTCAACCTCGTGACAGCGGGCACCGCGACCGGCGGGCTGGTTCCGCAGGTCGACGTGCTCCGCAAGACGGTGATGTTCTCGGCGGCGACGTTCTGGCAGCTGCTCGTCGCCCGGTGGCACTTCCCGCTGTTCCGCTACGAGGTTGTTGCCGGCGCGGTACTGGCCCTCGTGCTGACTCTGCTGGCGCTGCGATTGGCCCGCGCGGCCTGGCACGCCGACGACGCGGCCTACCGGCGTTTCACCGTATGGGCATGGAGCGGGATCGGCGTGTACGCAGCGATTCTCTACTGGAGAGCGGTCACCACCCTGGTAGACCCGATCTCTCCACGATTCCTGCTGCCGGTCCTGCCCGTTGCGGTGCTGTGGCTGGTCTACACCTACGTTGTCGCGGCCGGCACCGGACGGCCGTCCGGTGTCCTCCGTGCCGGCCGACTCGGCGGGAAGATCGTCATGGTGGCATGGCTGGCGGGCCTGGTGCTTGTCGTCACAACAGATTTGGTGCGGGCGGACCGCGAAGGAGACCTCGGCGCGATACAGCTGGGCGGCCAGGACCACGACTGTTTGGCGCGCATCGCGGACGCGCCGGCCGCCGCCCGCATCTCCAACAACGCCGCGCTGATCTGGCTCGCCACCGACGGGCAACTGACAGCCAAGCAGGCGAGCTACGAAACAGGCTCACCCAACGAGTTCTACTTCATCGACACCCTCGGGCATGCGGTCGGCGATGTGCCCGAGGAGATCCTGGCCGGTACCGCAGGCAGCGTCCTGTGCAGCGGGGACTACCTGGTGGTCGAACACCGGACCCGCCCGAACTGACAGCGGGCGACAGCAGGCCGTCAGTCCTGCCAGCCGGAGTGGATATAGGTGTCGGCGAAGCGCTTGAGCGAGTCCTTCTTCTTCTCGATCGGCGCGTCGAAGCTCAGCCCGTCGAACACCCACGGGATCACGATGTTGTCAGTGACACCGGCTTCAGCGAGCTCACGGTGCCCGTCGACGCCGAACTTGTCGATGCACACCGCCTGGAACTCGAACGGTGCCTCGGCGCGCCCGTACTCGGCGCGCAGCGCGTTGATCGCGGTGATGGTCTCGGCGAGCTGCTCGCCGGTCATCATCGCGCTGGTCCACCCGTCTCCGACCCGGGCTGCGCGTTTGAGCGCCACCTCCGTGTGGCCGCCGACGTAGAACGGCACCGGCACTGTGGGCGCCGGACTCATCTGAAGGCGGTCGAAATCGAAGAACTCGCCGTGAAACTCCACCATGCCGCCGGCCAGCACGAGCTTGATCACCTCGATCATCTCGTCGACCCGCTTGCCCCGCCTGGCGTAGGGCACGCCGCACCACTCGAATTCCTCGGGTGCCCAGCCGATCCCGACGCCGAACCCGAACCGGTTGCCGGTCAGGTTGGCCACCGAGCCGACCTGGCGCGCCAACAGCAACGGGTTGCGGGACCCGAGCTTGAGCACGTTGGTGTAGAACCGCAGCGTCGAGGTCGCCGCGCCCATCGCGGCCGCCGCGATCAGCGGATCGACCCACGGAGTCTTTTCGTCCCACATCCGGGAGCCGTCCGGGGTGTAGGGATAGTCCGCGGACTGCTTCTCCATGTAGAACAGGGAGTCGGGCAGCGCTATCGCGTCGAATCCGACTTCTTCGGCCGTCCTGGCGATCTCGATGAGCTGGTCGACCGGACCCATCGCGACGCTGCAGGTGTACTTCATCAGGCCGGCTTGTCCGAACTGACCACCCACATCGAGTAGTACTGTGCGCCACCGCCGTAGGCGTGACCGAGGGCCTTTCGGGCACCCTTGACCTGGTGCGCGCCGGCCTTGCCCATCACCTGGATCGCGGACTCGGCGAACCGGATCATGCCCGAGGCGCCGATCGGGTTGGACGACAGCACGCCACCGGACGGGTTGAACGGGATCCGCCCGCCGATCGCGGTCTCACCCGCCTCGGTGAGCTTCCAGCCCTCGCCCTCCTGCGCGAATCCCAGACTCTCCAGCCACATCGGCTCGTACCAGGAGAACGGCACGTACACCTCGGCCACGTCGATCTCGTCGATCGGGCTCTCGATGCCGGCCGACTTCCACAGCGCGGCGGCGGCATCTCGGCTGGCCTGCGGGTTGACCTGATCCCGGCCCGCGTAGGCCAGCGGCTCGGTGCGCAGCGCGGTGGCGTGGATCCACGCCACCGGATGTCCCTCGGCGACACGGGCGTCCGCGCTGGCCTCGTCTCCGATCACCATCGCCGCCGCCCCGTCGGAGGACGGGCACGTCTCGTCGTAGCGGATGGGATCCCACAGCATCGGGGACTCCATCACCTTCTCCAGCGTGATGTCGGCTTGCTGCAGATGGGCCAGCGGGTTCTTGGCCCCGTTGAGCCGGTCCTTCACCGCGACCATCGCGCCGATGTGGTTCGGCGCCCCGGAGCGGCGGATGTAGGCGCGCACGTGCGGGGCGAAATACCCGCCTGCACCCGCGCCCACCGGCTTGGTGAACGGCACCGGAATGCTCAGCGCCCACATGGCATTGGATTCGGACTGCTTCTCCCACGCCATCGTCAGCACCCGGCGGTACTTGCCGGCCTGTACCAGGCTGGCGGCCACGATCGCGGTCGATCCGCCCACCGAACCCGCCGTGTGCACGCGGATCAGCGGTTTGCCGCTGGCGCCTGTCGCGTCGGCCATGAACAGCTCGGGCATCATCACGCCCTCGAAGAAGTCCGGCGCCTTGCCGACCACGACAGCGTCGATGTCGGCGAGCGTCACCCCGGCGTCCTCAAGCGCACGGTCGATCGCCTCGCGGACGAGGCCGTTCATCGACACGTCCTTGCGCTTGGCCACGTACTTCGTCTGTCCGGTGCCCAGGACGGCGGCGAGTTTCTTACTCATCGTTACTTACCCTCCAAGACCGCGACCAGGTTCTGTTGCAGCGCAGGCCCGCTCGTGGCGTGGGCCAGCACGCGCGAGGCGTTTCCGTCGAAGATGTGCCGGGCCGCGAAACCGATGCGTTCCAGGCCTGCCGAGAACATCGGGTTGGCCGCCAGCGCACCGCCCGACGGGTTGATCTTCGTCGCACCGGACAGGCCGATGGCTTCTTTGAGGATCAGCTGCTGGTGGCTGAACGGCGCATACAGCTCGGCGATCTCGATTGACGAGGTGTCGCCGCCGGTGGCCGCGGCCGCCGACGCTGCGGTCGACGGCGACACCGTCAAATCGCGCGCACCCAGCACCGGGGTCTCGATCCGGTGCTCGATCCCGGCGATCCAGGCCGGGCGCTCCCGGAGTTCACGGGCGCGGTCCCCGGCGGCCAGCACGATCGCCGACGCGCCGTCGGTGATCGGCGCGATGTCGTGGCGGCGCAATGGCTCTGCGAAATACGGACGCTCCAGCAACTCCTCGACGCTGGTGCCCGGCTCCAGGCGGTCCACCCGCGGCGACGCGGCCTGCGCGTCCAGGGCGACCTGGGCCATCTGTTCGGCGGTCCACTTGCCGGAGTCCAGCCCGAAACGCGCCTGAAGCCCGGCCATGCTCACCGAGTCCGGCCACAGCGGCGCGACGGTGTACGGGTCTGTCTGCAGCGCCAGCACCCGGCGCAGGGTGCCGGCCGAGGACTTGCCGAACCCGTACACCAGGGCGGTCTCGACCTCGCCGGTGAGGATCTTGATGTAGGCCTCGTACAACGCCCACGCCGCATCCATCTCCACGTGTGACTCGTTGATCGGCGGCACCGCGCCGATCGAGTCGATCGCCGAGATGAACGAGAATGCCCGCCCGGCAAGGTAATCGGATGATCCCGAGCACCAGAAACCGATGTCGGACTTGGTGATGCCCAAATCGTCGTAAATCGATTTGAAGCACGGCATCAGCATCTCGACGCCGTTGGTGGTGCCGTCGGTGCGGCGCACGTGCGGTGCGTGCGCGAACCCGACCACAGCTACTTCAGTCATGTCCGTCCTCAGAGGTGATGCTTGTAGGTGTCGTAGTCGGCGTCGGGCTCACCCGTCGGCTTGAAGTACTCGATGTTGTCGATACCCAGGCCCCACTGGTCCTCGGGCTTCCACACCGCCTGCACCCGCATGCCCATCCGGACCTTGTCGGCCTCGATGTCCGAGACCAGGTGCAGCACCGGGATGTCCGCGCCGTCGAGCAGCACGTACGCGGCGACGTACGGCGGTTTGATGCGCTGACCGGCGAACGGGATGTTGATGATCGCGAACGTCGTCACGGTGCCCTTGTCGGGCAACTCGACAAACTCGTCCAGCGGCCGTCCGGTCGTCGGATTGGCCTCGCGCGGCGGGAAATACACCTTGCCGTCGGCCCCGGACCGGGCCCCGAGCAGCTTGCCCTGTTCAAGGGCGCGCAGGAACGCGCTCTCGGGCTGCGATGCGGTGTGCTGAATCTCGATCGTGCTCGGTGAGACGAGCATGGTGACCGGGTCGAGACCCTCCGGCGGCGGCGGGACGTCCTCGGGCTGGTCGCCGAGCGCGAAGTAGGCGATGTCGGTGATCGCGCCGACTGGCTCGTCCACCCAGTGCGCGTGCACCCGCGCGCCGGTGCTGACGGCCTCGGGTCCGTCGGCGGCCACCGCGTGCAGCAGTGGGGTGTCGGCGCCGTCGAGCTTGATCAGGGCCCAGGCGAACGGCCGGTCCAACGGCTGACCCTCCAGCGGCTCGGGCTGCCATGTCCACGACAGCACCGTTCCGACACTGGCCACCGGTACGATCTCGGTCAATTGCTCCCAGGTGACGGGGTCGTACTCGGCGGGCGGGACGAGCACCCTGCCGTCCGAGCCGCGAACCCCGACGATGCGCCGCCCCCGCAGGGCGGTGAAGAACTCACCCAGGAGTGGTCCTACTGAACGGGTGTAGTCGAATGCGAGCTTCAGCGGCGCGGAAAGCGGCGGCTCATGCGGATCGATCTGCACCGGGCTGCTTTGGCTGGTGGTCACGGCATCGAGTAGAACAGGTTCTAAGAATGGTTTCAAGGAGCGGGCCCGGCGGCCCGGAAGGACGGGTGCCGTGAAGCAGCGGGAGGGGTGGCGGGAATGAAGCTAGGTCTGCAACTCGGTTACTGGGGCGCGCAGCCTCCGACCAACCACGCGGAACTCGTCGCCACCGCCGAGGAGGCCGGCTTCGACACGGTGTTCACCGCCGAGGCGTGGGGCTCGGACGCCTACACCCCGCTGGCCTGGTGGGGCCGCGAGACCACCCGGATGCGGCTCGGCACGTCGGTGATCCAGCTGTCTGCACGCACACCGACCGCGTGCGCGATGGCGGCGCTGACGCTGGATCACCTGTCCGGCGGCCGGCACATCCTCGGCCTCGGTGTCTCCGGCCCGCAGGTCGTCGAAGGCTGGTACGGCCAGAAGTTCCCCAAGCCGCTGGCCCGCACCCGTGAATACGTCGACATCCTGCGTCAGGTGTGGGCCCGCGAGGCCCCGGTGCGCAGCGACGGCCCGCACTACCCGCTCCCGCTGACCGGCGAAGGAACCACCGGGCTGGGCAAGAACCTGAAGCCCATCACCCACCCGCTGCGCGCCGACATACCGGTGATGCTCGGGGCCGAGGGACCCAAGAACGTCGCGCTGGCCGCCGAGATCTGCGACGGCTGGCTGCCGATCTTCTACTCGCCGCGTATCGCCGGGATGTACAACGAATGGCTCGACGAAGGGTTCGCCCGCCCGGGTGCCCGGCGCACCCGGGAGACGTTCGAGATCTGTGCGACCGCGCAGGTGGTCGTCACCGATGACCGCGCCGAGATCATGGAGTTGATGAAGCCGCACCTGGCCCTCTACATGGGCGGAATGGGCGCCGAGGACACCAACTTCCACGCCGACGTCTACCGCCGGATGGGGTACGCCGAGGTGGTCGACGACGTCACCAAGTTGTTCCGCAGCGACCGAAAAGACGAAGCGGCGAAGGTGATCCCCGACGAACTGGTCGACGACTCGGCGATCGTCGGCAACCTGGACTACGTCAAGGAGCAGATCAAGGCCTGGGAAGCCGCCGGCGTCACCATGATGGTTGTCGGCGCCCGCTCGCCGGAACAGATCCGCGACCTGGCGGCGCTCGTCTGACCACCTGACTAGACACTTCCTTGCCGAGTGTCTAGCGCGCGCTCTAGATTGTGCGGTGTGACACAACACACCATCGCCGGAACCGTCCTGACGATGCCGGTTCGGGTGCGCACGGCGTACCAACACACCGCGATGTTCGTCGTCGACGCCGACGCCGCGCAGCGCATGATCGACTACAGCGGCCTGCAGGTATGTCGCTTCGGCAGAGGTGACCGCCGGGCGATGGTGGTGCTGATGTTGATGCGCTACGAGGACACCGATCTGGGTCAGTACTACGAGTACGGCACCAACGTGATGGTGAACCCGCCCGGATCGCACGCGACGGGTGTGCAGGCGCTGCAGTCAGCCGGCGCGTTCGTGCACCACCTGCCGGTCGACCAGTCATTCACCCTGGAAGCGGGTCGCACCATCTGGGGCTACCCGAAGGTGATGGCCGACTTCACCATTCGAAACGGACGCCACTTCGGTTTTGACGTCACCATCGACGGGCAGCACGCGGTGAGCATGGAGTTCGCGCCGGGCCTCCCGGTGCCTGCGGCGCTGGCTGGCAAACCGCAGGTGCACTCGACCTACTCCCACCTCGACGGCGTGACCCGGGAGACCGAGGGGCAGATGGTGCTCTCGGGGGTGCGCTACCGCCCGGGAGGTGTCTCGCTCCGACTTGGCGAACATCCCTACGCAGCCGAACTTTCGTCCCTAGGCTTGCCCAAACGCGCGCTGGTGTCGAGTTCGGCAGCCAACGTCGACATGACATTCGCCGACTCCAAAATCGTAGGAGCCTCATGACATCCACTGTTGAAGCAGGTCTTGACGTCGACCTGGCCGACGGCAACTTCTACGCCGACGGCACCGCGGCCCGCGCGGCCTACAAGTGGATGCGGGCGAATCAGCCGGTGTTCCGGGACCGCAACGGACTGGCCGCGGCGGCGACCTATCAGGCGGTGCTCGACGCCGAGCGAAACCCGGAGTTGTTCTCCAGTACCGGCGGAATCCGGCCCGACCAGCCGGGCATGCCGTACATGATCGACATGGACGATCCGTCGCATCTGCTGCGACGCAAGCTCGTCAACTCCGGCTTCACCCGCAAGCGGGTGATGGACAAGGTGCCGTCGATCGAAAAGCTCTGTGACACTTTGATCGACGCCGTCTGTGAGCGTGGCGAGTGTGACTTCGTCCGCGACATCGCGGCGCCCCTGCCGATGGCGGTGATCGGGGACATGCTCGGCGTGCTGCCCGACGAGCGCGACATGTTGCTCACGTGGTCCGACGACCTGGTCAGCGGCCTGTCCTCGACAGTCGACGAGCAGGCCATCCAGAAGCTGATGGACACGTTCGCCGCGTACACCGCGTTCACCATGGGGGTGATCGCCGACCGCAGGGCCAATCCCCGCGACGACCTGTTCTCGGTGCTGGTCAACGCCGAGGTCGAGGGTTCGCGGATGTCGGACGACGAGATCGTCTTCGAGACACTGTTGATCCTGATCGGCGGGGACGAGACGACCCGGCACACGCTCTCGGGCGGCACCGAACAGCTTCTGCGACACCAGGATCAGTGGCGCCAGGCCGTCGCGGATCCGGAGCTGCTGCCCAGCGCCATCGAGGAGATGCTTCGCTGGACCTCCCCGGTGAAGAACATGTGCCGGACGCTGACCGCCGACACCGAATTCCACGGCACGTCGCTGAAGTCGGGCGAGAAGATCATGCTGATGTTCGAGTCCGCTAACTTCGACGAGGCGGTCTTCGGCAACCCCGACGAGTTCGACATCCACCGGAACCCGAACAGCCACCTGGCTTTTGGCTTCGGCACGCATTTCTGCCTGGGCAATCAGCTGGCCCGGCTGGAACTGCGGCTGATGCTGACCAAGGTGCTGCAACGCCTGCCCGACATGCGACTCGCCGACGAAGGCATGCTGCCGCTGCGGCCGGCGAACTTCGTCAGCGGTCTGGAGTCGATGCCGGTGGTCTTCACGCCGTCGCCGAAGGTGCTGGCCTAGCGGGCCTTGCTCCCCGCCGAAATTGCATTCCACGCGGTGTTTTCCTCGATTTGACCGCGTGGAATGCAGTTTCGGCGGCAGGAAAGCCGCCTAACAGCTGCGGTCCTCCACGCATCCCGCCGGGAACTCCGGTCCACCGGCGGTCACCATGGCGGCCCGCTGCAGCAGTGCATGCAGCGCAGCCAGCTCGTCGTGTTCCAGCGCGGCGAACAACCGGTGCTCGACGGCGGCCAGCGCGGTCTCGGCCTGCGCCAGCCGATCGGCACCGGGCGGGGTCAGGATCACGGTGTGCCTGCGCCGGTCCTGCGGCGAACGCCGACGTTCCACCAGGCCTGCGGACTCCAGGTCGTTGAGCAGCGCGACGACGTTCGTCGGATCGATGCCGAGCGATTCGGCGAGACCCGCCTGACTCTGCTCGCCGAAATCGCGCAGCACGGTCAGCGCGATGACGTGCCGGGTTCGCAACCCGACCTTGGCGACCTCGATCTCGGCGGCGCCCCGAAGCCGCCGCAGCACCAGGTCCAGCAAAGGGCCGAGTAGCGACTCCGACCGCGCGCCCGCACTCACCTGCGCAAGGTTACGGGAATGGACTAAAACTTCCTGGTGTAGATATAGTTTGTGTTCCACTAACTATCTATAGGAGGTCAGATATGCCGCATCTTCTCCACCTCGACTCGTCGGTGCAGGGCGAACAGTCCGTCAGCCGTCGTCTCACCGCGCGGGCCGCCGCCCGTTGGCAGGCCGCCCATCCCGGCGGCACGGTCACCTATCGCGACCTGGCCGCCGATCCGCTACCTCATCTGGACCCACGGTCGTCGGCAGCGCTCAGCGCGGTCCTGGTCGAGGAGATCAACGCCGCCGACACCGTCCTGCTCGGCCTGCCGCTCTACAACTTCGGGCCGCCCAGCACCGTCAAGGCCTGGGTGGACCACATCGTCGCGCCGGGTCTGTCGATCGACGCGGCGACCGGTGCGGGCCTTCTCGGCGGCACCGAACTCGTCGCGATCGAGACGCGTGGGGGCGGCTACGGTCCTGGAACGCCCCGGGAGGGCTGGGATCACGCCCAGACTTGGCTGACCCACGGGGTGTCGCTCACAGGCCTGAGCCCGCGTTTCATCGTCGTGGAGCTCACGATGGCCGACACCAAGCCCGCCATGGCCGAGCTGAAGCCGCTGGCCGCACAGAGCCTGGCCGACGGCCAGGTCGCGATCGACCGGCTGTGGGCCGTGGGGGAGAACGCCGCGTAATTCCTCCGCCGAACGTGCATTCCACGCGGTTGTTTCCGCGATTCGACCGCGTGGAATGCGGTTTCGGCGGTTACTTCATCTGGAAGTTGGGGGCGCGCTTCTCTTTGAACGCCCGCGGGCCCTCCTTGGCGTCCTCGGACAGGAACACCGGGATGCCATTGGCGGTGTCGGGTTTGAACGCCTCTTCCTCGTGCAACCCCTCGGCCTCGCGGATGGTCTTCAGGATGGCCTGCACCGCGAGCGGACCGTTGTTGTTGATCACCTCGGCGATCTCCAGCGCCTTGTCCAGCGCGGTGCCGTCGGGGACGACGTAGCCGATCAGGCCGTACTGCAGCGCCTCGGCGGCGGTGATGTGCCGTCCGGTCAGCAGCAGGTCGCACGCGATCGTGTAGGGAATCTGGCGCGGCAGCCGCACCGCCGACCCGCCCATCGGGTACAGGCTCCACTTGGCTTCGGAGATGCCGAACTTCGCACTCTCGCCGGCCACCCGGATGTCGGTGCCCTGCAGGATCTCGGTACCGCCGGCGATCGCGGCGCCTTCGACCGCGGCGATCAGCGGCTTCGTCAGCCGCCGGCCCTTGAGCAGCGCGGGAATCTTCGACGGGTCGTAGCTGCCGTCCTTGAACGAGTCGCCCGGCGGTTTCTTCGACGCGGCCTTGAGGTCCATGCCCGCGCAGAAGTAGCCACCCGCCCCGGTCAGAATGCACGTGCGGATCTCGGGATCCTCGTCCACGCGGTTCCAGGCGTCGACCATGATCGAGAGCATCTCAGTGGACAACGCGTTGCGCGCCTCCGGCCGGTTCAGCGTCACGATCAGCGTGTGTCCGCGCTGCTCAACCAGGGCGTCTGGACCTTTGTGGGGCTCGCTCACGGGCGTCCGCCTTTCCTCATCGAAGACAGCGACTTGTCTGAAAATGTAACACGTTCTAATTTAGAGCCGTGGCCCTGAATATCGCCGATCTCGCCGAGCACGCCATCGACGCCGTGCCTGACCGCGTCGCCCTGATCTCGGGTGACGACCAGCTGACGTACGCCGAGTTGGAGGAGAAGGCCAACCGGTTCGCGCACTACCTGCTCGACCAGGGAGTGCAGAAGGACGACAAGGTCGGGCTCTACTGCCGCAACCGCATCGAGATCGTCATCGCGATGCTCGGCATCATCAAGGCCGGCGCGATCCTGGTCAACATCAACTTCCGCTACGTCGAGGGTGAGCTGAAGTACCTGTTCGACAACTCGGACATGGTCGCGCTCGTGCACGAGCGCCGCTACGCCGACCGCGTGGCCAACGTGCTGCCCGAGACCCCCGCGGTCAAGACTGTGCTGGTGGTCGAAGACGGGTCCGACGACGACTTCCAGCGCTACGGCGGGGTGGAGTTCTACTCCGCGCTCGAGAAGAGCTCGCCGGAGCGGGACTTCGGGCCGCGCAGCGAGGACGACATCTACCTGCTCTACACCGGCGGGACCACGGGCTTCCCGAAGGGCGTGATGTGGCGCCATGAGGACATCTACCGAGTCCTGTTCGGCGGCACCGACTTTGCGACGGGCGAGCCGATCGCCGACGAGTACGGGCTGGCCAAGCAGGCCAAGGAGAACGCGCCGATGGTGCGTCTGCCGATCCCGCCGATGATCCACGGTGCCACACAGTCGGCCACCTGGATGGCGCTGTTCTCCGGCCAGACCGTCGTGCTCGCACCGGAGTTCGACGCCGATCAGGTGTGGCGGATGATCCACGAGCACAAGGTGAACCTGCTGTTCTTCACCGGTGACGCGATGGCCCGCCCGCTTCTGGACGCCCTTCTGGCACATCAGGACGCCGGTAACGAGTACGACCTGTCGTCGCTCTTCCTGCTCGCCAGCACGGCCGCGCTGTTCTCCACGAGCCTCAAGGAGAAGTTCCTCGAACTGCTGCCCAACCGCATCATCACCGACTCGATCGGGTCGTCGGAGACCGGTTTCGGCGGCACCAGCATCGTGGCCAAGGGCGAGTCGCACACCGGCGGTCCCCGTGTCACGATCGACAAGAACACCGTCGTGCTCGACGAGGACGGCAACGAGGTCCAGCCCGGTTCCGGGGTGCGCGGCATCATCGCCAAGCGCGGCCACATTCCCGTCGGCTACTACAAGGACGAGAAGAAGACCGCCGAGACGTTCAAGACGATCAACGGTGTGCGGTACGCGATTCCGGGTGACTACGCCGAGGTCGAGGCCGACGGCACCGTGACGATGCTGGGCCGCGGCTCGGTGTCGATCAACTCCGGTGGCGAGAAGATCTACCCCGAAGAGGTGGAGGCCGCGCTCAAGGGCCACCCGGACGTGTTCGACGCACTGGTGGTCGGGGTGCCGGACCCGCGCTTCGGCCAGCATGTGGCCGCAGTCGTGCACCCGCGTGACGGCGCCCGCCCCACCCTTGCCGACCTGGATGCGTTCGTGCGCAAGGAGATCGCCGGATACAAGGTCCCGCGCAGCCTCTGGCTGGTCGACGAGATCAAGCGCTCACCGGCGGGCAAGCCCGACTACCGGTGGGCCAAGGACACCACCGAAGAACGGCCCGCCGACGAAGTCCATGCCAAACACGTTGGAGCACAAGCCTGATGCGTACCGAACTCTGCGATCGCTTCGGCATCGAGTACCCGCTGTTCGTCTTCACCCCGTCGGAGAAGGTGGCCGCCGCGGTCAGCAAGGCCGGGGGTCTCGGCGTGCTGGGCTGCGTGCGGTTCAACGACGCCGACGACCTGGAGAACGTCCTGCAGTGGATGGACGCCAACACCGACGGCAAGCCCTACGGCGTCGACATCGTGATGCCGGCCAAGGTCCCGACCGAGGGCACCTCGGTCGACATCAACAAGCTCATCCCCGCCGAGCACCGCGAGTTCGTCGACAAGACGCTCGCCGACCTGGGCGTGCCGCCGCTGCCGGAGGACGAGGCGAAGTCCGAAGGCGTGCTTGGCTGGCTGCATTCGGTGGCGCGCAGCCACGTCGAGGTGGCGCTCAAACATCCGATCAAGCTGATCGCCAACGCGCTCGGCTCGCCGCCCAAGGACGTCATCGACCAGGCCCACGAGGCCGGGGTGCCGGTGGCGGCGCTGGCCGGTTCGGCCAAACACGCTCTGCGCCATGTGGAGAACGGCGTCGACATCGTCGTCGCCCAGGGTCATGAGGCCGGCGGGCACACCGGTGAGATCGGCTCGATGGTGCTGTGGCCCGAGATCGTCGACGCGCTCGGGGGCCGGGCGCCCGTGTTGGCCGCCGGCGGGATCGGCACCGGACGGCAGGTCGCTGCCGCGCTCGCCCTTGGCGCGCAGGGGGTCTGGATGGGTTCGGCGTTCCTGACCTCGGCCGAGTACGACCTGGGTGTGCGTCTGCCGTCGGGCCGGTCGGTGGTGCAGGAGGCCATGCTGCACGCGACGTCGGCCGACACCGTGCGCCGACGCATCTACACGGGTAAACCGGCCCGGCTGCTCAAGAGCCGCTGGACCGACGCCTGGGACGCCGACGGCGCCCCGGAGCCGCTGCCGATGCCGCTGCAGAACATTCTGGTCAGTGAAGCCCACCAGCGGATGAGCGAGTCCACCGATCCGACCGCCGTCGCGATGCCGGTGGGACAGATCGTGGGCCGGATGAACGAGATCCGCCCCGTGGCCGACATCGTCGCCGAGCTGGTGAGCGGGTTCGAGGAAGCGTCCAAGCGGTTGGACGGCATCCGCGAGTCCTGATCGGGGCGCGTGTCCGATTCGTTCAAGACGGTGCCACAGCCCCTGGCTAGCGTCGACGGCATGGACCTCCGACCCACCTCAGTCGCTGTCGAGATCGTGGCCGCCGACGTGGCACGTTCGCTGGCGTTTTACCGATTGCTCGGCCTCGACGTCCCCGACACCGATACCGGGCACGTCGAGGTCGAACTGCCCGGCGGCACCCGGCTGCTGTTCGACACCGAGGACACCATCGCCGGCATGCATCCCGGTTGGACGCCTCCCGAATCGGCAGGGCGGGTGATGATCGCGTTCGGGCTGGCGACGCCGGCCGGCGTCGACGCGGTGTACACCCGACTGACCGAGGCGGGGCACGAGGGCGCGCTGAAGCCGTTCGACGCCCCGTGGGGCCAGCGCTATGCGACGGTGTCCGACCCGGACGGGACAGCGGTGGACCTGTTCGCTCCACTGACGAGCTGACCGACCGACACGCCTGCGAGTTCGCGCACCTGCCGGGACAGGTGCGCCTGGTCGGAGTAGCCCGCGGCATACGCGGTGTCGGCGACCGGGCAGCCCGAGCGCAGTAAACCCACCGCACGCCGGAAGCGCAGTATTCGCCGCAGCACGGCCGGGCCGTAGCCATAGACCGCGGTGCTCTGACGCTGCAGAGTCCTTGTCGAACAGCCGATCTCGTCAGCAACCGAGCGCACCGGCGCGCCCGCCGCGAAGCGTGAGGTGATGTGCCGGAGCTGAGCCACGGACCAGGGTGCGGTCTCTCGGGCGGCGTCTGCGGCCATCAGTCGCGCCGCGACCGACAACACCGATCCGGCTGCGGCATCGCGGCGCACCTCGGCCAGCGCCACCCGGGTGCTGCAGAGTTCGGCGGCAGGGACGCCGAGCAGTCGCGGCAGCGCGCCCGGACGGAAGCGGATGCCGGTGACCACAGCGCTTCGCTGCTCACTGAGGAACGCAGCAGTGTCAGGCCCTGCGATCACCACCGCGCCGTCCATCTCGATGAGGTCCATGCAGCCGTCCGGAAGTATCCGCGCGACACCCGTGCGCTGCGCCACCCATAGGCATTCTGCGAGGTCACGCAGCGGCGCCGGAGCCGGCATCTCGCGGTAGCTCACCGGTCCGACCGTACGCCGTGACCGGATCTACGGGGTGGCGTGCCTCCTGGCGGCGAGGTTCTGCTCGACCTCCTGCTGCCACAGGTCGTAGGCGTGGGTGGTGTCGACCTCCTGCTCGTAGCGGTCGGTCATATCGGCGGTGACGTCGGCGGCGTCGACGTAGAACTGGTGGTACCAGCGGCGGTGCTGGTAGACGGGGCCGTCCTCTTCGGTCAGCAGTGGGTTCTCGATCGGTGACTTGTTCTTCCAGATCTCCACGTCTTCGAGGAAGCCCTCGCCGAACGAGCGGTTCAGCGCCGCGGCGAGACCGGCGGCCTTGGCGGCGGGCAGTTCCGGCATCTCGCGCACCGCCACGCCCCACTGCAATGTGAACGAATTGTGGGTGACGGGGTAGTGGCAGTTGATCAGCGCCACCTCGACCGTGAAGCCGGGCGCGAGGTCGTTGTGCAGCCAGTTGATCATGTACGCCGGGCCGAAGTAGGTCGCCTCGGAGCGCAGATACGTTCCCTCCCAGAGTTTGTCGGGGTCGGCGACGACGTCGGGGCGCGGCTTGGACTCCATGAACTGGCTGGCGGTGTGACCCTCGATGACGTTCTTGAAGTACGTCGGGTAGGCGTGGTGGATGTAGAAGAAGTGGGCCATGTCGACGTTGTTGTCGACGATCTCGCGGCAGTGCGCGCCGTCGATCAGGATCGAATTCCACTGCCACGGCGACCAGCGGCCCTCGTCGAACCCCTCGATCGTCGGCGGGGTGAGTTCCGCGGACGGAGTGGACCCCTCGGGGTCGTGCCACACCAGCAGCTGTCCGTTGACCTCGGTGGTGTGCCAGGCGCGGGTGCGGGCCAGGCGGGGGGTGCGCTTGGCGTAGGGGACGAGCTTGCACTTGCCGTCGCCGCCCCAGCGCCAGTCGTGGAAGGGGCAGGCGACCTCGTCGCCCTTGACGGTGCCCTGGGCGAGATTGCCGCCCATGTGCCGGCAGTAGCCGTCCAGGACTCGTAGCTCGCCCTGGGAATCGGCGAACACCACCAACAGGGTGCCGAACGCGTCGACGCCGTGCGGCTGTCCGTCGCGGAAAGACTCCGCGAGCCCGAGGCAGTGCCAGCCGCGGGCGAACCGCGTCATCTGCCTGCCGGTGTCGATGTGGCGGACGGCGCCGACGGCTCCGGTGTCGCTCATCGCGGGGTTCCTTTCGCCATGTCCGACACGGCCAGGTGGCTGAACACCATGCTGGTGCCGATCGGATTGCCGCCGCCGGGGTAGACGGTGCCGCTGGGTGCGGCCATCGTGTTGCCCGCCGCGTACAGGCCGGGAATCACATTGTCCGCCGAATCGAGCACCCGCGCGGCGGTATCGGTGCGCAATCCTCCCTTGGTGCCCAGATCCGACACTCCGAACGCGGCGGCGTGGAACGGGCCGCGGTCGATCGGGTACAGCGGCGGCGCGCCGCCGGAGAACGCCCGGTCGTAGGGTTCGTCGCCGCGGCCGAAGTCCTCGTCGCGGCCGGTCCTCACGAACTCGTTGAACCGCGCCACCGTCTCGGCCAGATTCCGCGGCGGCACGCCGATCGCCACGGCGAGCTCCTCGAGCGTGTCCGCGGTGCGCCACAGCCCGGCCGCGACGTACTTCTCGGGTTCGACCATCCCGACGTTGGTCGCCTTCACCGGCGGAACGAGTCCGTCCCTGTCGTCGTAGATCATCCAGAACGGCAGTGTGACGGCACCGTCGGCCATCGCCGCGAGGACGGCCCGGCCGAGCCTGTCGTAGGCGGCCGACTCGTTGGTGAAGCGCCTGCCCTCGTCGTCGACGAAGATGCCGCCGGTGAACCACAGGGCGAATGCCGACGAGCCGTCGGGATGCGTCAGCCCGGGCGACCACCACGCCTGGTCCATCAGGTCGGTGTCGGCGCCGGCCGCGATGGCGGCCAGATGAGCCCGCCCCTGGTTCCCCCAGGGCCCCATGGTGTCCCGCGACGACCCCGGTACGCCGTAACGGGCCCGCATCTCGTCGTTGCGCTCGAAGCCGCCCGCAGACAGCAGGACGCCGCGCCGGGCACGGATCGCGCGGCGCCGGCCGGCGGATTCGACGACGGCGCCGACGACCCTGCCGTCCTCGACGACGAGCTCGGTGAGTGCGGTGTTGCGCTGCGCCGACCAGTGCGGGTGGCGACCCGCGGCAGCCAACAGTCGAGCGATCAGCGCCCGGCCACCGACGAAGTAGTCCTCAGGCTGCGGATGCCCGAGACGGTCGGCGTCCAGCGGGCCGCGGACGAGCTCGCGCAGGTGCGGTGCGGCGGCGACCTTGAGCGGCTTGGCCGCGATGTGACGCATCCCGTCAGCCCGGGCCTTGGGCGCCTTACCGAAATAGTCGGGCCAGGGGAGCAGCGAGAACTTCAGCAGCTCATCGGCTTCCAGGTATTCGATCAGCGGTGCGCCGCTACGGACGTAGGTCTCCTGCAGCGCGTGCGGCGTCCGGTCGCCGACCACCGCGGCGTAGTACTCCACGGCGTCGTCGAGGGTGTCGTCGACCCCGGCCCGCACCAGCACCGGGTTGCACGGGAACCACATTCCGCCGCCGGCCGAATACGCGGTGGTGCCGCCGAACTTGTCGGTCGCCTCCACCAGGATCACCTCCAGGCCCTCCCGCGCCGCGGTGTAGGCGCCGGTGGCTCCGCCCGCGCCGGACCCGGCGATCAGCACGTCGGTGGTCTCGTCCCAGTCATACATGGCGGTCCCTTCCGTTCGCAGTGAACTCCCCATCGAGCGCGTCGCGGTCGGCGGCAGTCATGCGCCGGTACTGCGGGCGCCCGCGGCCCGCCCACCGGTAGACCGCGTCGTCGGTGTGCCAGCGCTGGGTCTGCAACTGGCGCTTGAGCACCTTGTTGGACCCGGTGGCGGGCAACTTCGCCGAAACCCGCAGCAGTCGCGGGAAACCCTTGGTACCCAGGTCTTCCTGGCCGACCAGGAACGACGAGAACCCGTCGACGTCGAACGAGTCCGGATCGTCGACCTCCACGGCGGCCATCACCTGGTCGCCCGAACGCGGGTCGGGGACGCCGTAGACCGCTGCGGCGACGACATCGGGGTGGCGTCGCAGCACCCGCTCGATGGACAACGTCGAGGTGTTCTCCCCGTCGACGCGCAACCAGTCGCCGCGCCGGCCCGCGAAGTAGAGGAACCCGCCGGCGTCGAGGTATCCGAGGTCGCCGGACCAGTACCACCCGTTGCGGGTCCGTTCGGCGTCGGCGGCGTCGTTCTTGTAGTAACCCTCGAAGTCCCGGGCGCCGCGGCGGTCGACGATCTCGCCGATCGCCGCGTCGGCGTTGAGCACCCTGCCTCTCGGGTCGAGAACTGCTCTGGCGCAGGGGTTCATGGTGTCCGGTTCGACGACCACGACGTCGGGGTGCGCGGGCCGGCCCAGCGCCGACGGCGGAGCCGACGGATCGGGCGTGACGACCGCCCCGCCCTCGCTGGAGCCGTAACCCTCGAACAGCTGCGCGCCGAACCGGCGGTGGAACTCCCGCTGGTCCTCCGGGGACGCCTCGGTGCCGAATCCGCGCTGCAGCGGGTTGTCCGCGTCGTCGCCGGCCTCCGGTACGGCCAGCAGATAGGCCAGCGCCTTGCCCACGTAGGTGAAGAAGGTCGCGCCGAAAAACCTCACGTCGGACAGGAATCGCGACGCCGAGAACGTCGGGGTCAGGCACACGGTGGCGCCGTTGGCCAGCGCGGGCGCCCACAGCGCCATGATCGCGTTGCCGTGGAACAACGGCATGCAGCAGTAGTCGACATCGTCGCGGTGATGGCCGAACTTGTCGGCGGCCGTGTACGCGATGCGGGCCAGACGGCCCTGGCTGCACCGGACGGCTTTCGACGTCCCGGTGGTCCCCGAGGTGAACAGCAGCAGGAACAGCGATTCGGCACCCACCCCCGGCGCGGCCACCGGCTCGGAACGGTGCGCTCGCAGTAGATCCCGGTAGCCGGGGTCCTCGACACGTAACACCCGCTCGGGCGCCACCCCGTGGTCGAGCCCGGCCAGCCGCTGGGCCCCGGCCTCGCCGGTGACGATCAGACCACAGTCCGCGTGCCGGATATCGGCGGCCAGTCCCTCGGCCCCCCGGGTGGGGTTCAGCCCGACGAGGGTGGCGCCGGACAGGGCCGCGGCGCCGAGCCAGAACACGAAATCCGGCACGTTGTCCAGCAGCACCCCGATGTGCGGGGGCTCCAGGTTGGGCAGCGTCGACATGTAGGACGCGCGCACCGCCGACTCGCGCACCACCTCGTCCCACGTCCAGTCCCGCTCGCGGGTGCGCAATCCGGGCCGCTGGTCGCCGACGCGGTCGAGCAGCATGGCGGCGATGTCGTCGCGGCGGGTGGTCATGGCCGGGTGATCGGGTGGACCGGATCCGCGCAGCCCACGCCTTCGGCAGAGAGTCGGCGTTTGAGGACCTTGAAGGTCTCGGTGCGCGGTAACGCGCTCGCGGTGCGCACGAACTTCGGCCACTGCTTGGGTCCCAGATCGGGTTGTTCGACCAGGAACCGGGTGAACGCCTCCGGATCGAAGGGGCGATCCTCGGGCAGCACCAACGCCGCCATCACCTGATCCCCGACGGCGGGATCGGGGATCGGGTACACCGCGACCTCGGTGACACCGGGGAAGCGCATCAGGATCCGTTCGATCGGAGCGGTGCCCAGATTCTCCCCGTCCACGCGCATCCAGTCGCCGAGCCGGCCGGCGAAGTAGGCGAAGCCGTTCTCGTCGCGGTAGGCCAGGTCCCCGCTGTGATAGACGCCGCCCCGCATGCGTTCGGCTTCGGCGGCCGGATCCTTGTAGTAGCCCCGAAACTGACCGGACCCTTCGGTGTTCACCAGTTCGCCGACGACCCCGGGCGGGCATTCGGCACCGGTGTCGACGTCGAGGATCGTCACCCCGCCGGTCAGCGGGCCCAGTGCCCCGTCCGGGGTGTCGGGGGTCCGCGCGATGGACACCCCGCCCTCGCTGGAACCGAAGCCGTCGACCACGGTGACCCCGAAGCGTTCGGCGAACCGGCCCAGATCCCTAGGTGCGGCCTCGTTGCCGTAGGCGATCCGCAGCGGGTTGTCGGCGTCGTCCGGATGTTCGGGCGCAGCCAGGATGTAGGACAGCGGTTTGCCGACATAGTTGGCGTAGGTAGCGCCGAACCGGCGCACATCCGGGAAGAACTGCGACGCGGAGAACTTGCGGCGCAACGCGATCGACGCGCCGGCCGCCACTGCCGGCGCCCAGCCGGCCATGATCGCGTTCGAGTGGAACAGCGGCATCGACAGGTAGCACGTGTCCTCGGGTCCCAGCCCGAACCGCTGCGCGAGCATCAGCCCGGGAAACGCGACCTTCTCGTGCGTGCACCGCACCGCCTTCGGATCCCCGCTGGTGCCCGACGTGAAGATCAACATGAACAGGTCGTCGGGATCGGGATCCGGGAAGTCGACCGCAGCTGAATCCCGGTGGGCGTCCAGTTCGGCCGCGAACGACGACGATTCGACATCGATCACCTCGACACCGTCGCGGTGATGGTCGCGGTCGCCCAATACCAGCTGGCAGTCGGCATGGTCGGCGTCACGGCGCAGTGCCTGGCCGCGACGTGTCGGGTTCAGGCCGACGGGCACGATGCCCGACAACGCGGCGGCCACCAGGACGGTGCCGAAGAACGGCGTGTTGCCGAGCAGCACCCCGACGTGCGGTGGGCGGCCCGGATCCATCCGGGCCCGCAGCGCCGCCGCGAGCGCCGCGCCGTCCCGAATGTGGTTGCGCCAGCTGGTGAACGACACCGAGCCGGTGACGGGGTCGGCCCAGTGCACTCCTCGGTCGTCGACGTCGGTGAGTTTCGCCAGCAAGGACGAGACGGTGGTCACCGGTGGGTGGTTCAGACCGGGGTGTCGGCCAGTTCGCGGCCGATGCGCAGCAACTGCCCGGTGGCGCCGCCGAGCGCGAACTCGGTCTGCTTGGCGGCCAGGAAGTAGCGGTGCACGGGGTGGTCGACGTCGATGCCGACGCCACCGTGGACGTGCACCGCGGTGTGCGCGACCCGGTGCCCGGCCTCGGCGGCCCAGAACGCCGCGGCGGCGACGTCGACGTCGGCGGGAAGATCCTCGGACAGTCGCCACGCCGCCTGGGTCAGCGTCAGGCGGAGACCCTTGATGTCGATGTAGCCGTCGGCCAGGCGCGAGGACACGGCCTGGAAGCTGCCGATCGGGCGGTCGAACTGCTCGCGCTCACGCGCGTACACCGCGGTCAGCTCCAGCGCCCGCTCGAGGACTCCGAGCTGGTAGGCGCTGCGTCCCAATGCGTGTCGGGTCACCAACCAGTCCAGTACCTCGGCGCCGCCGACACGGCGGTCCGCGCCGACGCCGACGCCCTGCAACTGCAGCGCGGCCACACTTCCGTGCCCGGTGGTGTCCAGCGCGCCCACCGTGACGCCGTCGTCGGCAGAGCTGATCAGGAAGACCCCGGTGCCGGAATCGGTTTCGGCAGGCACCAGGAACGCGTCGGCGTTCACCCCGAACGCGACCTGGGTCCTGGTCCCGGTGAGCGTGACGCGGTCCCCGGAGGTCTGCGCCCGGACCGGGCCCTCGCCCATCTCACCGTCGAGGGCCACCGCGAGCACCCTCTCCCCCTTGATCGCCGGCACCGCCCAGTCCTGCTGCAGCGCATCGGATCCGAACTTCGCCAGCGCACCTGCGGCGAGTACGACCGATTCCAGGTAGGGGACCGCGGAGAGCTGGCGCCCGAGTGCCACCAGCACCGCGACCTCCTCGAGCACCCCGAACCCGCCGCCGCCCAGGGACTCCGGTGCGGTCGTGGAAAGGATGTCGGCGTCGATCAGCTTGCGCCACAGGTCACGGTCGAACCGTCCGCCCGACTCCGGGCCGAGTCCGTCGAGGGCGCGCTGGTGCTCGGCGGTGACCACCGACTCGGTGATCGTGCGCACCAGCCCGCCGAGGTCGTCGCCTGCTTCGGTCGTCTTGAAGTCCATGTCTGAAGGTCCCTTTACCGGTTCACTCGGGGCAGGCCGAGTGCGACCATGCCGATGATGTCGCGCTGGATCTCGTTGGTGCCGCCGCCGAAGGTCAGGATCAGGCAGGACCGGTGCATGCGTTCGATGCGGCCGCGCAGCACCGCGCCGGGGGAACCGGGGCGCAGCGTGGCGGCGGTGCCCAACACCTCCATCAGCAGCCGGTAGGCCTCGGTCGCCAACTCGGTGCCGTACACCTTGGCCGCCGACGCGTCGGCGGGGGAGGGGGCCGCGTCCTGCGCTGAGGCGAGCTCCCAGTTGATCAGTTTGAGCACCTCGGCCTTGGCGTGCACGCGCGCCAGGTTCAGTTGCACCCATTGCGAATCGATGAGCCGATTTCCGTGGGCGTCCTTGGTGTTCTGGGCCCATTCGCGGACCCCGTCGAGCGCGACGAAGATCGGCTGCGCCGACACCAGCGCCACCCGTTCGTGGTTGAGCTGGTTGGTGACCAGCTTCCAGCCGCCGTTCTCTCCGCCGACCAGTGCCGACTTCGGAACCCGGACGTCCTGGTAGTACGTCGCGCTGGTGTCCACCCCGGACATCGTGTGCACCGGAGTCCAGGAGAAGCCTTCGGCGGTGGTGGGCACGATGAGCATGGAGATCCCGCGGTGCTTCTTGGCGTCGGGATTCGTCCGCACGGCCAGCCACACGTAGTCGGCGTAGGCGATCAAGCTGGTCCACATCTTCTGGCCGTTGATGACGTAGTCGTCACCGTCGTGCACCGCGGTGGTCCGCAGCGCCGCCAGGTCGGTGCCCGCGCCCGGCTCCGAGTAGCCGATGGAGAAGTGCAGTTTGCCGGCGGCGATCTTGGGCAGGAAGAACTTCTTCTGCTCGTCGGTGCCGAAGTGCATGATCGTCGGTGCGACGCTGTTGATCGTCAGGAACGGCACCGGCACGTTGGCGATCGCGGCCTCGTCGTTGAAGATCAAGCCGTCCATCGGCGGCCGCGCCTGACCGCCGAACTCCTCGGGCCAGGACAGCGTGAGCCAGCCGTCCCTGCCCATCTGCTCGACCGTCTCGCGGTAGACGTTTCCGCGCCCCATCTCGCCGTCGTTGGACGCCAGCGCCTCGGCGCGCTCGGGTGTCATGAGCTTGGTGAAGTACGCGCGCAGTTCGCGCCGCAACTCCTCCTGCTCGGGGGTGTAACCGATCCGCATCGCGCCGTCCTCACTTGTCTGAGAGCCTTGTCCGGAGGTGCCGTCCCGGCCGCCGGGGCATACCTCCGGTGTTCCCCGGTTGTAACACGTTCTAGTGTTGGGGTCCAGGGTGGTGTCAGTGGCACACTGTGCGCCCAGGCAGGATCGGGCCGACAGCCCGGACCGACAGGAGGATCAGATGCGAGTGGAAGTGGATCGTGACCGCTGCGAAGGCAACGCGGTGTGCGTAGGAATAGCGCCCGACCTGTTCGAGCTCGACGACGACGACTACGCGGTCGTCAAGGCCGACCCGGTGCCCGCAGGCGAGGAGGCCGTCGCCGAGCAGTCCATCGCCGAGTGCCCCCGCGCCGCCCTGATCCGTCACGACTAGAGGTATTAGTAACTTGAGCCAAACAGCAACAGATCTGTCCGGGCGCGTCGCCGTCGTCACCGGGGCCGCGGCCGGGCTCGGCCGCGCCGAAGCCATCGGGCTGGCGAAAGCGGGAGCCACCGTCGTCGTCAACGACATCGCCCCGGCGCTGGACAAGTCCGACGTCCTCGACGAGATCGCCGCGGCGGGCGCCAAGGGCGTCGCCGTCGCCGGCGACATCAGTGCGCGGTCCACCGCCGACGAGCTCGTCGAGACCGCCGACGGTCTCGGCGGTCTCGGGATCGTCGTCAACAACGCAGGCATCACCCGCGACCGCATCCTGTTCAACATGACCGACGAGGAGTGGGACGCGGTCATCGCGGTGCACCTGCGCGGCCACTTCCTGTTGACCCGCAACGCGGCGACGTACTGGCGCTCGAAGGCCAAGGCCGGCGGCGACGACGGTGCGGGCACGGTGTACGGCCGGATCATCAACACGTCCTCGGAGGCGGGGCTGTCCGGCCCGGTCGGCCAGCCCAACTACGGCGCCGCCAAGGCGGGCATCACCGCGCTGACGCTGTCGGCCGCCCGCGCGCTCGGCCGGTTCGGGGTACGGGCCAACGCGATCGCGCCGAGGGCCCGCACGGCGATGACGGCCGGGGTGTTCGGCGACGCGCCGGAGTTGCCGGAGGGCGCGGTGGATCCGCTGTCACCCGACCACGTGGTGAACCTGGTCCAATTCTTAGCTTCCCCTGCCTCGGAAGGGGTCAACGGGCAGCTCTTTATCGTCTATGGTCCGACCGTGACCCTCCTCGCGGCACCGACGGCAGAGCGGCAGTTCAGCGCCGACGGAGACGCCTGGGACCCGTCCACATTGTCCGACACGCTGCAGAATTACTTTGCTGATCGTGATCCGGAGCGGAGTTTCTCGGCCGCGATGGGTCTCGGCGACCCAGACTGACGGTCTCGGTTGCGGGCCAATCTGCGCTACTAGAACACGTTCTAGGATGAGCTGTGTCACACTGGCCTTGAGCTGCGTAAATTAACAACGATGACGGTATTTGCCGTTCTTTGACACTGCGAACATGTTCTAGTTAATATGATCCGGCCCACTACGAACCGCCAGAAGTAGCGCAGATCCCAGGGATCGGAGCACGACGTCGGCTCTCGGCGCAGCAAAATTCGCCACAAGATGCAGACCGTCGTTCCTCCCGAATCCCGCGTCCCGAGAACGGAGCCGAGGTTGATCGAACAGCTTGCGGCGCCGGCGCGGGCCGTGGGCGGGTTCGTCGAGATGTCCTTGGAGACGTTCGCCAAGACGTTCCGCCGCCCCTTCCAGTTCCGCGAGTTCCTCGAACAGACGTGGATGATCGCGCGCGTCTCCCTGGTGCCCACACTGTTGGTCGCCATCCCGTTCACGGTGCTGGTGGCGTTCACGCTGAACATCCTGCTGCGTGAGATCGGCGCCGCCGACCTGTCCGGGGCGGGCACCGCGTTCGGCACCATCACCCAGCTCGGCCCCGTCGTCACGGTGCTGGTGGTCGCGGGCGCGGGGGCCACCGCGATCTGCGCCGATCTCGGTGCGCGCACCATCCGCGAGGAGATCGACGCGATGCGCGTGCTGGGCATCGATCCGATCCAGCGCCTGGTCGTGCCGCGCGTGCTGGCGTCCACCTTCGTCGCGCTGCTGCTCAACGGGCTGGTCTGTCTGATCGGGCTGTCCGGCGGCTACGTGTTCTCGGTGTTCCTTCAGGGCGTCAACCCCGGATCGTTCATCAACGGGCTCACGGTCCTGACCGGGCTGCCCGAGCTGATTCTCGCCGAGATCAAGGCGCTGCTCTTCGGCCTGGTCGCCGGGCTGGTGGGCTGCTACCGCGGGCTGACCGTCAAGGGCGGCCCGAAGGGCGTCGGCAACGCGGTCAACGAGACCGTGGTCTACGCGTTCATCTGCCTGTTCGTCATCAACGTGATCATGACGGCCATCGGGGTGAGGGTGCTGTGAGCTACGACGCCACCATTCGCTTCCGCAGACTGCTCCGCGTGGTCCCACAGGTCGTGGACAACGTCGGAGAGCAGGCGCTGTTCTACGGCGAGACGTTCCGCTACGTCCCGAACGCGGTGACCCGCTACCGCAAGGAGACCATCCGGCTCATCGCCGAGATGTCCATGGGTACCGGCGCTCTGGTGATGATCGGCGGAACCGTCGGGGTCGCTGCGTTCATGACCCTGGCCTCCGGCGGTGTGATCGCCGTGCAGGGCTACTCGTCGCTGGGCAACATCGGCATCGAGGCGCTCACCGGGTTCCTCTCGGCATTCCTGAACGTGCGCATCGTGGCTCCGGTGATCGCCGGCATCGCGCTGGCGGCCACCATCGGCGCGGGCGCCACCGCGCAGTTGGGCGCTATGCGGGTCGCGGAGGAGATCGACGCGGTCGAATCGATGGCGGTGCACTCGATCTCGTATCTGGTGTCCACCCGGCTGATCGCCGGACTGATCGCGATCGTGCCCCTCTACGCGCTGTCGGTGCTGGCGGCGTTCTTCGCCGCGCGGTTCACCACCGTCTACATCAACGGCCAGTCCGCCGGCCTGTACGACCACTACTTCAACACGTTCCTGATCCCGACCGATCTGCTCTGGTCGTTCCTGCAGGCGATCGTGATGGCGATCGCGGTGATGCTGGTCCACACCTACTACGGCTACAACGCCTCGGGCGGGCCGGTCGGTGTGGGTATCGCTGTGGGCCAGGCGGTGCGCACGTCGCTGATCGTCGTCGTGACGATCGTCCTGTTGATCTCACTCGCCGTCTACGGCGCGTCCGGCAATTTCAACCTCTCCGGGTAAGGCAGGAAAATCGATGGCCGACGGTGACGCCAAGCGCAGCCACGTGAGGATCGCTGCAGCGATCCTCGCTGTGGTGGTGCTCCTGGCCGTGGTCTTCACCTACCTGTCCTATACCGCGGCATTCACCCCGACCGACAAGGTCACCGTGCTCTCCCCGCGGGCCGGCCTGGTGATGGACGTGGACGCCAAGGTCAAGTACCGCGGAATTCAGGTCGGCAAGGTCGAGTCGATCGAATACGCCGGTGACGGCGCCAAGCTCACGCTGGCCATCAACCGCAAGGACATGCGCTACATCCCCGCCGACGCCCCCGTGCGCATCGGCGGCACCACGATCTTCGGCGCCAAGGCGGTCGAGTTCCTGGCCCCGGAGTATCCGGACAGCCAGTCGCTGAGCCCGGGCGCCGAGGTCAAGGCCGACAGCGTGCAGCTGGAGGTCAACACGCTGTTCCAGACGCTGACCGACCTGTTGGGCAAGATCGACCCGATCAACCTCAACGCCGCGCTGTCGGCGCTCGGTGAAGGGTTGCGCGGCAACGGTGACGACGTCGGCGCACTGCTGTCCGGGTTGAACTCCTACCTGGAGCAGATGAATCCGAAACTTCCCGCGCTGCAGGACGATCTGCGCCGCACCGCGGCGGTCGCCGACATCTACGGCGACGCGGGCCCGGACCTGGTCCGGATCCTGGAGAACGCGCCGGCGATCAGCAAGACGATCGTCGACGAACAGGACAACTTGAACGCGGCACTGCTGGCGGCGACCGGGCTGGCCAACAACGGCACGGCCACCTTCGAGCCCGCCGCCGACGACTACATCGCCACGGTGCAGCGGTTGCGCGCCCCGCTGAAGGTGGCCGCCGAATACTCACCGGTGTTCGGCTGCACGCTCAAGGGCACGGCCGCCGCGACCGACCGGTTCGCGCCCATCATCGGCGGAATCAGGCCGGGCCTGTTCGTGTCGTCGAACTTCCTGCCCGGCTCACCGGCCTATACGTATCCGGAGAGCCTGCCGATCGTCAACGCCTCCGGCGGCCCGAACTGCCGTGGCCTGCCCGATGTTCCGAGCAAGCAGTACGGCGGGTCCTGGTACCACACACCGTTCCTGGTCACCGACAACGCCTACGTCCCGTACCAGCCGAACACCGAGTTGCAGTTCGACGCACCCTCGACTCTGCAGTTCCTGTTCAACGGCGCCTACGCGGAAAGGGACGACTACTAGTGAAGCGGGACAAGACGATTGTCAGCGTCAGCATCTTCACCGTCGCGATGCTCCTGGTCGCGGTGCTGCTCGTGGTCGTCTTCGGCGAGTTCAGGTTCGCCTCGGAGGAGAAGTACCACGCGACGTTCACCGACGCGTCACGGCTGGAGGCCGGACAGGACGTCCGTATCGCCGGCGTCCCGGTAGGCACGGTCGACGGCGTCAAGCTCAACCCGGACAACACCGTCGACGTCGCGTTCAGTGTCAACGACCGCTATCAGCTCTACACCTCGACCAAGGCGGTGGTCCGCTACGAGAACCTCGTCGGCGACCGGTACCTGGAGATCACCTCGGGCCCAGGGGATCTGGTCAAGCTGCCGAAGGGTGGCATGGTCACCAACACCGAACCGGCGCTGGACCTGGACGCGCTGCTCGGCGGTCTCCGACCGGTGCTCAAAGGTCTGGACGGCACCAAGGTCACCGAGATCAGCAACGCCGTCATCGAACTGCTGCAGGGCGAGGGCGGGGCGCTGTCGGCGATGCTGGCCAACACCAGCGCGTTCACCCAGACCCTCGCCGCGCGCGATCAACTCATCGGCGATGTGATCACCAACCTGAACACGGTGCTGGGCACCGTCGACGAAAAGGGCGCCCAGTTCAACGCCAGCGTCGACCAGTTGCAGAAACTGATCACCGGCCTGGCCGAGGGCCGGGATCCGATCGCCGGTGCCATCGGGCCGCTGGCCTCGGCCGAGACCGACCTGACCGAGATGCTGGAGGAGTCCCGCAGGCCCATCCAGGGTGTGATCGAGAACGTCCGGCCGTTCGCCCAGCGGTTCGACGAGCGCAAGGCCGACGTCAACAAGGTCATCGAGCCGCTCGCCGAGAACTATCTGCGGCTCAACGCGCTCGGCGCCTACGGCTCGTTCTTCAACATCTTCTACTGCTCGACACGGCTGAAGATCAACGGCCCGGCGGGCAGCGACATCCTGGTCCCGTTCGGTGGACCGCCGGATCCGAGTAAGGGGAGGTGTGCCGAGGTTGAGTAGGTCAGAAGACTCGAACCCGTTGCGCACCGGGATCTTCGGCATCGTGCTGGTCGCGTGCCTGGTGCTGGTGTCCTTCGGGTACTCGACCCTGCCGTTCTTCCCGCAGGGCAAGCCGTACGAGGCGTACTTCGCCGATGCCGGCGGCATCCTGCCGGGCAACGATGTGAACATCTCGGGCATCGCGGTCGGCAAGGTCAGCGCCATCGAACTGGCCGGTGACGCCGCCAAGATCACCTTCACCGTCGACCGTGGGGTCAAGGTGGGGGACCAGTCGCTGGTGGCGATCAAGACCGACACCGTGCTCGGCGAGAAGTCGCTGGCCATCACACCCAAGGGCGGCGGTGACTCGACGGTGATCCCGCTGGGGCGCACCACCACCGCCTACACCCTCAACACCGCCCTGCAGGACCTCGGACAGAACGTCAGCGCGCTGGACAAGCCGAGGTTCGAGACCGCGCTGCAGACGCTGACGGATTCGTTGCGCGACGCCACGCCGCAACTGCGCAGCGCGCTCGACGGCGTCGCGAACCTGTCCCGCAGCCTCAACGCCCGTGACGAAGCCCTGGATCAGCTTCTGGCACATGCCAAGAACGTGTCGGACACGCTCGCGCAGCGCGCCGGTCAGGTCAACCAGCTGATCACCGACGGCAACCTGCTGTTCGCCGCGCTCGACGAGCGGCGTCAGGCGTTGAGCAACCTGATCGCCGGCATCGACGACCTCTCCACCCAGCTGTCCGGTTTCGTCGCCGACAACCGGCGTGAGTTCAAGCCGGCCCTGGAGAAGCTGAACCTGGTGCTGGACAACCTGCTCGAGCGCCGCGAACACATCGGCGAGGCCCTCAAGCGGCTGCCCCCGTACGCGACCGCGCTCGGCGAGGTCGTCGGGTCCGGACCGGGATTCCAGATCAACCTCTACGGTCTGCCGCCCGCGCCGATCGCCGAGGTGCTGCTCGATACCTACTTCCAGCCGGGCAAGCTGCCCGACAGTCTGTCCGACATGCTTCGTGGCTACATCTCGGAGCGGATGATCATCAGGCCGAAGTCGCCATGACGCAAGGGAACACAGTGCAGCGGAGCCGCTGGATGCGAACCGCGCTGATCTGCGTGCTGGTCGCGACGCTGATCGTCGGGGCGTACCTGGTGTGGCCCAACCGCACCGGGCAGAAGGTGATCGCGTACTTCACCTCGGCGGTCGGCCTGTACCCGGGCGACGACGTCCGGGTGGTCGGTGTCCCGATCGGCAAGATCGACTCGATCGAGCCCCGCGCCGGCGACGTGAAGATCACGATGACCATCGACAACGGTGTCAAGATCCCGGCCGAGGCGAAGGCGCTGGTGATCTCGCCGAACCTGGTGTCGGCCAGGTTCATTCAGCTCGCACCGGCCTACACGGGCGGCAGCGAGCTGGCCGATGGCGGCGAGATCGGGCTGGACCGCACCGCGGTGCCGGTCGAGTGGGACGAGGTCAAGGAACAGCTGACCCAGCTCAGCACCCAGCTCGGCCCGCAGCAGGGATCGGTGCAGGGGCCGCTCACCGCGTTCGTCAACCAGGCCGCCGACACGTTCGACGGCAACGGCGATACCTTCCGGCGGGCACTGCGTGAGCTGTCGCAGACCGCGGGCCGACTGGGGGATTCGCGCACCGACCTGTTCGGCACCATCCGCAATCTGCAGGTGCTGGTCGACGCGCTGTCGAACAGCAACGAGCAGATCGTGCAGTTCTCCAACCACGTCGCCTCGGTGTCGCAGGTGCTCGCCGACGCCACCACCGACCTCGATATGACGCTGGGCACCCTCAACCAGGCGCTGTCCGACGTGCGGGGCTTCCTGGGGGAGAGCAACGAGGCGCTGATCGGTCAGGTCAACCGGCTGACCGACTTCACCAACCTGCTCACCGAGCACAGCGACGACATCGAGCAGATCCTGCACATCGCGCCGAACGGCCTGAGCAACTTCTACAACATCTACAACCCCGCGCAGGGCACCGTCGGCGGTCTGCTCACTCTGCCGAACTTCGGCAACCCCGTGCAGTTCATCTGCGGTGGCACCTTCGACGCTGCGGCCACCCCGGACAACTACAAGCGCGCCGAAATCTGCCGCCAGCGGATGGGCCCGGTGTTCAAGCGGATCACCATGAACTACCCGCCGCTGCTGTTCCACCCGATCAACAGCATCACCGCCTACAAGGGGCAGATCATCTACGACACACCGGCCACCGAGGCCAAGGCGGAGACGCCGGTGCCGTACCTGCAGTGGCAGAACGCCCCCGGCGTGACCCCGCCGACCATGGCGCCCGACGCCGACCTGACCTCACTGCTGGTTCCCGCCGAGGGACCGGAGGCGTCGACGTCGCACGCCGGCGGTCCCGCGACGGGGCCGGCGCCGGCCGCGCCGGCACCTGCGGAGGCGGGCCGATGATCCGCCGCGCACTGGGACTCTCGTCGGTCACGCTGCTTCTGGCCGGTTGCCAGTTCGGGGGGCTGAACTCGCTGAACATGCCGGGCACCGCCGGGCACGGTGCGGGGTCGTACACGATCTCGGTGCAGCTGCCCGACGTCTCGACGCTTCCGCAGAACTCGCCGGTGATGGTCGACGACGTGACCGTCGGCAGTGTGTCGGGGGTGGAAGCGGTGCAGGAGCCCGACGGCACCTTCTTCGCCCGGCTCACCCTGTCTCTCGACGGCAATGTGACACTGCCGGAGAACGCGACGGCGAAGGTCGCCCAGACCTCACTGCTCGGTTCCCAGCACATCGAGCTGACCGCCCCCGAGGACAGCTTCGGCACGCTGGCCGAGGGCGGCGAGATCCCGATCGACCGCACCGGCAGCTACCCCACCACCGAGCAGGTGCTGTCGTCGCTCGGCATGGTCGTCAACAAGGGCAATCTGGGTGCGCTGCAGGACATCACCGATGAGACCTACAACGCGGTGGCGGGCCGGTCGGGCACCTTCGCCGGCCTGTTGCCCAGGCTTGCCGAACTGACCGCGTCGCTGGACCGGCAGACCGCGGACATCATTGCCGCGGTCGAGGGGCTGGACCGGTTCGCCGGGATCCTGGCCCGTAGCAAGGACAGCCTGGGCCGGACCCTCGACACGCTGCCCGAGGCGCTCACGGTGCTCAACGACAATCGCGCCCAGATCGTCGACGCGTTCACCGCGTTGCGCAGCTTCGCGAACATCGCGTCCCGGGTGCTCCGCGAGACCAAGGACGATTTCGCCGCGGACATCAAGGACGTCTTCCCGGTCATCAAGGAACTCAACGACCACGTCGACTACCTGATCAAGGATCTGGAACTGCTCCCGACGTTCCCGTTCCACTACAAGTACCTGCGCAACGCCGTGCGCGGGGACTACCTGAACGTGTACACGACCTTCGACCTGACGCTGCGCCGCGTCGGTGAGTCGGTCTTCACCACCTCGCTGGGTCTGGATCCGAACATGAAGCGGATCAGTGAGGTCGTCAACCCGCCCGATTTCCTCACCGGCTCGATGGCCAACCTCTCCGGTCAGGCCGCGGATCCGTTCAAGATCCCGCCGGGCACGGCGACACAGCACGAGGGGGCGCCGTAATGCTGGATCGTCTGACGCGCCTGCAACTGATGATCTTCTCGATCGTCACCGTGCTCAGTGTCGGTGCGGTGGCCCTGTTCTACCTGCATGTGCCTGCCGCGGTCGGCATCGGCGCCTACAACGTGACCGCCAATTTCGTCGCCGGCGGCGGTCTGTACCAGAACGCGAACGTGACCTACCGGGGCGTCACCGTCGGCCACGTGAAGTCGGTCGGCCTGTCCGACACGGGCGTCGTCGCGCACATGCAGTTGAACAGCGGCACACCGGTTCCGGAGAACGTGACCGCGACGGTCAAGAGCGTCTCCGCCATCGGCGAGCAGTACATCGACCTGGTGCCGCCGGAGGACGCGTCCGAGGCGACGCTGCGCGAGGGCTCCGACATCGGCATGGACCGCACCGCCATCGGGCAGGACATCGCCGGACTGCTGGCCGAGGCCGACACGCTGGTCCGCAGCGTGAGCAACAGCCGGCTGCAGGACCTGCTGCGCGAGGCGTTCAAGGCGTTCAACGGCGCAGGCCCCGAGCTGGCCCGCCTGATCCAGTCGTCGCGGCTGCTGGTCGACGAGGCCAACGCCAACGTCCCGCAGACCACGCAACTCATCGATCAGGCCGGTCCGTTCCTGGACGCGCAGATTCGCAGCGGGGACGACATCCGGTCGCTGGCCGAGTCGCTGGGCCGGTTGACCACCGAGGTGGCCGCGGCGGATCCGCAGCTGCGGACCACGCTGCAGACTGTCCCCGGGACGGCGGCCGTGGCCAACGAGACGTTCGACGGTATCCGGCCGTCGTTCCCGATGCTGGCGGCCAACCTCGCCAACATCGGCCGGATCGGCGTGATCTACCACAAGTCGATCGAGCACTCGCTCGTGGTGTTCCCGGCGCTGATGGCCGCTCTGAACACCGTGGCCGGTGGCGTGCCCAGCGACGAGGGCGGCAAGCTCGACTTCAAGATCCACCTGCAGGATCCGCCGCCGTGCGCGACCGGGTTCGTCCCGGCGACCCAGATCCGGTCGCCGGCGGACACCACGCTTCGTGACCTGCCCACCGACCTGTACTGCAAGGTCCCGCAGAACGACCCGAGCGTGGTGCGCGGTGCGCGCAACTACCCGTGCCAGGAGTTCCCGGGCAAGCGCGCGCCCACGGTGCAGCTCTGCCGGGACCCCCGCGGCTACGTGCCGATCGGCAGCAACCCGTGGCGCGGACCCCCGGTCCCGGCCGGCACGCCGATCGGGGACGGCCGTAACATCCTGCCGCCCAACAAGTTCCCGAACATCCCGCCGCAGGTCGATCCCGATCCGGGTCCTCCGTCGGTGCAGTTGCCGCCGGGGGTCACCCCTGGTCCCGGACCGGCGCCGCACGCGCCGTTCCCGCTGCCGGTGCCGCCGAACGAGCAGGGTCCGCCGCCGCCGCCGTGGCCGTACTTCTCCCCGCCGGACCAGGTGGTGCCGCCGTACGGT